>DATBHD010000214.1:0-44057 GCA_036557635.1 Gemmatimonadaceae bacterium
GTGCGAAGCGCCGAGCGCTGCGCGCGGTTGCGCACCGTGGCGGCGCGCGTTTTACGCATGTTCTTCTTCGCGGAAGCGATATTCGGCACGAAAACCTCGGGTCGTAAGCAGGGACTGCGCGCGCCTCACTGCGCGGAGCCCGGAATCTAGGCGCGACGTGCCGGATGTCAAGGCGTGACATAACGTTGAGTGCTTTGACAGTACTCGGGTGCGGACGCTACCTTACCTGCCGTCCCGCCACGCTCGCGTCTCTCGATCGCAACCCTCTCGACCGCCACAAGCCGACCTTGGGTTTCCAGGGCTTACTCCTCTTCGTGCCGATGCTGCTGTTCTCGGTCATCGCGCACGAATATGCGCATGGCTATGCGGCGCTCAAGCAGGGCGACACGACAGCCCTGAAGGCTGGCCGACTCACCTGGAATCCGATCAAGCACATCGATCCGTGGATGACGCTGCTGCTGCCGGTATTACTCTGGGTGGTCTCCAACCATTCGGTGGTCCTCGGCGGCGCCAAGCCCGTGCCGGTCGACCCGCGCAATTATCGGAACTACCGGCGCGGTGACATCATCGTTTCGCTCGCCGGTGTTGTTACGAACTTGCTAATTGCCGTGGTCTGCACGCTCCTCATCGCGTTGCTCGGCCTCGCCGGACGGGCCCCCGCCATTGAACCGACCGCTGGGATCCTTCAGGCGATGATGGTGACGGGTGTCCGCCTGAACTTGCTCCTCATGGCGTTCAACCTGCTGCCCATCCCACCGCTCGACGGCTCTCAGGTCGTAAAGCATTTTCTGCCGCCCGCTTGGGCAGTCCAATATCAACGCGTCGGTCTCTACGGCATCGCGATTCTCGTGCTGATTCTTTACCTTGCGCCGCAACTGCTCGACTACTGGCTGCACCCGGCAAATGTCGTCAGCCTGAAGCTGCTCGACTCCGTGCGACCTTTCCTTCCTTCGGCAACGCGGTGGTTGCAGTGACGGTGTACACTCCAGTCGATACCGCGACCTCGTTCGCCGTCGAGCTGCCACAATTCTCCGGGCCGCTCGATCTTCTGCTGTCGCTCATTCGGGACGAACAGGTCGATATCTACGACATCCCGATCGCGCGCATAGCCGAACAGTTCGTCGAACGAATCCGCACACTCGCTCTCAACGAGGCCGCCGAGTATCTCGAGATGGCGGCGAGATTGCTCCGCATAAAAGCGCAGCTCTTGTTGCCCACTGGGCAACAAGAGCCGTGGGAAGATCCGCGCGCGGAGCTCGTGCGTCGCTTGCTCGAGTATCAACAGATGCGCGAGGTCGTCGATCTGCTCGAGCGTCGTGGCGAAGAGCGCCGCAGTCACTTCGCGCGCGCCTATCTGCCGGCGCAGCCCGCGCCCGTGCAGGCGCCGCTCGCGCTCTCGTTGGTCGAGCTGCTCGCGGCCGTCGATCGCGTGCTCCGCGCGGTGTCGCGCCCCGACATGCACGACGTAGTACCACGCGCGCTCGACGTGCCCGGCGCCATCGAGATCATTCGCGTCATGCTCGCGCTACGCGCGCGTGCCCTGCTCAGCGACATGATCGCAGCGAGCCGCGAGCCATGGCAGGTCCTGTCGATGCTCCTGGGATTGTTGGAGCTCGCGAAGCTCGGCGAGCTGCGCGTGGAACAGCCACGCCCATTCGGAAACGTCGAGATCACATCGGCGGCCCCCGCCCCCGTACCCGTACCCGCCCCCGTCGTCCGTGACACCGCTAGCGAAGCTGCTTGAGGCCGCGCTCTTTGCGAGCGCCCGTCCGATCACGACCGAGGAGCTCGCGGCGCTGTCGCCTCACGAGTCACCGGCCGCCCTCGCCGCGGCGATCGACGAATTGCGCGAGCACTACGACGTCGAAGGGCATGGAGTCGAGCTGCAGGAGATCGCCGGCGGCTGGCAGATTCTCACGCGCGCCGAGTACACCGAAGCCATCGAGCGCGCGCAGTTGGCGGCGCGTCCGCAGCGGTTGTCCGCCGCCGCGCTCGAGACGCTCGCGATCATCGCCTATCGACAGCCGATCAGTCGCGCGGAGATCGAGGAGATTCGCGGCGTCGCGATCGGTGGCGTGCTCAAGTCCCTCCACGAGCGCGGCCTCATCGACGTCGTCGGCCGCGGTGAAGGGCTCGGTCGCCCGTTGATGTACGGTACGACGCCCGTCTTCCTCGAGCATTTTGCGCTGCGTCACCTCGAGGAGTTGCCGCGCGCGGACGAGTTGGCGATCGCGCTCCGCGCGCCGGTTCCCGCGTCTCTCTCAGAGTAGGCGCCGCTCGTGGCCGAGCCGATGCGCATTCAGCGCGCGCTCGCGCGCGCCGGCATCGCCTCGAGGCGGCATGCGGAGGAGCTCGTTGCCGCCGGGCGCGTCACCGTCAACGATCACGTCGCGCAAATCGGTGAGACCGTTCATCCCGATCGCGATCGCATCGCGGTCGACGGGAAGCGCATTGGCACGGTCGCGAGCAGCGCGCACGCCACCTGGTTGGTGCTCAACAAGCCGCCGGGCGTGATGACCACTCGGGCGGATCCGCAGGGGCGGCGTACCGTCTTCGACATCGTTCCCGACGTCCCGGGACTCACCTACGTTGGCCGGCTGGACTATCTCACCGAAGGCGTGCTGCTGCTCACCACCGATGGTGACGCGGCGCACCGACTGACCCATCCCAGCCAGGAGATCGAGCGCGTGTACGTCGCGACCGTGCGAGGTGATGGTCGGGTCGCCGCGGCGAGCGCGCGACGAGGAGTCGAGCTCGAGGATGGAATCGTGTTGCCGCGAGCGGTGGAGAGCCGTCCGCTCGGGAGAGGAAAATGGGAGCTGGAGATCACGATCGCGGAGGGGCGTTCTCGAGAGATTCGACGCTTGTGTGAAGCGCTCGATCTCGAGGTCGATCGTCTGGTGCGCGTGCGCTTTGGTCCTGTTTCACTCGGCACATTGCGCACCGGGGCAACGCGGCAGCTCACGCCTCAGGAGTCGCGCGCCATTCGCGAGATCATGCGATGACGTGCGGGCGAGTGTGGCGTAGGCACCTGGTCGCAATGATGGGGTACGAGCGGACCAAAGGGTCTGCTAGGTGGTGCTAAACTTGTAACGGCGATCGCACGGCGCGGGCACCTGCACGCGCAACATCACGCATACCAGCGCACACGGAGCTCGCGCGTGGCAACAACGGTGCAGTCTGGGGCGGATTCCCGCCTCATTCAGGACGTTTCGCGACAAGTCGCGCGACGTGTCGTCGGCCAGGACTACATGATCGACCGGCTGCTCATCAGCCTTCTCACCGGCGGCCACGTGCTCCTCGAAGGGGTGCCGGGACTCGCGAAGACGCTCACGGTGCGCACGCTCGCCGAAACGATCGCCACGACCTTCAACCGCATTCAGTTCACCCCCGATCTCCTGCCGGCCGACGTCGTCGGTACGCAGGTGTACGATCAGTCGACGGGAAAATTCCTCGTGAAGAAGGGGCCGATCTTCGCGAATATCATTCTCGCCGACGAGATCAACCGAGCGCCGGCGAAAGTGCAGGCCGCGCTCCTCGAGGCGATGCAGGAAAAGCAGGTCACCATCGGGGGAATCACGTACAAGCTCGAGGAGCCATTCCTCGTGCTCGCGACACAGAATCCGATCGAGCAGGAAGGGACGTATCCGCTCCCCGAAGCGCAGGTCGATCGCTTCATGCTCAAGCTGCGCGTCGGCTATCCGACACGCGATGAAGAAAAGGAGATCATGCGTCGGATGGCCGGGGGTGAGCCGATTCCGATCGATCACGTCACGTCGCCCGAAGCAGTGATGGCCGCGCGCGCACGGATCGCGGATCTCTACATGGACGAGCGGATCATGGATTACATCGTGGACATCGTTCATGCGACGCGCGAGCCTGGCGCCGCCGGTCTGGAAGATCTGACTCCCCTCATCGAGTTCGGCGCGAGTCCGCGCGCGACGATCGCGCTGGCGCAGGCGTCGCGCGCGCACGCGTTTCTCCGAGGTCGTGCGTTTGTCACTCCTGACGACGTGAAAGCGATCGCCCCCGACGTGCTGCGTCATCGTGTGCTCACGACGTACGAGGCCGAAGCGGAGGAAGTCACGAGCGACGACATCGTGACGAAGGTGCTGGCGAAGATCGAGAGCCCGTAAGCGCAGAGCGTAAGAGAAGCGAATGAGTCCATTGGCGTTTTGGCGGAGAAAGGAACGCAGGAAGGACGATGTGCGCGAGCGCTCTGCGCGCAACGCGCCGCGCTCTGCGCCTAACGCTTCGCGCACCGCGCTCCAGGCGCACCGCCCCGACACCGCTCCGCCGACGCGTGGCGTGCCGCCCGAGATCCTGCGCCAGGTCAAGCTCATCGAGCTGCGCACGCGCGGACTCGTGAATTCGCTCTTTACCGGCGAATACCGATCGGTGTTCAAGGGGCAGGGAATGGAGTTCGCCGAAGTGCGCGAGTATCAAGCCGGCGACGAGGTGCGCAGCATCGACTGGAATGTCACCGCGCGCATGCGGCGGCCTTACGTCAAGCGCTACATCGAGGAGCGCGAGCTCACCGTCATGCTCGCCGTCGACCTCTCGGGCTCCGAGCGCTTCGGGACGCGCCGGCGATTCAAGAGCGAGCTGGCCTCGGAGCTCGCGGCGGTGCTGGCGATGTCCGCCATTCGCAACAACGATCGCGTCGGCGCGCTGCTCTTCACGGATCACGTCGAGCACGTTCTTCGGCCGCGGAAGGGACGCAAGCACGCGCTGCGGCTCATCCGCGATCTGCTCGTCTTCGAGCCGGAGGGCTCGGGCACCGACATCGCCGGCACGACCGACTATTTGATCAAGATGCTGCCACACAAGTCGATCATTTTCCTGGTCTCCGACTTCCTCAGCGACGACATCGAGCGGCCCCTCAAGCTCCTCGCGCAGCGGCACGACCTCGTCGCGGTGAGCGTGGAAGATCCGAGCGAGCAACAGCTGCCCGACCTGGGCGTCGTTAGGCTCGTCGATCCCGAGAACGGGCAGACGATCAGCGTCGACACGAGCGATCCGAGCGTGCGCGAGCAGTTCGACAAGAGCACAACGGACGACCTCGAGAAGCGGCGCCACCTGCTTCGCCGCCTCGCCATCGACGAGATCCCGATCAGCACCGACGCCGGCATTATCGAGCCCCTCCTGCGCTTCTTCCGCTCCCGGGAGACGAGGGTGCACCGCCGATGATCCGCAGCCTGTCGCGTCTCGGGCTTGCGCTCACACTCCTCGCTCCCGCGGTGGCCGTCGCGCAGAGATCCGGGACACCCATCCCCGTGCAGGCGGCGGTGGGAGTCGAGCCCGACACGGTGCGCATCGGTGATCCATTCCTCATCCAGATCGGCGTCCGCGCGCCACTCGGCGCGACGATCGCATTTCCCCCCGCGCCCGACTCCACGGGCGCGGTGCAGGGACTCGATCCGGTGCGCGTCGAGACGCGCCCGGATTCGGGCGGCGTCGTTCAGTGGGGCTACTATCGGGTCGCCGCCTGGGACATCGGCGAACAACCCATATCGTTAGGCGACGTCGTTGTCACCGTGGGCGGCCGTTCGCGTCGCATTCCGATCGCCGGCCGCGGAGTCTTCGTCGAGAGCGTGCTTCCGGCGGATACCGCCCTACGTGTCCCCAAGCCCGCGCGAGCGCTGTACGAGTTCGCCGCGCCGTTGTGGTGGTTGTGGGCCGCGCTCGCGGCGCTCGCTCTGTTGCTCCTCCTCCTCTGGTGGTGGTCGCGCAACAGAAAGCGCTCCCGGCCGGTAATCGCCATCGACCCCTACCTCCAGGCCGAGCGGGAGTTTGCCCGCGTCGAGGCGCTCGGCCTCGTCGACGCCGGCGAGCGGGGCCGCTACGTCGCGCTCGTCGTCGAGGTACTTCGCGACTACCTCTCGGCGCGCTACTCCACGGCTGGACTGTCCCTCACGAGCACGGAGCTCCACGGGGCGCTGAGGGCCGAACGCGCCGTACCTAACGAGCAGCTCGTGCGGGTGCTCAACGAGACGGATCTCATCAAGTTCGCGCGCCGCCAGGTGTCCGCTGACCGCGCGCGCGAGCTCGGACGCGAGGCGCGGGCAATCGTCGCCCACGAGCACCGGGCGTCGACGCCGGCGGCCGCGGCGGAGAAGGCCGCATGAGCCTGAGCTTTCTCAGCGGACTGCAATTCGTCTCGCCCTGGGCGCTACTGCTCCTCCTCGGCCTGCCCGTGTGGTGGATCTGGCGACGACGCCATCGTCCGCCGGCGATCGTCTTTTCGCGCGTCCCCGTGCTCGCGCGCGGGCCGCACGCTGGGCGCGCGGTCACCTTCCTGCTCTTTCTCTTCCGCAATCTCTTGCTCGCGGGGGCAATCATCGCGCTGGCGCGGCCGCGTTCCGGCGCGCGCGCCGAGAACGTTACCAGCCAGGGTATCAACATCGTTCTCGCGATCGATCTTTCGAGCTCCATGCTTGCGCAGGACTTTCAACCGCAGAATCGCATCGAAGTCGCGAAGGACGTCGTGAAGCGGTTCATCGCGGCGCGCTCGAGTGATCGCATCGGCGTCGTGGCATTCGCTGCCGAAGCGCTCACGCAGGTCCCTCTGACAACGGATTATCCGGTCGTCAATGCGGCCGTCGACAATCTCGCCCCCGGCCAGCTCGAGGACGGAACGGCGATTGGCACCGCGCTCGCCACCGCGGCGAACCGACTCCGAACGGCGCCTGGACGTTCCAAGGTCATAATCCTTCTCACGGATGGTGAGAACAATCGCGGCGCGATCGATCCGCGCACCGCCGGGAAGGCGGCGGCGGCCTTCGGCATAAAGATCTACGCGATCGGCGTCGGTACCGAAGGCATGGCACCGGTACCTGTGGGGCGGGGTCTGTTCGGCTTGCGCTACGAGAATCGTCCGGTTCGGATCGACGAGCCGCTCCTCACTGACATCGCCAACGAATCGGGCGGTCGGTATTTTCGCGCCCGGGACGCGGCCGCCCTGGAGCGCATCTACGAGCAGATCGATCAGTTGGAGCGCGAGCCCGTTCAGACGAAGTCGTATGTCCGATTCACGGAGCTCTTCCGCTGGCCGCTCGGGGTGGCGCTGTTCGCCCTAACGATGGAGCTCGTGCTCGCGGCCTGGCGAGGTCCACTGCCGTGATTGTCTTCGGCGTTTTCTTCGACTATCCGTGGCTGCTGTCGCTGGCCGTCGTGCTGCCCCTGCTCGTCATTCTGCTCGTCCGCTACAACTACCGCCGGCGCTTCGCGCGACTCGCCCGTCTCGGGACGACCGACGTCGTCGCGCGGCTCGTTCCGCCTAACGCGCTGCGCGCCCCCGGATGGCACGTCGCGCGACTTGCGACCGCCGCGCTCGGCGTCGGGATTGCGGTCGCCGGCCCTCGCTGGGGCGCGGAGCGAAACATCGTCCGCACCAGCGGCATCGACATGGTACTCGCCCTCGACGCGTCGCTCTCGATGATGGCCACCGACGAGCGCCCGAATCGCCTCGAGCGGATGAAGCAGGAAGTCAGACGCCTGCTCGATCTGTCGCGCGGCGACCGCATCGGACTCATTGCGTTTGCCGGCCGCAGCTACATCCTTACGCCGATGACCGTGGATGCCGGAGCGCTTTCTCTCTTCCTCGACAATCTCGATCCCTCGGTCGTCGGGCAGGCGGGCAGCTCATTGGCCCGCGCCATTCGCCAAGGTTCTGATCTGCTCATGCTCTCGAATAGCGGTGCCGACAAGGCGCTCGTCGTGATGAGCGACGGCGAGGCGTTCGAGGACGTCAACGACGTCATCGCCGAGGCGAAGCACGCCGGAGATCAGGGAATCAGCCTCGTCACCGTCGGCTTCGGCACGACCGTCGGCGCGACAATTCCCGTGAAGAATCCGGACCGAACCACAACGCTCAAGCGCGACGAGGCGGGACATATTGTGGTCACGCACTACACGCCGTCGTTCCTGAAAGCGGCAGCCGATGCGTCGCACGGGACCTTCATCGATGCGTCGCGCACCGACAAGGCCTCTCTCGTGAAGAGCGCGCTCGCCCGGCTCCGGACAAAGGCGCGTGCAGCCATCAGTGGAGAGTCCCGAACGCCCCGATTTCAGCTCTTTCTCTTGCCCGCCGTGTTCCTGCTATTGCTCGACACGATGCTCTCCGAGCGCCGTGGTCGGCGACGCCGGAGCAGCGCCGCGGCCCAGACGACCGTGAACGCGGCGGCGGCGGTGATTCTCATGCTCCTGCCGACGCTGTCGGGCTGCGTGGGACTGCTGCCCTCCTCGTCGCCATCGGACAAGGCTGCACGGGCGTACCACTCGCAGAACTACCAGCAGTCCGCGGCATTGTACCGTAGTGCCATTGACGGCGGCGACAAGCGGCCCGAGACATTGTACAACTACGGCACCGCGCTCCTCGCCGGTGACTCGCTGCAAGGCGCTATGGAGGTACTCGACCGTCTGACTGATGCGCCGGACGCGGAGTTGCGCTACCGCGCACTCTTCAATTTGGGACTCGCGCACTTGAAGGAAGGGCTCGCCCTCCCCAAGGAGGCCGCGAACGAAACGCTGGACGCGGCGCTGGCCGCTTACAAGAAGGTCTTGTTGATGCGCGCGAACGATCTGGACGCGAAGTGGAATTACGAGCTGGCGCTGCGAAAGCGCGAACAGGGCGGCGGCGGAGGCGGCGGTGGCTCCGGCGGCGGCCAATCGAACACGTCCCCACAGCAGCAACAACCGCAGCCGAAAGGGGGACTCGGTCAGCAGCAGGCCGAGCAGTTGCTCGGGAGTGCCGCCCGTGAAGAGCGCGACGTGCAAGCCAAGAAACAGCGGCAAACGCGGGTCGAACCGCCGCCTGGTGGGAAGGACTGGTGATCGGACTCCTCGTGCTCGCGCAGCTCGCCATCGTCGCGCACGCGCCGGATGTCGTATCGGCGTGCGACGCGGTCGAGGTCACTGTTGCCGTGAGCGCGCCCGGAAACGTCGCCCCACAGATCATCGCTCCGTCATTTTCGCCATTCGACGTGCTCCGCTCGTCGATCACGCCGCACATACAGCTCGATCCCCGTAACGGCGGCTCGATCATCGCCGAGTACCGCTACGTCCTCACGACAGATCAGGCCGGGTCGTTCACGATTCCGCCGTTCGAGGCCAGGCTGCGCCGCGCGACGGCACGCTCGAAGCCGCTCCGCATAACGGTGCGCGGCGCTCGTGCCGGCGATGGCGTTCCCACCGTCGTCGCGCGCGCCCGCATCGATACGAGCCTCGACGTCAACTTCCGAGCACTCACCGAGCCGGAAACCGTCTACGTCGGACAGCAGGCGAACTACGAAGTCGCGGTATTTCTCAATGAAACCGTCCGCGATCGGTTGCGACGGAATCCGACGTTCTATCCGCCGGACATGCAGTCGATGCTCGCGTATGACTTGCCGCCCGTCACCGGGGATCCGCCCAAACGCAAGGTGGGAACGCGCTGTTTCGACGCGCTCGTCTATCAGCGCGCGCTCTTCCCACTCCTGCCGGGGCGCTTCGTCATCGCGCCGGCGCAACTCGTGTATTCGTTGCCACTCTCCTCGAGCTTCTTCAGTCGCGAGGAGTCTCATGAGCTGGTGACGGACAGCACCATCCTCGTCGCGGTCGATCCCCCGAGCGCCGGCCGGCCCAGTGAGTACATGGGTGCGGTCGGCGATCTCGCGATCGCGTCACGGCTCGACAGCCGTCGCGGTCGCGTCGGTGACCCGATGTTGCTGACCGTTAGGTTGTCGGGGGCCGGGAATGTGAAGCTCTTTCCGCCGCCGCGTCTCGAGATTCCCTGGGCGAACCTCGTCCGCTCCGACGAGCGCGTTCAGGTCGACTCCACCGCGCGCAGGATTCGCGGCGCGAAGGAATTCGACTGGGTGCTCACGCCAAAGATTGCCGGCGAGATGGATGTGCCGCCCATCCGCTATGGCTACTTCAATCCCGACACGCGTCGTTATGCAATCGCGGCCGCGGCCGGGGAGCATGTGACGATTGCGCCCGGCTTTCTTGCGAACGCCGACACGGTTCGTTCCGAGCCGCTGCTCGCGATTCGGGCGAGCTATCGCGGGCCCGTCGATCGGCCGCCGCAGGAGCAAGCCTACTTCTGGCTGCTCCTCTCGCTCGCGCCATTGCCCGCGCTAGCCGGCCGCTTGCGGCGCGCGCCGCGTCGGGTCACGGCGCCCTCTGCCGCGGCGAAGCTTCGTGCACTGGCACACAGCCGGGCCGCGCAGGACTCGTGCGAGGTTCGTCGCGCGTACGCCAACGCCCTCGGTGAACGGTTAGGCGTCAGCGCCGAGCGCTTCACGCGCCCCGGCGCGCTCGCGCGCGCGATGCGCCGCGCGGGCGTCTCGTCGTCGCTCGCCACCGACGCCGAGGCATTGCTCCGGAAGCTCGACGAGTCGGCGTATGGACCTGCCGTTCTCCTCGACCGGGATGCGCTCGAGCGTGCCATCTCCATCGTGCGTCAGGCCGACGCGGAAGCACTGCCGCGCGCCGAGCTCCGTCTCCCGAGGATACTGGGCTTGGCTCTCGTCGCGGCGATTCCCCTCGGCGTCGGCAGCGCTCACGCGATTTCCGTCGACGACGCGCAGGTCGACTTCGATCGCGGCGTGCGCGCGTACGCCGTTCATCAATTCGCCGCGGCGCGAAGCGCCTTCGCGAGCTCCGCGAATCGGTCGCCATGGGCCCCCGACGCGTGGGCAAACCTCGGCACCGCCGCGTGGGCCGCGAATGATACCTCCGGCGCCGTGATTGGATGGCAGCGCGCGTTGCGTCTCGAGCCAACGGCATCCGATCTGCGCGATCGCCTGCAGCTCGCCCAGGCGCAGAGCTTCGGGTCGATCGACTACGTTCCCCCCGTGTCGTCGGCGTTCACGCTCTGGATGGCCGTGGGCGCCTGGCTCGTTGCTTGGACGCTCGCGACGTTGCTCACCTTCCGTCGCACGATCCGCGCGCGGATCACGCTCAGGCGCTGGGCCTATGGCGCGGGAATGGTTGGCCTCCTCCTCCTGCTCGGCGGGCTCGATCTCGATCAACGGCTCGCCGCGCGCAATCTCACCGTCGTACGCTCGACCACCCGGTTGAGCAGCGATCCGGCGTTAGGCGGGGAAACCAAGGGCACCGCGATCATCGGCGAAGTCGCCCGCGCAGTGCGCCGCGAAGGTCCATGGACCCTCGTGACACTCGATGCGCAGCGCGAGGGCTGGGTCGAGTCGTCGAATCTCGCGTCCCTCGAGCGGGGCGCGTCTGTCGACTAGCCCAACGAGCGAGATGACGTCCCGCATCGCGATTCTTCCCAGCGCCGTCGCCGATCAGATCGCCGCCGGCGAGGTCGTCGAGCGTCCGGCGTCGGTCGTGAAGGAGCTCGTCGAAAACGCACTCGACGCGGGCGCGACGACCATCGACATCGCCGTCGAAGACGGCGGGCGCCAGCTCGTCCGCGTCAGCGACGATGGATCAGGCATGACGCGCGACGACGCCGTGCTCGCGCTGGCGCGGCACGCCACATCGAAGATCCGCGCCGCGAGCGACCTGGTCGGCGTGCGCAGCTTTGGCTTCCGCGGCGAAGCCCTCCCGGCGATCTGCTCTGTGTCGCAGCTGGAGATCGAGACCGCGCTCGACGACGGCGCCGGAACCGTCGTGCGGGCGGCGGGCGGCTCGGTCGCGGACGTCGCCGACACCGCGCGCCGTCGTGGCACGACCGTCGGCGTCGGACGGTTGTTCTTCAACGCGCCGGCGCGACGCAAGTTTCTCCGTGGCGCCCGCTCGGAATGGCGGAGCATCCTCGAGAGCGTGACGAGTCTTGCGCTCGTTAGGCGCGACGTCCGCTTCACGCTCGGTCACGACGGGAAGCAGGTGTTCGTGCTACCGGGCGCGGTTTCACTGCGCGAGCGCGTCGCCGCCCTGCACGGCACCGCGGCTGCGGCGCGCCTCGTCGACATCGACGACGTCGCCGGCACGATCCATGTCTCCGGCCTCGTCGAGCGACCGTCGGAAGTCGGCACCGCCAGTCGCCGCGTGCACCTGGCGATCAACGGACGCTCGGTGCGCGACAACGGAATCGTTCGCGCCGCCGAGGCGGCCTATCGTTCGACGATTCCCGCTGGCGTGCGCCCCACGCTTTACCTCGAGCTCACCGTTGCCGGCGGCGACGTCGACGTCAACGTGCACCCGGCCAAGGCGGAGGTACGCTTTCGCGACCGCTGGAATGTCGAGCGCGTCGTCGAGATGGCGGTGCGGCGCGCCCTCGGTACGATGGAGAGTGGCGCGTCGCTGGGACGTGTACTCTGGCCAGCACCGATGCCATTCGCGCCACCGGTTGTCGACGTCGAAGTGCTTCGGCCGCGGCCCGAAATCGATGCCGGAATCTTCGCCGGCGCCGAGGGGGTGGAGCGCGCTGCCGCCGAACCGGCGACCGCCGATCTCGCGCCCGCCGACATCGACGTGCCGCCGCTCCTCCAACTGCGACGCACGTACATGATGTTCGAGCGCGAGGACGGCATTGTCCTCATCGATCAGCATTCCGCGCACGAGCGCGTGCTGTTCGAGCGGTTCATGCGGGCGATGGAGTGCGGAGAGGCGCCCGCCCAGCGGTTGCTCTTTCCGCTGACACTGCATCTCGGACCCGCCGAGGCCGATGCGTTCGACGCGCAGCGCGACTCGTTCGAGCGACTCGGCTTCGAGGTCGAAGGCTTTGGCGGCCACACGCTGATCGTTCGGAGCGTGCCGATGCCTCATCCGCGCTTCGACGCCGAGCGCTGCTTGCGCGAGACCATCGCCGCCTTGACGGGAGATCGTGACGCGTCCGCGGCCACGAAGCACCAGCGGCTCGCCGCGACCGTCGCCTGCAAGGCGGCGATCAAGGCCGGTGACATCATGTCCCCCGGCGAGATGCGCGCCCTGTTCGTTGCCCTGGCATCGACGCAGCTTCCCGCGCACGACGTGCATGGCCGATCGACGGTGGTCCACCTCTCCTGGGACGAGCTCGAGCGCCGCTTTGGCCGCCGATGAGCATTCTCTCATCCCGGTAGTCGCTGGGCCGACCGCGGCGGGGAAGAGCGCGGTCGCGCTCTGGCTGGCGAGTAAATTTCCGGTCACGATCATCGTCGCCGATTCGCGCCAGATCTATCGGCACTTCGATGTCGGCACCGCGAAGCCAACTCCCGCGGAGCTCGCGGCCGTCCCACACCGCGGCATCGATCTCATCGAGCCGACGCAGCGATACTCGGCGGCCGCCTGGGCGGAAGACGCCGATCGCTGGATCGACGACGCATTCTCCGAAGGACGAATTCCGCTCGTGGTCGGTGGAACGGGATTCTACCTTCGCGCGTTGTTCGAGCCGCTGTTCGAGGAGCCCGAGCTCGACGCCGAGCGCCGGCGTCGCCTGCAGGCGGCACTCGTCACTCTGCCCCTGGCGGAGCTGAGACACTGGACCTCGGCGCTCGATCCCGATCGCGCCCATCTCGGTCGCACACAGCTGCTTCGCGCGATCGAAGTGGCGCTCCTGAGCGGCCATCGTTTGAGTGCGCTGCACCGTGCACGAGCCCGTCCTGCACGGCGTACGGCTCGCTATCTTGTCGTCGACCCGGGGCCGACCCTTGTCGCCCGGATCGAGACGCGCCTCGACGCAATGCTTGCCGGAGGTTGGATGGAGGAAGTGAGACGACTCGTCGACACCATTCCCGAAAACGCGCCCGCGTGGAACGCGTCGGGCTACCGCGTCATTCGTGATCATGTTCGCGGCACGGTCGACGCGGCGCGGACTCGTCACGCAGTGCTCGTCGAAACGCGACAGTACGCGAAGAGGCAACGCACCTGGATTCGTCACCAGCTCGACGACCGCCACGTGACCCACCTCGATCCTTCCGATTCATCCTGGATGGCCGTTGCCGAGCGATGGCTGCGCGAAACCATACGGCGGCCCGCGTGAAGATCGGCATCACGTGCTATCCGACATACGGCGGCTCGGGTGCCGTGGCGACCGAGCTCGGGATGGCGCTCGCTCGGCGCGGGCACGAGATCCATTTCATCACCTACCAGCAGCCGTTTCGCCTACCCTCGTTTCTCCCGCGGATCTACTTCCACGAGGTCGACGTCGGACGTTACCCGCTCTTCGAGTATCCGCCCTACGACCTCGCGCTCGCCGTGCGCATGCACCAAGTCGTGCTCGCGCACAAGCTCGACTTGCTTCACGTGCACTACGCCATCCCGCACGCGACGAGCGCCTGGATCGCGCGTGAGATGCTCGCCTCGACCCGGCCCGACATCCGCGTCCTCACGACGCTGCACGGGACGGACATCACCATCGTCGGCCAGGACCCGTCGTTCCACGCGATTACCAAGTTCTCGATCGAGCAATCCGATGGGCTCACCGCCGTGTCGCGTTTCCTGCAGCGGGAAACGATCCGCGCCTTCGGTTGCACCGGCTGCGACATCGAGGTCATCCCCAACTTCATCGATCCCGCCGTCTACGATCGCTCCAAGTACAAGGCGGCGCTGCGGGACCAGGTCGCGCCGACGGATCGCGTGCTGATGCACATCTCGAACTTCCGCCCCGTGAAGCGCGTCCGCGACGTCGTTCGCATTTTCGCTCGCGTCCGCGCCGAGATTCCGAGTGTGCTCGTGATGGTCGGCGACGGCCCCGATCGCGTCGAGGCCGAGGCGGAGGCGCGCGAGCTCGGCGTCGACGACCGCGTCTTCTTTCTCGGGAAGATCGAGGCGGTCGCCCCGCTGCTGTCGGCGGCGGATCTCTTTCTCCTCCCGTCGCAAAGCGAGTCCTTTGGCCTCAGCGCGCTCGAAGCGCTCGCGTCGGGAGTGCCCGTCGTCGGCACGAATGCTGGTGGACTTCCCGAAGTGGTTCGCGACGGCGACACCGGTGCATTGCGCGCGGTCGGCGACGTCGACGGCATGGCGACGGCAGCGACGGACATTCTCCGCGACCGCGATCGCTGGCAGTCGATGAGCACTCTCGCATCGCGCGACGCCCGCGAACGATTCGCGATGGATGACGTTGTCGAGCTCTACGAGTCTTTCTACGATCACGCTCTTTCAATCCCCTCGTAGCCCTCTCCCCCACTTTCGTGACCGTCTTTCACGCCCTCATCCTTGGCATCCTCCAGGGGCTTTCGGAGTTCCTGCCCGTCAGCAGCTCCGCGCACCTCGCGCTCGCTCCATGGATCCTGCACTGGACCGATCCTGGGTTGGCCTTCGACGTCGCGCTGCACTTCGGAACGCTCGTCGCCGTCCTCTGGTACTTTTGGGCGGAATGGGTCGCGCTGCTCATTGCCGCCAAGGACGTCGCCGTCAAACGTCGCATCGAGACCGATAACGAACGGCGCGTGCTCTATCTCATCATCGCGACGATACCCGGTGCCATCGCGGGGCTCGCGCTCGAGAAGCAAGCCGAGAGCAGCTTCCGTGATCCGAGACTCGTCGCGGTGGCGCTCATCGTGATGGGGATTGTGCTCTGGGCAATCGATCGATTCGCGGCGCGCGATCGCAGCCTTGCCACGATGCGTTGGACCGACGCGCTGTTGACGGGAATCGCCCAGATGTTCGCGATCATCCCCGGCGTTTCGCGATCGGGATCGACGATCACGGCTGGTCGCGCCCTGCGCTTCACGCGCGAAGACGCCGCGGTTTTTAGCTTTCTCATGAGCATGCCGATTATCGCCGCCGCCGCCGTCCTGAAGATGCCTCAGGCGATCCGAGAACAAGGATTCTCCGCGCCGATCATCGTTGGCGTGTTGGCGTCCGCGGTAAGCGGATGGCTCGCGATCAGCGTCCTGCTTCGCATCGTCACGAAATACAGCTACGGTGCCTTCGCGGTGTACCGCATCCTCCTCGGCGTGGCCGTTCTCATCGCCTTCACGCGGGGCGTGTGAGCGGTACACGGCCCCGGGTCGACTCGCCGTCGGCGGCGTCGACGTCGTCCTATGATGGTCGCTCCGGCGAGGAGCTGGCCGCCATCCTCTCTCTACCGCGTGTCGTCGTCCTCGAAGAAGTCGCTTCGACGCTCGATGTTGCCCATGGGTTGGGCGAGCGGGGCGCGCCGGCGGGCACGCTCGTCGTCGCCGATGCGCAGACGGCGGGGCGGGGAAGGATGCGGCGATCGTGGCGATCGGAGCGCGGTGCCGGTGTATGGCTCACGATGCTCGAGCGCCCCGCGGGTGATGACGCGTTAGGCGTTCTCGCCCTGCGCCTCGCGCTTGGTCTCGCGCCGGCGCTCGACGCCTTCAGCACGAGTCCGGTTCAGCTCAAGTGGCCTAACGACTTGTACGTCGACGGCAAGAAGCTGGCTGGCGTGCTCGTCGAGGCGCGCTGGCGTGGCCCTCGCCTCGACTGGTTGGCCGTCGGCGCCGGGATCAACGTCCGGGCACCCGACGGATTGCCCGCGGCAGGTCTCGTCCCCGGGAC
Organism: Gemmatimonadaceae bacterium; assembly: GCA_036557635.1. Classification (GTDB taxonomy): domain Bacteria; phylum Gemmatimonadota; class Gemmatimonadetes; order Gemmatimonadales; family Gemmatimonadaceae; genus AG2. The sequence continues at coordinate 16,396 of DATBHD010000214.1, forward strand.
GAGTCGCATCCACGTGCTACGCGCCATCGTGCCGGCGCTCCGCGGAGCCGCTGCGGCACCCGGCCTCCTGGGTCGCGACGAGCTGGCGCGCTTCGCCGCGCGCGACTTTGCCCTTGGCCAGCGATGCGTGGCTCCGTCGCCCGGAGTCGTCGCCGGTGTCGATGTCGACGGCGCGCTGCTCGTGGACGAAGGCGCCCGGCGCGCAAGACACCACGCTGGGTCTCTCATTCTCGAGGGTGAGATCAACTCGTCAGGAGGCTCGGCATGATCCTCGTCTTCGACGTAGGCAACACCGAGACCACCATTGGCCTGTTCGAGGGCACGTCGCTTCGCGGCCACTGGCGAATCATCTCCGGCGTCGAGCGGACCGCCGACGAATTCGGTGTTCTCATTCGAGGCCTGCTCGCCCTCGATGGTCTCGCGTCCGATGGCATCGACGGCGCCGCCATCGGGTCGGTGGTCCCGCGCGTTACCGAGCCACTCGTCGAGGCGTGCAGGGCGCTCAGCGCCGGCCCCGTCATCGTCGTCGACGCGCACGCGGCGCTTCCGATCCGTGTCGACGTCGACGAGCCGCTCACAGTCGGCGCCGATCGACTCATCAACACCCTCGCCGCGAGTCGCCTCTTCGATCAGGACGCGATCGTCGTGGACATGGGAACGGCGACGACCTTCGACTGCATAACGAGCGACGGGGTCTTCATCGGCGGCGTGATCGCGCCGGGCGTGCAAACGGCGCTCGACACCTTGGTGCGCAGGACCTCGAAGCTGCCGGCGACGGAGCTCGTGGTGCCGCCGAGCGTGATCGGACGCCGCACCGAGGACTGCATCCGCGCCGGGGTGATGTTCGGTCAGGCCGAGGCGATCGACGGTATCGTCAGGCGAATCAAGAGGAGCTGGCCAAGAAAGCAGAAGCCCATCGTGGTCGCCACCGGAGGGCTTGCGGAGACCTTTCGCGCGCTCTGCAACGAGTTCGATCGCGTCGAGCCGCATCTCACGCTCGTCGGCCTGCAGATGGCCTACGCGCACCTCTCGGCCGAGGCTCGTCCGAGAAGGGTGGCAAAGCCCCGCAAGGCTCGCTAGAGCAACAGCTTATAGCTCTGCTAGGTAGGGGCTGTTCCCCTTGACGAGAATGCAAAAATGGGTTAGACTGCGCGCGCTGTTAGCACTCTCAACGGATGAGTGCTAACATTTGGAGTCGCGTTGGACGGTCGCACTGAAGCAACCGCAACGCATGAGCGACTTCAAAAGAGACTCGCGTGTGCGATGCACACGCCGCACAAAGCCACGCACCACGGAGGGGAAGACCGTATGGCCACGAAGAGCGCCACGAGTGTGAAGGTCGCACCGTTGGCAGATCGCGTCGTCGTCAAGGCGCTGGAGGAAGCGGAGCAGATGCGCGGCGGGCTGTATATCCCGGATACCGCGAAAGAGAAGCCGCAGCAGGGCGAGATCATCGCCGTTGGTCCCGGACGGTTCGAGAAGGACAAGCGCGTTCCGATGGACGTCAAGGTCGGCGACAAGGTGCTCTACGGGAAGTACAGCGGCACCGAGGTCACGATCGACGGTGAGCAGTTGCTCATCCTGCGTGAGTCCGACGTCCTCGCCGTTATCAACTAACACTGGTGTTGGTCGTCGGTGGTTAGTGGTTGGTAAACCCTAACCCCTCGACCCCAGCCCCTTTTCGACAAACTTTTCGCTACAAGGAGTCATCGCTCCATGGCCGCAAAGGAATTGCATTTCAACGTCGAAGCGCGCGCTGCACTGAAGCGCGGCGTCGACCAGCTCGCCGAGGCGGTGAAGGTCACGCTCGGCCCCAAGGGACGCAACGTCGTCATCGATAAGAAGTTCGGCGCGCCGACCGTCACCAAGGACGGCGTCACCGTCGCCAAGGAGATCGAGCTCTCCGATCCGCTCGAGAACATGGGCGCGCAGATGGTCAAGGAAGTCGCGACCAAGACGAGCGACAACGCCGGCGACGGCACCACCACCGCGACCGTCCTCGCCCAGGCGATCTTCCGCGAAGGCCTCAAGAACGTCACCGCCGGCGCGAACCCGATGGCGCTCAAGCGCGGCATCGATCGCGCGGTTGGCACCGTCGTCGAGGAGCTGAAGAAGATCAGCGTCCCCACCGGCGGCAAAAAGGAGATCGCGCAGGTCGGCACCATTTCGGCGAACAACGATGCCGAGATCGGCAATCTCATCGCCGAGGCGATGGAGAAGGTCGGCAAAGATGGCGTAATCACGGTTGAAGAGGCGCGCGGTCTGGATACGACTCTCGAGACCGTCGACGGCATGCAGTTCGACCGCGGCTACGTCTCGCCGTACTTCGTCACCGATCCGGAGAAGATGGAAGCGGTCCTCGAGGATGCGTTCATTCTCATCCACGACAAGAAGATCTCGTCGATGAAGGACCTCCTCCCCGTGCTCGAGAAGGTGGCGCAGCAGGGCCGTCCGCTGCTCATCATCGCCGAGGACATCGAGGGCGAGGCGCTCGCCACGCTCGTCGTCAACAAGCTCCGTGGCACGCTCCGCGTCTGCGCGGTGAAGGCCCCGGGCTTCGGCGACCGTCGCAAGGCGATGCTGCAGGACATCGCGGTCCTCACCAACGGTCAGGTCATCAGCGAGGAAGTCGGCTTCAAGCTCGAGAACGCGGTCACGAGCGACCTCGGTCGCGCGAAGCGCATCGTCATCGATAAGGACAACACGACGATCATCGACGGCAACGGCGAGGACGCCAAGATCCAGGGGCGCGTCGCCGAGATCAAGAACGCGATCGACAAGAGCACCTCCGATTACGACAAGGAGAAGCTCCAGGAGCGTCTCGCGAAGCTCGCCGGTGGAGTAGCGGTGATCAACGTTGGCGCCGCGACGGAAGCTGAAATGAAGGAGAAGAAGGCTCGTGTGGAAGACGCGCTCCACGCGACGAAGGCGGCGGCCGACGAGGGCATCGTCCCCGGCGGTGGCGTCGCTCTACTTCGCTCTCAGCGCGCGCTCAAGAGCCTCAAGCTGGATGACTCCGACGAGCAGATTGGCGTCGAGATCGTCCGTCGCGCGCTCGAGGAGCCGATCCGCATGATCGTGCAGAACGCCGGCGCCGAAGGGTCGCTGGTGGTCGAGAAGGTTCGCGGCTCGAAGGACGATGCATTCGGCTACAACGCGCTCACCGACACCTACGAGAACCTGGTGCAGGCGGGCGTCATCGATCCGACGAAGGTGACCCGCACCGCGTTGCAGAATGCGGCGTCGATCGCCGGACTCCTGCTCACGACGGAAGCGCTCGTCGTCGAGAAGAAGGAAGACAAGCCGGCGCCGGCCGCTCCGGGCGGCGGCGGCATGGGCGGCATGTACTAAGCCGATCGTTCCGAGAGAAGGGGCTAGGGGCTACTTCCCTAGCCCCTTTTTCTTTCCCTATCCCTCAGAACAGCGAATACTGTCGCGGGTCCTGGAACTTCGCGCCCCGCGGGAGGAAGGGCCCGCTCACGCCGTCCTGAGTCGCCGTCGTCAGCTTTCCCTTGAACGCCGTCCCCCGCAGAGCCGACTGCACGGCGTGCTTGGCCATGTGTGGTGTGTTGTTCTGCTCACTCAGGTGCGCGAGCACGACGTGCGCCGTCCGAGACGTGACGCTGTCGCGCGCCAATCGCCCGGCGTCGCGATTGCTCAGATGGCCGACGCGCCCCGCGATGCGTTGACACAGCCACGGGGGATACGGTCCGGCCCACAACATCCCTTCGTCGTGATTCGCCTCGAGCACCAGTATGTCGACCTCGCGGCACAGCGTTCGAACTTGCTCATCGGCGTGCCCGATGTCATAGCAGATGCCCGCGCGCGCGCCGGTCGAGAGGGTTGTCGCGAGAAAGCCAACCGGCTCCGTCGCATCGTGCGGGACGGGCAGGGCGGTGATCTCGAGTCCGTCGATGCGCATCGGCGTACCCACTGGCAGTGGCGTGATGGACACGTCGGCCAACGCCGGTGACCGCGCCGTCCCGTCGGTCGCGAACACCGCCCAGCCCCACCGCCGCGCGCAGCGCGCCACGCCGCTGATGTGATCGCTGTGATCGTGCGTGAGCAAACACGCATCGATCGATGCCGGATCCACCGAGGTCGCCTTGAGACGCGCCGCGAGTGCGCGTGGACCGAACCCCGCGTCGACGAGCACGCGCGTGCCGTCCCCCTCGACGAGGACCGCGTTCCCGTTGCTGCCGGTGCCGAGAATCCAGACCTTCACTCGATCTCCCCGACCGTCCAGCGGGCCCGATGTGACGCGGCGAGCTGTTGCCGCGCGCGGTCCGTGAGATTCACCTGTCGGCGTGCCATGACCCGTTCCGCCACCTCGAGAAACTTATCGAGTCGATACACGCCGTATGGTGGCGCGCTCCCCCACGCGAACGGAGGCACGGCCTTCGGCGGCGCCTGCACCCCGTACACGTTGGCGCCCGCGCCCAGCACCGTGCCGGTCGTTAGGCAGGTCCCGATTCCCGTCTTGGCGTGGTCGCCGAAGAGCGTGCCGAGAAACTGCATCTTCGTGTCGCGCAGCCCGCTCGGTGTCCAGAGGGTCACCGGCCCGTACGTGTTCTTGAGATTGCTCGTGATCGTTCCCGCCCCGAGGTTCACCCAGCGACCCATGTACGAGTGGCCGACGAAGCCGTCGTGCCCCTTGTTGGCGTAGCCCAGCATGATCGTGTTGCTCATCTCGCCGCGGACCTTGCAGTGATCCCCGATCGACGAGATCCCAATCCGGTCGCCGAGCACCGTCGAGTGACGGCCGATGTAGCAAGGACCGACGAGGCGCGTGAACGCGTGCACGGTGCTGCCCACGCCGACATAGATCGGACCGGCGGACGCGTCGAACACGACCTGCGGCTCGATCGTCGCCCCCTTCACGACGATCTCGCCCGCCACCGCGTAGTCGCTCGCGACAAGCACCGGATGGCTTCCGATGACGATCGCGTGATCCGGCGGCGGCCCGACGCGCGACACCGTGACTATGCCGCCGAACGAGGGCCTTTGATAAAACGCTAAATCGTCGGTGATCTGTTCGGGCAGCTGTCGCACGAGATCCCAGACGTCGTCCAGCCACCAGCCGTCCAACGTCGCGGCTTCCCCGACCGATCGGCTCACGTCGTCGAGCGTGAGGCGGCCATCCGCGAAGTAGTCGGCCGGCAGCTCCCGCGACGTGCGCGCCGCCGCGACGCGGCCACCGGAAAGCCACATGTCGGCCATGCCCGCGCTGTCGGGCGCGGCGCCGCGAACGGGAAGTTCGAGGGTACTCAACCTCGGAACGAAGCGCGCGTTCGCGATGACCGAACCGGCGGGAATTCCACCCCGCGCCGTCGGACTCGACGACGCTTCGTCGAAATCCGCGAGATGCTCGGCGGTGATGACCCCGACCACCGGCATCTGCAGCGCCGTCTGCCACCGATCCCGTTGCAGCGCCGTGCCGGCGACCATGTCGCCGAGCGGCCGTGTCAGCGCGAAGGGCTGGAATTCGCGCGCCTTCTCGTCATCGTAGAGATAGATGCCGCTCACGGCCGCTCTCGCAGCGATTCGGGAAGCGCGTCGATCAGTGTTTTCAAATCGCTCGACCGATCGACCGTCGTGACGAGCACGAGTCCATCGCGAACGACGACGACGAGATCGGACACGCCGTACAGCACGACGTCGCCGTCTTCCACGTGCACGACATTGCCGCGCGACGCGACCGCGAACACCTGACCGCTCGTCGCGTTGCCGGCCTCGTCGTGCGCCCGGACGCGCCGCAGTGCACCCCAGGTGCCCACGTCATCCCACCCGAAGGCGCCGGCGATGACGAGGACCCGGCTGCTCCGCTCGAGCACGCCGACGTCCACCGATATCGGTCGCACGGCGCCAAAAAAGGCACTCGCGTCGTTCCCGTGCGCCTCCAGCGCCGCGGCGACCTCGGGGGTGTGCGCGCGCAGTTCCGCGAGGAAGTCGCCCACGCGCCACACGAAGATGCCGGAATTCCAGAGATATCCGTCGCGGCACATCGCCTCGGCGCGCGCGCGATCGGGCTTCTCGACGAAGCGCGTGACGCGGCGCAATCCTGGCTCGACCTCGCCGTTAGGCTGGATGTAGCCGAATCCCGGGTCCGGCCGCGACGGCACGACGCCCACGGTGAGCAAACTCTCATGCCGCGCCGCCGCCCCCGCGGCGCGGCGCAGCGCGCCACGAAATCCGTCCGCGTCCGCGACCGACCAATCGGCGTGCACCGAGATCATCACCGCGGCGTCGCCCGCGCGCTCGCGAATGCGGAGCGCCGCCCACGCCAACGCCGCCGCCGTGCCCCTCGGCCGCGGCTCGGCGATCAGATTCTCCCGCGGGACGTCCGGCAACAGCTCGCCGATCGCCGGCACGAGCGACGCGTTCGTGAGAATGAGTGTTTGCGAAGCAGGCGCGATCGGTCGGAGCCGCGCCACCGTTTCGACGAGCAGCGGCTCGCCCGTGACGAGGGGCAAGAGCTGCTTCGGGCGGCGCGGCGTGCTCAAAGGCCAGAAGCGCGACCCGACGCCCCCGGCCAACACGACCACCCAGCTGTTCGACTCGCTCACGTCGCTTCGGCCCCCTCCCCCCCTCTCGCACCACCACTCGAGTCCTCGCCCCCGATTCCCACGAGCTCCGCGGCTCTCGCATACAGCTTCTTCGGGCTGAACGGCTTGGTGAGGAACTCGCTCGCTCCGAGCTCCATCGCTCGATGGTGTTGCTGCTCCTGACCGGCGGCCGTGAGGATGATCGACGGCAAATCGTGCAGCCGTTTGTCCGCCTTCATGGCCGCCAACACGTCGAGGCCACTCAGGTGTGGCATCATCAGGTCCAACAGCACCAGGTCCACATCGGGATCGCGACGCAGCAGATCGAGCGCCTCGCGCCCGTCGTAGGCGAGCGTGACGCGAAATGGCCCCTGCTCGAGCTTCATCTTGATGATGCGACCGATGTGCGGTTCGTCATCGGCCACCAGGACGTGGAACGTCGGCTGCGACGCACTGCGGTCCGCAACCATCTCAAACGAGGGCGGCGATGTTGTCGCGATTGCGGCGAAGCTCGAACAAGAGCTGCCCGATATTTGCTCGAGGCGTCAGCAGAACAAAAAGAATCGCTTCGGACGACATCGCGGAAACAATCGCCATACCTCCGCGGTACTCAAGGACGGCAGTAAGCAGCTCGGCTCGGCGAACCGTGGCGCCCAATTCATCGGCCGGTCCAATGATCGGAGGGATGAGCGCGGCAACGCGTTCTGGGTCGATGCCGGGTACCGCCTGGCCGTCAATGAGGAGGCCGTCGCGGCCGAGCACAACGGCTGCTTCGACTCCTTCGCGTTGTCGAATCGCAGCTACGAGGTCCCGGATGCTGGCCAACTCGATTCCTCCCGGAAAGTGGTGGCGAAGCTAGAGATCGAAAATCTCGAAGTCAAGCGATGATAATCGCTTGAACTATCCGTGTGTTACGAATTATCCTACGCCATTGCTTCCCGTTCATTCGCGCAGTACTTCACCGATTGCAACCGGCATCATGACATCGAGATTGCGGACGCCGCGAATACTCACTCTGCTCGCGACGGCGTGCGCGGTCCTGTCAGTTGGGATGACGGCGTGCGGCAGCCTGACGCGGCCGAAGGCGCAAGCCGGCAACGCCACCGACACCATCACCGTCTACGCGCTGAATGGAACGCCCGTCGACGCCCCGTCCGGACTCTGGTTGTTCGGTCAGCAGGCGGTCGTCATCAACTCCTCTTTCTCCTTCGACCTCGCCCTGGATCTCGATAGCCAGGGGCAGATGACGCTGTACACCGTCCGCTTCGTGGCCGGTGCTCTCTCCGCGGCGCATAGCGTGGGGATGCAGAGGATGGGCACCGACTTCGATGCTCTTCTGAAGGCGCCGTCGTCCGGCTACGTGACGGATTCGCTGTTCACCGCGAACGTCGGCGACGTATTTGCCATCCAGACGTCCGACGCGACCGCGTGCGGCTTTTCGGTCTTCAGCAACGTGATTTACGCCAAGGTTCAGGTGCTCGCCGTGGATCCCGTAGCGCGAACCATGCGCACGCGGTTCACCGTCGACCCGAACTGCGGCTTCTTCTCTCTCATCCCGTCGGGAACACCGAAGGACTGAACCGGAGCGCACGTGCACGACATGCGGGCCCTGCGCGAGCAGGTCGACCTGCTGCGCGAGGCGATGCGCCGGCGCGGCGCGAATGATGGCGTGGTGCAATTGGTCGATCGCGGCGAAGGTCTCGATCGCGAGCGGCGCACCCTCATTCAGGCGGTCGAAGAGCGCAAGGCCGCGCGCAACGCCAACTCCCAGGAAGTCGCGCGTCGCAAGAAGGCGAGGGAGCCGGCGGACGATCTCATCACGCGAGGCCGCGAGCTTGGCGACGAGATCGCTCGGCTCGAAGGAGAGCTCGACTCCGTCGAAGGACGGCTCCGGACGATTCTCCTGGAGCTGCCTAACATAACGCTGCCCGAGGTTCCCGCCGGTGGAGAAGAGTGCAACCGCGTCGTTCGTGAGTGGGGAACACCCCGCGACTCCGCCGGCGTCCGTCCGCACTGGGAGATCGGCGCTACGCTCGGCATCATCGATCTCGAGCGCGCATCCAAGATCAGCGGATCAGGCTTCGCCTGCTATCGCGCGTTGGGCGCGCGGCTCGTCCGCGCCTTGATCAACTTCTTCATCGATCTCCACGCGCGCGAGCACGGCTACGAGGAGGTCTGGCCGCCGGTCATCGTGAATCGCGCGACGATGACCGGTACGGGCCAGCTGCCGAAGTTCGAGGACGACGCCTACGCGGTGAAGGATGACGACCTGTTCCTGATCCCGACCGCCGAGGTCCCCGTCACGAATCTGTATCGAGACGAGATTCTCGAGGCGGAGATGCTGCCGAAGGGTTTCGTGGCGTACACGCCCTGCTTCCGCCGCGAGGCGGGGTCCGCCGGCAAGGACACGCGTGGCATATTGCGCACGCACGAATTCGACAAAGTCGAGTTGGTTCGTTATGCGCTGCCGGAGGATTCTCCGCGCCAGCTCGAGATCCTCACGCGGCACGCGGAAACGGCGCTCGAGCGGTTAGGCATACCGCATCGGCGGAAGCTGTTGGCCGCGGGTGATACCGGCTTCGCGTCGGCGATGACGTTCGATCTCGAGGCGTGGGCTCCGGGCGTCGGCGCGTGGCTCGAGGTCTCCTCATGCAGCAACTTCACAGACTTTCAGGCGCGTCGCGCCAACATTCGATTCCGCGCCGCCAAGGGTGAGAAGCCGCGCTTCGTGCACACGCTCAACGGCTCGGGGCTCGCGCTGCCGCGCACCATCGCCTGCATTCTCGAGCACTATCAGAACGCGGATGGCACCGTCGTCGTCCCGGACGTACTGAGGCCGTATCTGGGGACTGACCGGATCGGTTGATCGCATGCGCCGCGGCAGCCCGGAGCTGATCCTCGCCGCGCTTATCGCCCTGCTCCTCGGGTCGATTCTCTGGTACACGCATCACGTCGTCGGCGATCTGCGACTCGAAGCCGAACGCTCCAGTCGGATCTACGCGCGCATCTATCACGCGTTAGGCGACACGACCGAAGGCGCCGGCACGCAGGCGCTGCTCGGTCTCTCGCGCAGCATCGTCGAGCAAGGTGTCCCGGTCATCGTCACCGACGCCGCGGGCAATCCCACCGCCGCCGCGAATCTGCCCTTCGAGGTCGCCGATGTGACGCGCGACGCGCGCGTGCGCGCCTACGTTCGCCGTCTTGACGGCGAGAACGCGCCAGTCGTCGATTCGATGGTCGGACAGATTCACTTCGGCAACACGCCTCTCGTCGAGGGGTTGCGCATTGTTCCGGTGCTGCAGGTCGCCACGGCAGCGATTCTGCTCGTCGTTGGCTTCTACGTAATTCGTGTCCGCGGCAACGTCGCGCGTGAACGGATCTGGGCCGGCATGGCTCGCGAATCGGCGCATCAACTCGGGACGCCGCTGTCGAGTCTCGCCGGATGGATCGAGCTGCTCGAGGAGCGGGCCGAGGATCCCTCGACTCGCGCCGCCGCCACTCACATGCGCGCGGATCTCGAGCGCCTCGATCGCGTGGCGCATCGCTTCGAGCGCATCGGTCGTGAGCCCAAGAGTGAGGCGGTGGACGTTACTCTCCTTGTCGATCGCGTCGCCGCCTACTTTCGCGCTCGCGTGCCGACGCTCGCGAACACGATCGCGATCGACGTCGCGCACGATGCAACGCCTGCTTCCGTGAACGGCGACCCCGTGTTGCTCGAGTGGGCCATCGAGGTTCTCGCCAAGAACGCCATCGACGCGCTCGCCGGCCGCGGTGGTCGCATTCGCATGTCGACGGCGTCGATGCCCGACGGCGTCGTGCGCATTCGCGTGGCCGACGATGGGCCAGGAATTCCCGCGAGCTTGCGCTCGCGCGTGTTCGAGCCCGGTTTCTCCACGAAGCAGAGCGGATGGGGAATCGGTCTCTCGCTGGCGCGTCGCATCGTGGAGGAGAACCATCGCGGTAAATTGGTGCTCTCCGCCGCGGACTCCGGTGCTACGTTCGACGTTATACTTCGATGATGGAAGCACCGACGACTTCAGCACCACCGCGCGACGACTCGCTTCTCGGCGGCCTCAACCCGGCACAACGCGAGGCCGTGCTGCATCGCGACGGCCCGCTCCTCGTGCTCGCCGGTGCCGGCTCGGGGAAAACGCGCGTGCTCACGATGCGCATCGCGCGGCTCATCGAAGTGCACGGCGTCGATCCGCGCGCAATTCTCGCGGTCACGTTCACGAACAAGGCGGCGGGTGAGATGCGCGATCGCATCGAGCGGCTGCTGGGCCGCTCGACCGCCGGCATGTGGATCGGCACATTCCACGCGATTGGCGCCCGGATGCTGCGCACCGGCGCCCATCTCGTCGAGCGCACGCCGGCGTACACCATCTACGACCAGGACGATTCACTCGCGGTCGTGAAGCGGCTCATGGAGCGTCACGGCGTCTCGCCGAAGCTCTATGCGCCGCGCGCGGTGCAGGGAGCGATCTCCGACGCAAAGAATGCGCTCGTCTCGCCGTCAGAGTACGAGTCGCTGGCGATGAATCCGTTTTCTCGAACGGTCGCGCCGATCTACCGCGACCTGGACGACGCCCTCCGGCTCGCGAACGCGGTCGACTTCGACGACCTGCTCGTGCTCCCCGTTAGGCTGCTGCGCGAAAACCCCAAGCAGCTGGCCGCCTATCGCGACCGGTTCCGCTACGTGCTCGTCGACGAATACCAGGACACGAACCGCGCGCAGTATCAGTTCGTGCGCCTGCTCGCCGGCGACGTTGCGAACGTCTGCGTCGTCGGCGACGACGATCAGTCGATCTATGGCTGGCGCGGCGCCGACATCCGCAACATTCTCGACTTCAAGAAGGACTTTCCCGCCGCGTCCATCGTGCGGCTGGAGGAGAACTACCGTTCGGCGCCGCCGATTCTCGACGTCGCGAACGTCGTGATCTCGGCGAACAAGGGTCGGATGGGGAAAACGCTCCGCCCGACGCACAGCGGCGGCGAGCCGGTGACCTCGCTTCGCGCGCTCGACGAGCGTGACGAAGCCGATTGGATCGTCGAAGAGCTCTCGACGCGTCGCGCCTCGAAGAATCTGGAGCTTCGCGACTTCGCCGTGCTCTATCGGACCAATGCGCAGAGTCGCGCGCTCGAGGAGGCCCTGCTTCGTCAGGCAATTCATTATCGCCTCGTTGGCTCCGTTCGCTTCTACGATCGGCGTGAGATTCGCGACGTGATGAGCTACCTCAAGCTGATCGCCAATCCCGCCGACAATGAAGCGTTTCGGCGCGCGGTCGCCGTTCCCAAGCGTGGAGTCGGCGAGACGACACTGGAGATGTTGGCGGAGACCGCTCGCCGGGAAGGACTCTCGCTCTTCGCCGCCGCATCGCGCGCCGACTTCATCCAAGGAATGCGGCCGACGGCGCGCGGTGCGCTCTCGCAGTTCATCGGGCTCATCGAGCGCTTCCGCGCGCAAGCCGAGGAGGCCGCCGTCGACGAGCTGCTCCGCGATCTCGTCGAGGCGATTCGCTACGGCGATCACTTGAAGGCCGAGGGTCCGGAATCCGCCGATCGCATCGAGAACGTGGACGAGCTCATCGCCGGCGCGGCCGAGTTGGTCGCGGACGAGCTGGGCGAAGTCGGACTGCGGCCGCTCGATCACTTTCTGCAGCGCGCGACGCTCATCGCCGACGTCGATGCCCTCGACGCGAACGCCGATGCCGTCACGTTGATGACGCTGCATAACGCGAAGGGGCTCGAGTTCCCGGTCGTCTTCATCAGCGGGCTCGAGGACGGTCTCTTTCCGCTGGCGCGCGCCTACGACGAACCGGCGCAGCTCGAGGAGGAGCGGCGGCTGTTCTACGTCGGCATTACACGGGCTGAGCGAAAGCTGTACCTCACGTACGCCGAGGAACGTCGGCGCAACGGCGAGTTGATCGCATCGAAGCCGTCGAAATTCCTCGAATCGATTCCCGACGGGATGCTCGACAAGCGCCAAACCGTCAAGGTGCGCAGCACCGGCCGCGCCGCGATGCGCGGATCGTCGTTAGGTTGGGGCGGCGGTCGCCGTTGGGGTCGCGAGGGAGCCCGCTTCGACGACGCCTTCGACGGCTTTCCTCCCTCGGCCGCCGCGCGGCGACCGGGCACTCCGGTCACTCGTGAGGCATTTTTCCCCGACGACGAGAACGTCTCGCAGGACGCGCCGGTCATCGCCGTCGGCTCGCGCGTGCGTCACCGAAAGTTCGGTGCCGGTACGATCGCCGAGCTCGCCGGCTCCGGTCGCGAGCTCAAAGTGAAGGTCGACTTCGACGACGAGACGGTCGGCCGCAAGACGCTCGTCGTTGCTCAGGCCAACCTCGAGCGAGAGATCGGCTCGTGAGCATTTCGCTCGACGAGGTCCGACACATCGCGTCGCTCGCCCGGCTCGGCATCACGGACGAGCGGGCGCGGGTGGCCGCCGTCGAGCTGAGCTCCATCCTCCAGCACATGGAAGTGCTGTCGAAGGTCGATACGAGCGACGCGGCAGATGTCGACGTGCTCGCGCAGTCCGGAATGATGCTCCGGCCGGACACGGGCCCACCGATTCCGCTCGAGCGCTCACCGGCGGACTTCGTGCCGGAATTGCGCGACGGTTTCATTCTCGTTCCACGTCTCGCGACGCACGAGGATCCGGAGCCTGCGCCGTGATCGACGGCAGCGAGCACGCAGCTCGTGAGCGAGCTGCCGCGATGCGTGACGCCGTCGTTACGGGCGCACGATCGCCGCGGGAGATCGTCGACGAAGCATTCTCGCGCGCGCGCCGCGTGCGCGCCGGCGCCGACGGGCTCAATGCCTTCCTCTGGAGCGACGAAGCGTCAGCGCACGACGAAGCGAGCAGGCTCCAGACGCGGCTCGAGGCGGGCAAGGGCGGGTCGCTCGCCGGCGTGCCCGTCGTCGTCAAGGACAACATTGCCACACTCGGCTCGCCGACCACGTGCGGATCGCTCATCCTCGAGAACTATCGCAGCCCGTTCGAGGCCACCGTCGTTAGGCGGCTGCGCGAGGCCGGTGCGATCGTCGTCGCAAAAACGAACCTCGACGAGTTCGCGATGGGCTCGTCGACGGAGTACAGCGCGTTCGGGCGCACGAAGCACCCGCTCGCTCCGGCCCTCGTACCGGGCGGCTCGTCCGGCGGCTCGGCCGCCGCGGTCGCCGCCGGCATCACACCGATCGGTCTCGGCTCGGAAACCGGCGGATCCGTTCGCCAGCCGGCGGCCTTCTGCGGGATCGTCGGCGTCAAGCCGACATACGGCCGCGTCAGTCGATTTGGCCTCGTCGCCTTTGCGTCGTCGCTCGACCAGGTTGGCGTGTTTGGCGCGACGGTGGACGACGCGGCACTGACGTTCGAGACGATCGCCGGCCGCGATCCACTGGACGCGACGAGCGCTGATCAGCAGGTGCTAAAGTACGGCGAACCGGTCTCGTCCCTCGACGGAATCGTCATCGGTCGGCCGCGGGAGTATTTCCCGGAGCAGCTCGATCATCAGATCGCGGTGCACTGCGACCGCGCGCTCGAGCGCTGCCGCGCGCTGGGTGCCACCATTCGGGACGTTTCGTTGCCGAACACCAACCTCGCCATCCCGGTCTATTACATCATCGCGCCTGCCGAGGCATCCTCGAACCTCGCGCGATTCGATGGCGTCCGTTACGGACTTCGCATCACCGATGATGGCCTGCGGGGGATGTACGAGGCGACACGCTCCAATGGCTTCGGGCCGGAGGTCACCCGCCGCATTCTCCTCGGAACGTACGTGTTGTCGGCGGGCTACTACGATGCCTACTACGCGAAGGCGATGCAGGTGCGGTCGCTCATCACGCGCGATTTCAGCGCGGTCTTCGCCTCGGGTGTCGACGTGTTGTTCACGCCGACCACCCCCACCCCCGCGTTCGAGGCCGGCTCCAAAAGCGACCCGTACGAGATGTATCTGAGCGACATTTTCACGGTGACGGCAAACCTCGCCGGGATTCCGGCAATGTCGCTCCCGATCGGACGCGTTGGTGGGTTGCCCGTCGGCGGCCAGATCCTGGCGCCCCACTTTGCCGAAGTGAAGATGTTCCGCGTCGCGCGAGCGCTCGAGAAAGCGTTGGGCGCCGAGGCGCATCGATGAGTACTCGCGAATCATCGGCCGGCGGCACGTTGGAGCGCACCGCGGCGCGGCTCGCCTACGAGATGGTCGTCGGCCTCGAGGTGCACGTGCAGTTGCTCACCCGCACCAAGGCGTTCTGCCGCTGCGCGACGGAGTTTGGCGCCCCGCCCAACAGCAATGTGTGTCCGGTCTGTCTCGGGATGCCGGGTGCGCTCCCGGTGCTCAACGACCACGTGGTGGACCTCGCGCTTCGCGCCGCGCTCGCGCTCGAATGCCGAATTCACCCGGTGTCGATCTTCGCGCGAAAAAACTATTTCTATCCCGACCTGCCGAAGGGCTATCAGATCTCGCAATACGATCGCCCGCTTGCGACCCACGGCCGCCTGACGACTGACGGCGCGGACGGCACATCGATCACCGTCGGCATCACCCGCGTCCACATCGAAGAGGATGCGGGGAAGTCCGTTCACGATCGATTCCCGGGCGTGAGCGCCATCGATCTCAATCGCGCCGGCGTCCCATTGATCGAGATCGTCAGCGAGCCGGATATCCGTTCCGCGGCCGCGGCCGGCGCGTATCTCCGATCGCTCAAACAGCTTCTCGAATTCCTCGAGGTGAGCGACGTCAACATGGAGGAGGGAAGCCTGCGCGTCGACGCCAACGTCAGCGCGCGCCCCGTTGGCGAGACGACTCTCGGAACGAAAACCGAGGTCAAGAACCTCAATTCGTTCTCCGCGGTCGAACGCGCTCTCGACGCGGAGTTCGCGCGGCAGTGCGCCCTTCTCGAGGCTGGGCAGCGGGTCGTGCAGCAGACCATGCTCTGGGAGGCAGACCCGGGAACGGTGCGCCCAGCGCGCACGAAAGAGGAGAGCCACGACTACCGCTACTTCCCCGACCCCGATCTGCCGCCATTGGTCATCGAGCCATCGCGCATCGAGAGCGCTCGTCGCTCCCTGCCGGAACTTCCCGCGGCGCGCCGCGCTCGATATCGCGAGTCGTTCGGCCTGAGCGCCTACGACTCGGATGTGCTCACGGCGAGCAAGGCGTTAGGCGACTACTTCGAGGATGTCGTGCGCCAGCACCGCGATGCGAAGACCACCGCGAATTGGGTGATGGGCGAAGTGCGCGCCTCGCTCAATGCCAGCAGGCGCGACATCGAGGAGTTTCCGATCCGCGCCGCCGATCTCGGGGAGCTACTCGATCTCGTTCGCGATAACGTGCTGAGCGGAACCGCCGCCAAGCGCGTTTTCGCCGTGATGGCCGAAACGGGAGAGCGCGCCGCGCAGATTGCCCAGCGCGAAGGCCTCGTTCAGGTCCGCGACGACGCGCCGCTGCAAGCCTGGATCGATGAGGTCATCGCCGAGCACCAGACAGAGGCCGCGCGCTGCGCGAACGGCGAACGCAAGTTGCTCGGCGTTCTCGTGGGGTTCGTCATGAAAAAGTCCGGCGGTCGCGCCGATCCGCGGCGCGTCAGTCAGTTGCTCGCCGAACGGCTGGGCGTGTAGAGCGGCAACTCGAGCTGCTGCGAGAACGTCAGCGCGGACTCGGGCATTCCGAAGTGTCGTTCGGCCTCTTCTCGCAGTTCGTCGTCGCCTTCACGCCGAAGCACATCGCGCCGCACACGCTTCGCCAGCCGCAGCGGCTGATCGCCCGATGGGTCGAGCCGGTATGGCTCCGACCTCTCGATCCGCCGCAGAAAATCCACGATGTAATCGAACGATCGCTCCAGATACCGGCCGACCTCCCCGTCGGCGAGGTCCCATCGGCTGTTCTCTTTCATCAACTGGAAGATCCGCTGCCACGATTCCGAGTCGGCGACTACAACCATGCCGCGAAAGATTCGCCGATTGGTGGGCGTGCTGAAAATTGTTGGACTCAGAATGCGATCCAGCAGTCCGTCGGAGCGGGAGTGATCGAGCGTGATCAGGTCGCGAGCGCGCCGGCTGTACCGCTCGCCGAGATGCGTCTCGAAGCGGCTCTCCCAATAGCTGTGTCCCAGCGACGACGTGCTCGAGGTGATCGCGAGCTGCTTCGGGACGAAGTAATTGTGTGCAACCGCATCCGCGGCGAGGTGCGCCAGATAGCCTAACGCGAACGCGCGCAGTGGATCGTCTTCGGCGCCGTCGTAGATCTCGAGTCCAACGGTCCACGAGTGACAGTGTCGTCCGACCGGTGCGTACTTCTTCGCGATGCTCGTGTCGGCCGCGATGGAGCCATACAGAAAATCGTACGGATAGGCTCGCAGCAATTCCGCGATGGCCGACGGCAGCAGGTCCAGAGACCGCATCACCGCCTCGCCAAGGAAGACGTGCGTACCTGGCGTCCATGCGTACGCGGCGGACGGAAGCAGCACGAGCGCTGCCCCCGCGAGCACCAGCATCAACGCCAGCGAGCGACGCCGCGACTCCTTCCTACCGCGCTTCGACCGGCGGATGCTAGATGCCCAGTCGCCTCCGCTGTCTTCGCAGCGCGTGACGGAGATCGCGCAGTTCGGTCTCGACCACGTCATCGATTGCCTCCTGCGCCTTGCCCAGGTAATCACGCACGTGTTCGCGAATCTCTTCACGCGGAATGCGATCCCACAACTCCGCTCCCGTATCGCGTGCCCACGACGCGCCCCGCGCACCGAGCCGTGCCGCGCCTTGCCCAGCCCACCGTGCGCCAACAGCCGCACCCCTGAGGAACGGAGATACCGGACGCCGACCCGACGGGCCACGCCGCACAAGTAATGTCGTTCCCACTCCAACGGCGACGCCGATCAGAGCCGCCGTCAGTAAATCATACTGCGCTTCAGTGGCTCCGCGGCCGACCGCCCGCGGCACTCGGTCCTCTCTCTCCAGGTCGGCCTCGTCGCGAACGGAGCCGCGGCCGCGCGACATCGTCCTCGGCCGTCGCGGCATCGCTGTCGTAGACATTACTCATCTCCTCCTCGGTATCAACTTCGCTGTCCAGATCGAGCTCATCGTCCCCACCCTCATCTTCCTCCGCCTGCACCTCCTCCCCTCGTCTCGCAAACTTCGTCCCACTGTCCGGCTCGGACATCGCCGAAGCGCTCGTTCGGACGCCGCGAACTGCTGCCGCGGTGGAGACGAACATCTGCTCCGCCTCCTCTTGCACCACTTTGAGCAGCGCGTTGAAGTCGCCGAGGCGTCGCTCGGTGCTCTTCACGGCTTCTTGCAATCGCTCGTTGGCGGTTGCGATCGTCGCGCTGATTTGCTGCACGTCGGTCCGGATCGACGTCGTGATGTAATTGACGTTGTCCGCGACCGAGTTGGCGTGTCGCACGATCGGAGTGATGTCGGAATACATCCGCTCGAGTATCCGATTCATGCGGAGATAGCTTCGGCGAAAACTCCACGCAGCCACCATCGCGCCGATGACGAGGACCAAAAGCGCGACCGTCAGCAGACCGCTGGCGATGCTCGTGATGCGCTCGAACGTACTCGGCACCGACGCGAGCTGCTTTGTGTAGACCGTGTCCGACAACGCGGCACGCTGCACGAGCCATATGCCGGCCCACGTCATCGACTGGAGCATTGGGTCGACTCTCGCGGTAGAAATTTGGTGGTTGCACCGGCGGCGCGGCGCGCCCACTTGCGGCCGCTCGGATGTCAGTGCAAGGCAGAGGCCGTGCACCTGGATCGCAATCGTATCCGCCCCAGGTTACAAGTTCAAGCAATCCGCTGCGCCGTCGTCAATCGATACGTGACCCTCTCGCTTGACGGGGCGTCAAGGCACTGGTCATCCTTCGCACTCCCGCCGCGCCTCGGCCGAACCGATTCGCCGAACCGCGTCGAGACTACCCGACGAGATTCTTCGAACGCTCATGGCCGCGCTGCAGTATGTCGTCGAGGGCGGATCCACGCTCTCTGGCACCATTCGCCCGTCAGGCAACAAGAACGCCGCCCTCCCGATTGTCGCCGCCGCGCTCCTCGTCCGAGAGCCAGTTACACTCGAGAACGTCCCCCGGATTCGCGATGTCGAGACGCTCGTCGAGCTCATTCGCTCGGCGGGCGTTTCCGCCGAGTGGAAGGAGCGGAACACGCTCGTCATCGACGCGAAGACCGTAAAGGCGGCGGAGCTCGATCCGCAGCTCTGCAAAAAGATCCGTGCGTCGATCCTCCTCGCGGCACCGATGCTTGCCCGCTGTGGCGAAGTGACGCTGCCGCCCCCGGGTGGTGACATCATCGGTCGGCGCCGTCTCGACACGCACTTTCTCGCCCTCCAGCAGCTCGGCACTCAGTTCGATTTGGGCGAGGCCTACAAGATGAGCACGAAGCAGCTCCGTGGCGCCGACATCTTTCTCGATGAGCCGAGCGTGACCGGCACCGAGAATGCGCTCACCGCGGCAGTGGCGGCGAAGGGCATCACCGTGTTACGCAATGCGGCTGGTGAGCCTCACGTGCAGGATCTGGCGCGCTTCCTTGTCTCGATGGGCGCGCGGATTCAAGGGATCGGCACGAACGTGCTCACTATCGAGGGTGGAAACCCGCTCCATGGTATCACTCACAGGATCGGTCCCGATCACATCGAGGTTGGCTCGTTCATCGGTCTCGCGGCCGTTACCGGCTCCGAGTTGCGAATCGCGGACGCCGGCGTGGAGCATCTGCACTCGATCCGCATGGGGTTCGCGCGGTTAGGCGTCGAGTGCAAGACCGATGGCGACGATCTGATCGTTCCCGCGAAACAGGACAGGAGAATTCAGAGCGATCTCGGCGGACACGTTCCGAAGCTCGAAGATCAGCCCTGGCCGGCTTTCCCGGCCGACGTTATGTCCATCGCCATCGTGACCGCCACGCAGTGTGAAGGCGTGATCATGATGCACGAGAAGATGTTCGAGTCGCGAATGTTCTTCGTCGACAAGCTGATTGGCATGGGGGCTCGCATCGTTCTTTGCGACCCGCATCGCGCCGTCGTGGTTGGTCCATCGCGGCTCCGCGGTGCTCAGGTGGAGTCTCCGGACATCCGCGCCGGAATGGCGATTCTGCTCGCCGCCCTCTGCGCGACGGGGGAAAGCACGATCGACAACGTCGGTCAGATCGAGCGCGGTTACGAGCGAATCGACGAGCGCCTTCGCGCGCTCGGTGCGAAAATCGAGCGCATCGAGGAACGCCGAACCTTGTGACGATCATCTCGCAGTCAGAGATCGTCCGCGACTTCGCGCCATTCGGAATCCGGGCCTTCACCACGACTCGCGAGTGCGGAAGCTTCGGGCTCGCCTCGGACGAGCCGGTGGGCGTCATCATGCAGCGTTGGCGTCGACTGCGCGACGAGTTGGCGCCAGGTGGTGCGCGGCTCGCCACGGCGACTCAGGTGCACGGCGCCAGGGTCGTTGTGCACGAATCGAATTGGGAGGGGTGGCTCCGTGTCGACGCCGCGGACGGACACGTTGCCACTGGTCGCGGTCTGGCCCTCGCCGTTTCAGTCGCCGATTGCGTCCCCATCTTCATCGCCCATCCGTCGGGTACCGTCGGTCTCCTGCATTCCGGCTGGCGCGGAACCGCGGCGCGGATTGTCGAGCGAGCTATCGAATTGCTCGGGCAGCGCGGGTTCGCCGCCACTGACCTCCGAATTCATTTGGGTCCAGCGATCTGCGGAAAGTGCTACGAGGTCGGCGCCGACGTCGTGCGTCAATTGCACGGGCGCGACTCGTCAGGCGGCTCTGCTCGCGTAGATCTCCGCGCGATCATCGCCGAGCACGCGCGCGCCGCCGGCGTTCGTCACCTTACGACAAGCGCGCTTTGCACTCGTTGCCACAACGACCGACTCTACTCGCATCGCGCCGGCGATGCCGGTCGGCAGATCGCCGTGATCTACGCGGACAGCGTGGCAGGAACGTCGTAGTCGACGGTCTGTCTTCAACTTGACGCGCCTCCTGACGTGGCCTAGCTTACGTCGCACGCGGCACTAGGGGCCGCGGGACGAATGTGGGGGATGCTCCCCACATTTTTTTGTTCCGCTAAACCATCCTCGACGCCACATGAGCGATGAGCTGGAAAACGTTGTTCGCAAGGAAGTTGAAGCTTCCGGCTACGAGTTTGTCGAGCTGCGGCGGGGAGGAACGCGTAATCGACCGCTGATCGAGGTTCGCATCGATCGGCGCGACGGAAATCGGGTTGCAGTCAGCGATTGTGCGACGGTCTCGCGCGCCATCGAGGCCCGATTGGATGGCGGCACTTTGGTCTCGGAGAATTACGAGCTTCAAGTCTCCTCTCCCGGCGATCGCCCGTTACGATCGCCCGGCGATTGGCGGCGGTTCGTTGGAGAATGGGCGAACGTCTTGAGCCCGGCGCAGGGCGGACGGTTCGAGGGCAAAATCGCGGCAGTCGAAGGCGGCGAAGGCGCGGAAGTGGTTGTGCTTGCGATCGAGCGCGGCACCGAGCGGCGAATCCCGCTGGCAGACGTGAAAGAAGCTCGGCTCGCGTTTCACTTCAAATAAGACGAGGCCGGAGCCGACGCAGTCGGCTTCGGACGAGGTGTCTGGGATGATCGGTTCAGCAGAAATTCTCGCCGCGTTCCGCGAGTTGTCGAACGTCAAGCAGCTCGACCGTGCGGAACTCTACGGGCTGCTGCAAGACGGCATCATGGCAGCGCTCGCGAAGAAGTACGGGCCGAACGTTCAGGCCGAAGTCGACATCGACGATGGCAAGGGCGAGATCCGGATCGTGCTGTTGAAGGACGTTGTCGATACGGTCGAGGACGGGAGTCGGCAGATCTCCGTCGAGGACGCGCGCAGCTACGACGAAGGATTCCAGGTCGGTGACGTTCTCGAGGAGCCGATCGACTTTGCCGTCTTTGGCCGCGCCGCCGTTCAGGCCGCGAAGCAGCGCATCATTCAGCGCGTTCGCGAAGGCGAGCGAACGCGCATTCGAGACGAGTTCGCGACGCGCGTCGGCGACCTGCTCTCCGGTGAGATTCAGCAGATCGAGCGCGGCAAGCTCGTCGTGATGCTCAACAAGTTCCGTGAAGCGGAAGCGATCATTCCGTACCGGGAACAGAATCATCGCGAGCACTTCCATCAGGGCGAGCCCATTCGCGCCGTGCTCAAGCGCGTCGAGGAAACGCCCAAGGGCCCGCGGCTCATTCTGAGCCGCGGGGACGCCCTCTTCGTCAAGGCGCTATTCAAGCTCGAGGTCCCGGAAATCCAGCAGGGCATCGTCGAGATTCGTGCGACGGCTCGCGAGGTGGGCAGCCGTACCAAGATCGCGGTGTTCTCGCGCGACGACTCGATCGATCCGGTTGGTGCGTGCGTTGGCCTCAAAGGCTCGCGCGTGCAGGCAGTCGTCAACGAGTTGGGTGGCGAGCGCATCGACATTGTGCCCTGGTCTCCCGATCCCGAGCGCTTCGCCAAGCTGGCGCTCGCGCCGGCGAAGGTGGCCCGCGTGTTCAGCGATCCAACCACCAAGACGATCCAGGCCGTGGTCGATGAAGACCAGCTCTCGCTCGCGATCGGTCGTAACGGTCAGAATGTGCGCCTCGCCTCC
This sequence comes from Gemmatimonadaceae bacterium, assembly GCA_036557635.1. Classification (GTDB taxonomy): domain Bacteria; phylum Gemmatimonadota; class Gemmatimonadetes; order Gemmatimonadales; family Gemmatimonadaceae; genus AG2. Next base: position 38,539 of record DATBHD010000214.1, read on the forward strand.
GAGCTGACCGGATGGAAGATCGATCTCTACTCCAGCCGAGAGTGGCTCGAGCGGGGAGCGGACTCGCCGCTCTTCGCGCCGCTCCCGGAGGAGTCCGACGAGATGGCGGATGTGCGGCTCTCCGACATTCAAGGCTTGCCGCCGGCGACGGTCGCCGTCCTGGAGGAGGCCGGCTACCGCACGCTCAACGACATCATCGACCTCGAACGTGAGGATTTGCTAAAGCTTCCAGGCATCGCGCCCGCCGAAGCCGATCGCATCATGGGCATCATCGACGAGCTGACGACCGAAGATACCTCCGATGAAGGCGCCAACGCCGGTGAGCGTTCGCCCGAGCCCGGAGAGGCGGGGTCGGCGGCCTGACCGCGCCAACAGTTCTCGTGGAGCGAGCTGTCTCCGAGCGCATGCTCAGATTGATCGGGCTTGGCGTTAGAGCGCGGACGGTTGTCGTCGGCGTCGAGCAAGTACGTACCGCGGCCAAGAAAGGCAGTTTGGTTTTCGCCGTCGTCGCGCCAGATGCGTCGGCGAATAGCAGGGAGAAGGTTGTGCCGCTCCTGCGGGCACGTGGTGTTAACTTCGTTGAGGGACCGACGGCCGCGGAACTCGGCGCTGCCGTCGGACGTGAGCAAACGGCGGCCATTGGCGTCGTGGATGCACAGCTCGCCCGAGGGATTCGCGAGCTTGTGAGCACGAGCGCCGGCAGTGACTCCTAGGAGGGGTTTTTGAGCAAGCTTCGCGTGCACGACATGGCTGGTGAATTTGGGATTTCATCTGACGAAGTCATTGCGTTGCTTCGTCAGATGGACGTTCCTGTTCGCAGTCATTTGAGTTTGCTCACGGACGACCAGGTCGCACGAGTGCGTGCGCGCTGGGAGCGTGAGAAGCGTGCGCGCGCTGAAAAACAAACCGCTCCGGCAGTGACGACGCGCCGCCGTCGTTCCTCGGCCGCGACCGTCGTACCCGAGCCGGCTGCCGCGGCTGGCGGCGACGCCGGGATTCGGCGGCGACGACGCTCCGAAGTCCCGATCGCGCCAGTCGACGTCGAGGAGATCCTGACGCCGCTGCCCGAGGCGCCTAACGAAGTCGCCGCCGAATCCGCTCTCATCGTCGAGCACGAGACGACCGCGCCGACGGAGCGAGCAGCGCCGGACGTACCGGCCTACGAGGTGGCGCCGCCCGTTATCGAGCGTCCGCCCATGCCACCGGCACCGCCCGCGCCGCCAGAGGAAATCGAGCCGCGCCTGCCGCCGGCGCCCTCGAGGCACACCGAGGAGACGCGGGCACCGGCGGCTCACGCACCGCCGTCTCGCTCCGTCCCGCCATCGGTATCACCCGACCGCCCGCGTCCGCGGCCGATCACGCCCGGCGCGCCTCGTCCGCGCCCCGTCGCGAGCAGCGGCTCGTTCATGCCGCCGCGACCGATCGCGTCCGCTGCGCCGGGTGGTGCGGCCACACCGACGCGCCGCGACGATCGCCAGCAGCCGTCCGGTGGCGGAGGAGGCGCGCACGCCGAGCGCGGGCGTCGCAAGAAGGGAAAGCGAGGCGCCGTCGATCAAGAGGCGGTGGATGCGAACATCTCCAAAACGATGGCGACGATGCGCGGTGCTCCACAGCGCCGCTCCGCGAGCGACATGCGTCGTGGCGTCCGCGAGGAGATGGAGGCAGCGCGCGCCGCCGAGCTCGAGCGCGAGCGCAAAACAGTCCGCGTCAACGAATTCATCACCGTCAGCGAGCTCGCGCAGATTCTCAAGGTGCCGGCGACCGAAATCGTTGCGTTCGCGTTCAAGAATCTCGGCTTGATGGTCACGATCAACCAGCGTCTCGACTTCGATCAGATCGAGTTGATCGCCGGCGAGTTCGGCTTCGAGGCCGTTCGCGAGGATGCCTATCAAGCGGAAGAGGCAGCCGCCACTCCGGTCGATCGGCCCGAGGACAAAGTTTCGCGCCCGCCGGTCGTCACGATCATGGGTCACGTCGATCACGGCAAGACGTCGCTGCTCGACTACATCCGCAAGGCAAATGTCGTGGCGGGCGAGGCCGGCGGCATCACGCAGCACATCGGCGCCTACCACGTGACGCTGCCTAACGGCAAAGAGATCAGCTTCCTCGATACGCCTGGCCACGAGGCTTTCACGGCCATGCGTGCGCGCGGCGCGCAGGTGACCGACATCGTCGTCCTCGTCGTCGCCGCCGACGACGGTATCATGCCGCAAACGATCGAAGCGATTTCGCACGCGAAGAACGCCAACGTTCGGCTGATTGTCGCGATCAACAAGATCGATCTGCCGCAAGCCAATCCGGCTCGTGTCAAACAGGAGTTGCTTCAGCACGGTGTCGTGCTCGAGGAGTTCGGTGGTGATGTGCTCTCCACCGAGATCTCGGCGAAGAAGGGCACCAACGTCGATCAGCTGCTCGAGAGCATCCTGCTGCAGGCCGAGGTCCTCGATCTCAAAGCGAATCCCGATCGCCGCGCTGAGGGCACCGTTGTCGAGGCACAGCTCGATCCCGGCAAGGGGCCCGTTGCCACAGTCCTCGTCCGCACCGGAACCCTCAAAGTCGGCGACGACTTCATTTGCGGGCTCTTCTCCGGCCGCGTACGCGCGTTGTTCGACGAGCGCGGCAAGGGAGTGAAATCCGCGGGACCGGCGGTTCCTGTGCAGGTGCTCGGCATCGAAGGCGTTCCGATGGCGGGCGATCAGTTGTTGGTCGTGGAAGACGCGACCGCCGCGCGGGACGTCGCGCAGCGCCGCCAGCGCTTGGATCGTGAGGCAAAGAGTCGGCGCACCTCCCGTGGCGGTGTCTCGCTCGAAGACTTCATGGCGCAGTCCGCGGCCGGCGAGCTGCGCACGCTCCGCATTCTCATCAAGGCTGACCAGGGCGGCCCTGCCGAGGCGCTCGCTGACGCGCTCGTCCAGCTCTCGACCAGCGAAGTCAATGTCGAGATCGTGCACCGCGGCGTCGGCGCGATCACCGAGGGCGATATCCTCCTCGCCAAGGCGTCTGGCGCGATCATCCTCGGCTTCCACGTGCGTCCCGATAACAACGCGCGGACCGCCGCCGAGCGCGAGGGCGTCGATATTCGCCTCTATCGCATCATCTACGAGGCGGTGAACGATGTGCGCGCTGCGCTCGAGGGCTTGCTGCGACCCGAGCAACGCGAGGTCATCGTCGGCGAAGCGGAGGTGCGAGAAGTGTTCAAGATCTCTCGCATCGGAACCATTGCCGGCTGTTCCGTTCGCAGCGGCGTCATCAACCGACAGGGTCGGGCGCGCGTCATCCGCGATGGCATCGAGATCTACGACGGTACCATCGCGTCCCTCCGCCGCTTCAAGGAGGACGTGCGCGAAGTGCGCGAAGGCTTCGAGTGCGGTATCAGCATCGAGAACTTCAACGACCTCAAGGTCGGCGACGTCATCGAGTGCTACCGCACCGAGCAGGTGGCGCGCACGCTCTAGTCGACGGCGAGCTCGTGGTCATCGGCGTGCGTTCGTTCGAGCTCCACCTCGCGGCCGCCCACTCGCTCAAGGACAAGCGCTCGGTGCTCAAGAGTCTCAAGGATCGTCTGCATAACGAGTTCAACGTCTCGGTCGCCGAAACGGCGCACCACGACGCGTGGCAGGCCGCGGAGCTCACCGTCTGTGTCGTTTCCGGTGAACGACGCCACGCCGAATCGGTGCTCGAGTCCGTCGATCAGTTCATCAATGCCAATCCGCAGTGTCGCATCGTCGACACCGCGACGAGCTTTCTCTGACGTATGGCAAGCAACAACCGACGACCGGACCGCGTCGCCGAGGCGATTCGCGAAGAAGTCGCGACCTTCCTCAGTCAGGATGTGAAGGATCCTCGTATCGTGGGACTCGTCACCGTCACCGGTGTCGACGTCTCGCGCGACCTTCGCGTCGCGACCGTTTTCGTGAGCATCTACGGATCGGAGGCGGAACGAGCCGCGACGACCGAGGGTCTGGCGAGCGTAGCCAGCCATCTTCGTGCCCGCATCGGTCGCGCACTCCGCCTCCGCTTGGCGCCGGAGATCGTGTTCAAGCCTGACGAGAGCATTGCCCGCGCCGCGCGCATCGAAACACTCCTCTCGCAACTGAAGGATGCTCCTGATCGACCCCCCGGTGAGGACGACGGCGACTGACGGCGTTCTTCTCGTCGACAAGCCATCTGGTATGACGTCGCACGACGTCGTCGCGATTGCGCGCCGCACGCTGCGCACACGACGCATCGGGCACACCGGCACGCTCGATCCCTTTGCCACGGGGCTGCTCGTGCTCCTCGCCGGTCGCGCGACTCGGCTCGCCCAGTTCGTCGACGACGAGCCCAAAGTCTACGACGCCACGATCACCTTTGGCTTCGAGACGACAACCGACGACCCAACTGGTGACACGACTCGAACTGCCGCGCTCCCCGACCCGGCGGATGTCGACCGCGCCATTCGCGCGCTGACCGGACAGATCGAGCAGCGTCCACCCGACTACTCGGCGAAGAAGGTCGGCGGACGACGCGCGTATGCGGCCGCTCGCGCCGGTGCGCCGCTCGAGCTGCGTCCCACCGTCGTCGTCGTCCATGACTGGCGCGTGCGGCAGCGCACTCCGTCTGCGCTCGACGTGACGATCACCTGCGGCGGCGGCACATATATTCGCGCGCTCGCCCGCGATCTTGGCCGCGCTGCTGGAAGCGCCGCGCATCTCGCCGCGCTGCGTCGCACGCGCTGCGGCGTGTTCGACGTCGCCGACGCAACGTCGCCGGTCGAAGGCAACGAGATCGAGCGGCCGCGACTCCTTCCTCTGCGTTCAGCAATTCCTCAACTTCCGACGCGGCGCCTCGACGAGGCTGAGCTGCGTCGCGTCCAGCACGGCAACCCCGTCGACGCGGTGGCCGACGCGGAGCTGGTCGCGCTCGTCGACGCCGAAGGCGACCTCGTCGCGATCGCTCGGCGCGAAGGCGACGAGCTCCGCCCGCGCGTTGTCGTGCGCGATGCTTGACGTGTCCCGCGTCGCTCCGGCCTTGCCACGCCTCTCGTTGGGCGCGGTGATCACCGTCGGCACCTTCGATGGCGTTCACCTCGGCCACCGCGATCTGCTGGCGCGCGTGACCGGGCGCGCGGCGGCGCGCTCGCTTCCGAGCCTGCTCGTCACCTTCGAGCCGCATCCCCTCGAGGTCGTGAATCCGTCGGCGGCGCCGCCGCTGCTTTCAACGACGGAAGAGAAGCTGGAGGCCATCGCCGAGTGCGGTCTCGACTACGCCGCCGTTGTTCCGTTCACGCCGGCGCTCGCCGCGCTCGACGCTACGGAGTTTGTCGAGCGTGTCCTGCTCGAGCGCTTTTCCCTGCGTGAGCTCATCATTGGCTACGATCATGGATTTGGCCGTCGGCGCGCGGGCGACGTGAACGTCCTTCGGGACTTGGGCAGGAGACACGATTTCGCGGTGGGTGTCGTCGAGGCCGTGTCGCTCGATGGCGTTCCCGTCTCATCGAGTGCGATTCGACGCTCGGTCTCGTACGGCGATTTGGCGGG
>DATBHD010000215.1:0-22709 GCA_036557635.1 Gemmatimonadaceae bacterium
ACCTTGCGCATCGTCCGCTCGACCTTGCGCGCCGCATCCTCCCGCTCGGTGCAGTGCTCCGCCAGATGTCCGAGCTCTTCGTCGCTGTACGGCGGCGCGCCGTCCGCGAGCGCGGCCTTCACGAGTCGCTGCGTGATCAGATCGGCGTAACGACGATTCGGCGCCGTCGCGTGCGTGTAGTCGTGCGCGGCGAGGCCGAAGTGCCCGCCCGGATCCTTTCCCGGCAAGTCCAGCGCGTACGCTCCGGGACCCATCAGTTTCACGATCGTGAGCGAGAGGTCGGGAAAGCGCAGTGGATCCGCGGCATGCTGCTTCGCGAGAAACTTCGCCAGCGACAGAGAGTCCGGTTCCGCCGGGAGCGTCGTGCCGTACCGCGCGGCCAACTCGACGATCCGGCCCCAGCGCTCCGGCTCGCGCACGATGCGCCGAATCCCCGAGCGTCCGCGCGCCTCGAGCCACTTCGCGATCGCGACGTTCGACGCGATCATGAGATCCTCGATGAGGTCCCGTGCCGCGTTCTTGTGCGTGAGCTCGAGATCGACGACACGTCCGTCCTTCGCGACCGGCGTCGCCTCGATCGTCTCGAGATCGAGGGCACCGTTGCGCTCGCGTTCGGACTTGAGACGCTTCGCCGCATCCCACTGGAGTCGCAATTGCACCGCGAGACCGGAGTTCGCCGACACCTTCGGCGGCGGCTGTACCGTCCCGCCCCTGGTGTTCTCGAGCCAGGCACCGGTCTCGTCGTACGCGAGCTGCGCCTTGTTGCGCACGGCGGCGCGATAGACGTCGAACTTCGTGACGTCGCCGTTCGGCGCGACGATGTTCTCGATGACAACCGCGACGCGGTCCTCGTTCTCGTTGAGCGAGGTGAGGTTGGTCGAGAACTCCTCGGGGAGCATTGGAAAGACCCGCACGCCGGTGTACACGGAGGTCGAATTCTCCTGCGCATGCAGGTCGGCAGGCGATCCCTTGCCGATGAGCGCATCGACGTCGGCGACCGCGACGAGGATGCGAATCGCGCCGCCGCTCAACTCCTCGGCGACTTCGAGCTGATCCAGATCGCGCGACTCCGTGTTGTCGATCGACGACCAGAGCAGCTTCCGAAGGTCGCGGACTCCGTCGGCGCGTGCTGGCTGTCTCGACGCCTCCGCCTGTGCGTCGACGGCCGCTCCAAATTCCGGATCGAAGCCGTTCTCGCGCAGGACGCGCTGCGCGGTCGCGACAAAGTCGATCGATTGGCGGTGGTTCCGGTTCTTCACGGTTATCTCGTGCGGAATTCGTGTCGCTGGAGTGTCTTCGTTCATGCGAGGACGCCCCCTGTCATCTGTGTGAGGGCGCCCCTGTCATCCCGAGCGCAGCGAAGGATCTGCTTTTGCCCTCTTCCCAAAAGCAGATCCCTCGTCCTCTCGTCGCTAGCGCTCCTCGGGGCAGGCAGCTTCGCTCCTCGGAATGACACGCCGTCTTCTGCGTTACAAAAGCCTAGCGTGCATCACCGATCTTCGAGAACGGCACATTGCCGATGCGGTAGCTGCGCCAGTCCTCGTGATCGAAGTGCCACCACTCCTGCGGATTCACCGTGAAGCCCTGCGCCTCCATCGCCTGACGCAAGAGCTCGCGATACCACCGTTGCCGCGAAGTCCCGCCCGGATACTCGGCGTAGGCGCGCTCGGTGCTTTCGTCGTAAGTGCTCACCATCTCCACCGGCTTGCCCGTCTTGAGATCGTACAAGGTGAGATCGACCGCGGACCCGCGATTGTGCTTCGACCCTTCGGCGGGGTTGGCGACGAGCCATTTCTTCGCCGCCGGCGTCGCGTCCCAGAAGATCTTCGTGACGTACCAGGGGCGGTAGGCATCGTGGATGAGCAATCCGTAGCCTAACGACTCGAGCGCATGGTGGGCGCGCACCAGCGCCTCGGCGGCGGGGCGCTGCATGAACGCGCGCGCCTCGTCGTAAACTCTGGTCCCGAGGAAATTGTTCGTCGTCGCGTAGCGGATCTCCAGCTTGATCGTGGAATCGAGCTTCACGAGCTCCACGAGATCCGTCTGGCGAAATTCACCCGACTCGGCCGGTGGCGTCGCCGCGAGCGCTTCGGCGCGGAGCTCGGGGACTGGACGCAGCGGGGTGATGCGAAGCTGATTCGTGCCGGCCTTCGGCTCGATGTTGCGTCGCGCAAAGGGTACGCCGGCGGCGGTGGCCCCCGTCGCGCGGCCGCTCTTGTCGCGCGTGAAGACGATCCGTTCGCCGTCGTACAGCCCGTTCGCCGGAAAGGCAAAGGTGTCGCGCGAAAGTTGGGTCAGCGGATACGGAAAGAACCATTCGATCAGCGCCCAGAGCCGCCCGTCCCGCTCGTAGATGTAGAGGATGTCGTAGTCGGGTCCGTACTCGCCGATGAGGCCACGCCACGAAGCCGGCGCCGCTGGCGGCATGCCGTGGTCCACGCGCACGAGCGAGTCGGTGAGCGCATCGCCAGAGCGGAGCGACGTCGCCGAGTCGGCGTTAGGCAGAAAGCGCGCTCCCGTGCCGAACACGCGGTCGTCGACGACGAGTGTGTCACCGCGCGCGCGCAATTCGGGGATACCCCCGCCAGTGGGCGGGAGCAGGGCGAGCCCGGTGCCGCGATGCGTGAGCTCGAGTTCATGCGCCTTGCCGGAGCGCGGTGCGTAACGACCGACGAGGCGTCGAGCCCGCGCCGGGGGAATGGGCGCCGTGGTATCCGGGAATGCGGACGGCGTGCCCGCGGCCGTGACCCCGCTCGCCTGGCCAGCGTGCGCCGCGAGCATGCCACGAAGCGCCACGTCGGCGATCGCGTCGACCGACGCGTTGGCTCCGTCGCGCGTCGTCACGACGACGACGCCGAGTTTCTCGTCAGGCAATGCCTGGAGCGTCGTCGCGAATCCGTAGATCGCGCCATCGTGGCCGACGCTGCGGTGTCCGTCGAGCATGCCGAGTCGGAACCCGATGCCATAGCCGGATTGCTCACCCGGGCGCGCGAACTGCGGCGTCCACATCTGGGCGATTGTCTCCGGCTTCAGCACCTGACCATTGGCGCCCCGGCCGCCGGCGAAGAGGGCGCTGAGAAAGCGCGAGAGATCCGTGACGGTCGTATACATGCTGCCCGCGGGGGCGATTCCGAGCTGAAAGGTCGGCGCTGGAAAAACCCGCCCGTCCAGCGTCCACATCTCCCCCGGCGCCAGGTTGCGCGTCAGCTCGGCGGTCGGCTGAAAGCCGCTCGTCGCCATGCCTAACGGCTGCAACACGGCCGTGGAGAGCGCCTGCGGGAAGGGCGTTCCAGCGACCCTTTCGAGGACGAGTCCAACGGTCGCGATCGCGGCGTTGGAGTACTTGGTGTGCGTCTCCGGCGGGTAGACCAGCGTCGTGCGATTGAGGCTGGCGATCGTCGCCGCGAGCGGTGGTGATGTGCTGTCGAAGTAGTTGCCGACCGGCGGCTCGCGCACCAGACCCGAGCGGTGCGACATCAATTGGCGCAGCGTGATCGGCTTCGCGTACGGATTGCGCGGATGAAACTCCGGCAGATATCTCGTGACCGGCGTGTCGAGGTCGACCTTCCCCTGCTCGACGAGCTGCATGATCGCGACGTCGGTGAACAGCTTGGACACCGAGCCGACGCGAAACACCGTCTCGGGTCCGGCCATGCGATGCGCCATCGAATCGACCGTCCCGAAGCCTCGCGACCAGACGATCTGTTGGTCATCGACGAGGGCAATCGACACGATCGCGAGACCCTGTTCGCGCATCTCGCGCTCGATGTAGCGCTCGAGCTGCCGCGCGACGGCGGCGTACTCGGGTCGAGCTGTGGGGACCTGTTGTGCCGAGGCGCCTAACGGGTCGACGGACGAAGCGAGGAAAAGCGCGCCGGTGAGCGAGAGGACCGAGAACGCGCCACGAATATGCTGAAGCATCGGCCTGGCGAAACGAGACGAGAAATTCGTGAAGGGACGCGTCATCTTCGCCAGCGCGCGCCGGAATGTCCAGCGCTACCGCCGCAACTTTTCGCTCAATGCGTGTGCCGTCCCATCCAGCCTCGCAGCACGTCCATCAGCGATCGTGGCTGCACCGCGCGAAACTCGCCTGCGTCGAAGAACCTCCCATAGCAGATCGGACACGACTCGTACCACACCGTGCGCGTCCGTCGGTCGAGGACGCGAATCATCGGTGCATGGCATCGCGGGCAATCGACACGCCGCTGCTCGTTTCGCCCCGGACGGGCCGCCGCACCGGGTGGATCCAACAGATCGACGCTCGCCGGCGCGTGCACGTCGCGATCCTCGAGCGCATCGAACCAGAGCCCCTCACAGGAGGTACAGCGATCGACCTGTGTCCGCTCGACGTTCATCGTTTGCATCGGGGCACGGCACTTGGGACACTGGATCTGCATGAGTGCCCTCACACACTGAAGACATACAGTAGACGATCAGCGGCGAGGGAGCGGCAACGTGAGGCAACGCGTCCGTGCGCCGCATCACGTTCAGAGCGCGAGCTCGCGACGTATTTGCGCTACGATCTGCGCCGGATCGCGCGACGCGTCGACCCAGAGCGCATCGCGCGGCTCTTCGAGCGACGCGAGTTGACTTTGGAGCAATTCCGGGCCGGCATAATGTCCGGTTCGGTGCGTCAATCGCTCGCGCAATACGCCCTCCGGCGCGTGGAGATAGACGAAACGCACCTCGCCCGCGGCGTCGTCCGGCACGATCGCGCGACGATACTGCTCTTTTAGCGCGGAGCAGGCGAGGACGACGTTGTTGCCGCACGCGCGCAGATCGCGCAGCGCGTCGCGGATCCGAAGGAGCCACGGCCCGCGGTCGGCGTCGGTGAGACCGATGCCGCGGCGCATCCGATCGACGTTCTCCGCCGAGTGCAGGTCGTCGGCGTCGACAAAGCGCCAGCCTAACGACTGGGCGAGCGGAAGACCGACCGTGGTTTTCCCCGCGCCGGCCGGCCCCATGAGTACGATGACCGCCTTTGGCGCCTTCATGGAGCGCAAGCTATCGTCAGCTCGCGCCGATGCTCAGGGCCCGCGCACGATCGCGTTCAAGTGCGCGAGGTCCTCGTCCGACACTGCCGTCACCAGCGGCGCGGGATGCATTAGCGCGGCGGTGGACGGATCGTGCGGCAGACCGAGGGCATGGCCAATCTCGTGCGCGATCGTGGCGTACAGAACTCGGTCCGGCGTGCCGATGTGCCACGGCGCTGGCTGTGTCGCGATGAAAATGTCCGCGCGCGTCAGGCGGTCGCTCTGATTCTTGTAGAGCATCGTGACGCCAGGGTTCGTCGGCGGAAGCCGATCGCTCCAGTACAGACGGATGTCCGCCTCGATCGGCCAGCTCACCTGCACGATCCGAGTAGCGCCCGACCGCGTCCAGGCGCGAACGGCTTCGTCGACGAGCTGGACGTGTCGGGGCGTCCAACCGGCGAGCGCCGACGAGGGTTGCACCCATAGCTTGAGGGTTCCCTGATGGGACCAGCGATACGCTCGTTCGCCCGCCGTGAGTGTGGTGCCCGGAGCGGCGTCACTAGCCTCGCCATGAGTGACCATGACGACCGATCCCTGCTGAATCGGCGAAGCGACAACGGACTGAGACGCACTGGCACAACCTTCTATCGCACAACAGCTTATAACGGCAGAGACGACCGGGATCCGAAGAGCGCGAAGAGTTCCGTACCGGCGCAAGGAGCTCCTGGCTAGAGAGGGCGACCAATTGATCAGGTCGCTATCTAGCCGACGTCCGCGCCGCCTAAGCGGTCACAGCAGTTTTAGCCTGGATTGGCCTTGAAGACCTTGAACAAATACCGAAGCGACGGCAGCAGGACCGCGAGGCCAACAACGAGCGCGATGACGACGAGACGCAACGTCGCCGTTGGGGCAGCCGCGTTCTCCACCGTGATCTCGGGGGGGACAAGGTATGGAAACTGGCCCAGAGCCCACCCCCACACGATCAACGAGACCTCGAGGATCGCGGCGATTCGCGCCTGGCGAAAGGACCGCCGCCACAGGGCGGCCATGGCGCCTAACGAGGCAAGCACGGCGCCGATGCGAAGCGCCGTCGCCAGGGTGCCCTCCGTGAGCGCCGACCACACGAGCGGAGCGCTCGACCGCGCGAGCGCGAGGTCAATCGACGCAACCACCGCGACCGCGGCCCCGGCAGCGAGCGCGCGAGTCCTGAAGTCTTCGCGCATGGCGTCGTCCCGGGCTTCCAGGGTGAGATAGACGGCCGCGAGAAATGCAAAGAGGAGGAATGCCAGTAAGCCGACGCCGATTGGAAATGGCTCGAGCCACGACCGGACGTATACGTCGACGAACGACGCCGACGTGACGGCAGCAGTGCTGATCGACCCAGTGGCAATCGCGCCGACGATGCATCCCAACAACACTGGCGTTGCCGTACTCGCGATCGCGAAGACGCGGCCCCAACGACGCTGCACGCTGTCGCGTCGACTGTCGTAGCTCCTGAATGTGAACGCCGAACCGCGCAGGACGATCCCGATGAGCATGAGCGTCATCGGGATGTGAAGCTGCGTCATGAGCAACGCGAAAGCCGACGGAAACGCGGTGAACAAGAGCACGATCACCAGGATCAGCCAGACGTGATTGGCCTCCCAGATCGGCGCGATCGCCTTCGCGATCAGCTCGCGCTGCCGTTCTCGCCTTGGCCCTGAGGCGAGCAGATCCCAAACGCCGCCGCCGAAGTCTGCGCCGGCCGAGAGTGCGTAGATGTTGAGCGACACGGCAATCGCTCCAGCGACGACAGAGGCAAGGCTGAAATACGCCGATGAATGGCTCACTCGGATACTCCAGTCCCAATGAACTCCTTCGATCGCTGTCCCCCAAACTCACCTGATGTGCTGACTATCTGGCGCCACAAGAGCCATATGACGACAACACCAAGGCCGCAGTACAGCAGAGTCACTAGACTGAATGGAACGATCAGACCGGGCATCGGCGTCACGGCGTCCTTCGTCTTCATCACGCCGTACACGATCCATGGCTGACGACCCACCTCGGTCACGAGCCAGCCCGCCTCGGTCGCCAGGAATCCGAAGGGACCGGTCACTACGAGCGCGGCGAGAAGCCAGCGGTCCGCAGCCTCGTATCGCAGCCGCCTCCGCCGAATAGCCACCCAGCCGGCCCACAGCGAGACGATCGCCATCGCGCTTCCGAGCGCCAGCATCAGCTCGAATGAGGCATGCACGACTCGGACTGGCGGCCACTCCTCCCGCGGGAATGCCATCAATCCATTCACCAGCGCATTGGGATCGTGAAACGCGAGAAACGACAAGCCACGCGGAATTTCGATGGAGTACCGCGTCTCCTCTTTCGCCACGTTTGGCCACCCGCCAATGCGTAGCGGTGCGCCACGGACCGATTGGAACTGCGCCTCCATCGCCGCGAGCTTGACTGGCTGCCGCTCGGCAACGAAGCGAGCGCTGAGGTCACCAGAAATCGGTTGCACGATCGCGGCAGGAATCCCAATCGAGAGCGAGACGGCGAGGGCGGCGCGATGAAATCGCGCCAGCTCTTCTGTGAGTGGCGCCCCCCGGCGACGACGCAGCACGTAGGCGTGGATCCCGGCGACGGCGAGCGCGGTCGACGCGTACGCGGCAATCGTCATGTGAATGGTCTGCGACAACGCGGCGGGATTTGCCATTGCCGCCAGAGGATTCACGTCCACCGGCTGGCCCCCCACGAGCCGGAAGCCCGCGGGCGCGTTCATCCAGGCGTTCGCGATCACGACGAAGATTCCGGAAAGCGCACCACTGACCGCCACGAGTGCGCCGGACGCGAGATGAGCGCGGGCGGGAATCCGATCCCACCCGTACAGATACACACCGAGAAAGATCGCCTCGGTGAAAAAGGCAAAGCCCTCGAGCGAGAAGGGCATGCCGATGATGGCTCCGGCGTAGCGCATGAAGCCCGGCCACAGAAGGCCAAGCTCGAACGACAACACGGTTCCCGATACCGCGCCGACGGCGAACAGGATCGCCGTGCCCTTTGCCCAACGCTTCGCGAGGTCCAGGTACGCGCCGTCGCCGGTCCTCAGCCACCGCCACTCGGCGATGGTCATCATCAGTGGCAGCGCGATCCCCACCTCGGCGAAGATGATGTGAAAGGCGAGAGAGACCGCCATCTGGGCGCGCGCGGCAAGAAGGTTGGTCATACCGCAAAAACTCGGATCGCGAGCCTCCGTCGAAGCAGCTATTCGTCTTGTGGCCGTTTGTCTTGCATCATAGCCTATTCACCAAATTCTCGACTCCTCCTGCGTGGACGCACTCGAGTTCTCCGATCGGTTACGCAGCGTGCTGAGTGAGGCGCGTGAAGAGGCCGCGCGCCTTCATCACGAGCATGTCGGTACCGAGCATCTACTCATCGCATTGCTCGATGACAGCTCGCGCGACGGCGCCGTCCCGCCCTCCCCGGCGGGCGTCGTGCTCGATGTGCTCGGCATCGACCGCGCCAGGATGAAGGAGGTATTGCAGCAGACGGTGCTGCGCGGTCGCACGCCGATGCCCGATGACCAGCTCGCGTATACGTCGCGCGCGCGCGCGGTGCTCGAGTTGGCGATGGCGGAGGCGCGCGTCGCGAAAGCGAACACGGTCGACACCCAGCACCTGCTCCTCGGCCTGGCGCGGGAGGAGCGCGGCATTGCCGCTCAGGTGCTGCTGGACTTCGGCGTCACGGTCGAGAAGGCGCGCGCGGAGCTCGCGAAGCTGGCCTAACGAGAGGCGAGGGAACCAGGGGCAGCTTTCCCTCGCCCTGGCTCCCTCTCCCTGGCCCCTTCTCCTAGTCGAAGTCCAGCCCCAGATCCATGGACGGCGCCGAGTGGGTCAGCGCGCCGACGGAGATCCAGTCGACACCCGTTTCCGCGATCGACTTCACGGTGGAGAGCGTCACATTCCCCGACGCCTCGAGGATCGCGCGCTTGCGCACGTGCCTAACGGCGCTCTTCATCTCGTCGAGCGACATGTTGTCGAGCATGATAATGTCCGCGCCGGCCGCGAGCGCGGCGCCGACCTGCTCGAGGGTGTCACACTCCACCTCGACCTTCACGCGAGGTGCCAGCTCGCGCGTGCGATGCACGGCCATGGCGATGTCTCCGTCGAGCGCGGCGAGGTGATTGTCCTTGATGAGGACCGCCGACGCGAGGTCGAGGCGATGGTTGTAGCCACCACCCGCGCGCACGGCGTACTTCTCGAGCTGCCGCCATCCCGGTGTCGTCTTTCGCGTGTCGAGGATCTTTGCACCGGTGCCGGCGATCGCCGCGACGAATTCGGCCGTGAGCGACGCGATGCCCGAGAGCCGCTGCAGAAAGTTCAGCGCGACACGTTCGGCAGAGAGGAGCGCGCGGGCGTTGCCATTCACGAACAACACCGACGCCCCCTTCGCGACGCGCATCCCGTCCTCGACGTCGATCCGAATCGCCACCTTCGGATCGAGCAGCCGAAACGCGTCGAGCGCGAGTGCGACCCCGCAGACGATGCCATCTTCGCGCGCGACGAGGGCCGCTCGCGCGCGTCGCTCCGATACGACCGTGGCGATCGTGGTGATATCGTTGAAGGCGCCGTCCTCGTCGAGTGCGCTGCGCACGAGGGAATCGAGGGCCTGCTGCTTGAGTGGAAATCGCAGCGTTCCCGCACCATCGATGGCTGGTACGCTCAGCGGTGTCACCGTGCGTGGCACGGAACGGCGTTGCGGCTGCGGCTCCGGCATGGGCGTGGGATTCTCCATAAGTCCCTCTTCGTGGCGGCGGTCGAATGTCGAGCGAGCTGTCGACGGACTAGCTCACTCGCCTGGATCGATGCCGTCTGGTACCGGCGAGAGCGGCTGTTTCGCGTTCCCGCCAATGGCGACCATCCGTTCGATGGCGCGGCGCGCGCGATCGGCGATCGCGGGGGGCACGGTGATTTGATACTGCAGATGCTCCAGCGCGGCGCGAACCTTCGGTAACGTCGTGACCTTCATGTACGCGCACGACGCCAGTTCGTTCGCGGCGTAGAATCGCTTGCTCGGATTCTCTCGTCGCAGGCGGTGGAGGATGCCGACCTCCGTCGCGACGATGAATTCGTTCGAGTTCGACAACGCCGGTCGCTTGATCATGCCTTCGGTGGAGAGGATCTGCACGCCCTCAGGCTCGATGTCGCCGGCAGACATCGCTTCGATGACGCTCGTCGAGCAGCCGCACTCGGGGTGAATGAGGAATTCGGCCTCGGGATGCAGGCGTCGTTGCAGCCGAATGTTCTCGGGGTCGATTCCAGCGTGCACGTGACACTCACCCATCCAGACCAGAATGTTCTCGCGCTTCGTCATGCGCCTGACATGCGCGCCCAGAAACATGTCCGGAAGAAAAAGAATTTCCTGATCAGCGGGTATTGAATTGACGACTTCTACGGCATTGCCGGAAGTACAGCAATAGTCGCTCTCGGCTTTGACCTCGGCCGTGGTGTTCACGTACGAGACGACGACCGACCCGGGGTGCTCGGCTTTCCAGGCTCGCAACTGCGTCGCGTCGATCGTCGAGGCGAGGGAGCAGCCGGCGGCAAGATCGGGAAGAAGGACCGTCTTGCTCGGGGAGAGAATGGCCGCTGTCTCGGCCATGAAGTGCACGCCGCAAAAGACGATGACTTTCGCCGATGTCTTCGCCGCCTCACGAGAGAGTCCCAACGAGTCGCCGACGAAGTCGGCGACGTCCTGAACTTCAGGCCGCTCGTAATTGTGAGCGAGAATGACGGCGTGTCGCTTCCGGGCGAGCTGCTTGATCTCGGCCTGAAGCTCCGCAATGAGCTCGTCCCTGGCGAGGGAGGGGGACGGGGACGCGGTGGGCATGCCGGTGAATGTAACGCGCGAGGTTTGGAGAGATGAAACCGAGAGTGTCTGCAAGAGCCGAGCGCGCGATTATCGCTCGATGTGGCGCCCTTGCCACTTGCGCTGAGGCTTTGGAAAGTCGGAGCGGTAGTGACCGCCACGCGACTCTTTCCGCTGCAAGGCTGATTCGACGATCAGGCGTGACGTCTCGACGAGGTTCTGCTCTTCCGTCGCCCCGGTGGGAAGCCGCTCTTCGATCGTCGCGAGTGACGTGAGCGCGAGCCGCAATCCTTTGGCGGTGCGAGCAATTCCGGCGTCCTCCCACATCAGCGCTCTCACCGCGTCGGCGCTCACCTGCGCGGCACCGCGATCGGTGAGAATCGGAACTTTCCAGACGCCCACGGGCGGCTCGGTTTTCAGCGGCGGGACGCTTGCGAGATCGCGGGCGACGCGCTCCGCGAACACGAGTCCCTCGAGGAGTGAATTCGACGCGAGGCGATTCGCGCCGTGGACACCCGTCCGCGCGACTTCACCGACGGCGTATAGCCGTTTGAGAGTCGAGCGGCCGCGAAGATTCGTGACGACGCCACCCATCATGTAGTGCGCCGCCGGCGTCACCGGAATCAGATCCCGGCGCGGATCGATTCCACGCGCCATGCAAATGGAGAAAATGCCAGGGAACCGTTTCGTGAAGCCTTCGCCGAGCTGGCGCGCGTCGAGGTACACCTTGCCGCGGCGTTGTTCGCGGAAGATCGCCCGCGCGACGACGTCGCGCGGCGCGAGTTCCGCGAGACGATGCCGGTCGACCATGAAGCGCTCGCCGGCGGCATTCACGAGAATCGCGCCTTCGCCGCGCACCGCCTCCGAGATGAGCTGCAGCGGATTCTCCGCGGTGTCGAGCGCGGTGGGATGGAATTGAACGAACTCCATGTCGGCGAGGCGAGCGCCCGCGCGATGAGCAATCGCAAAACCATCGCCGGTCGCGACGACGGGATTCGTGGTGTAGCGATAGACCTGTCCGCATCCGCCGGTCGCGAGCACGACGACGTCGGCGATGATTTCGGCGGGACGCCCGGCGATGCTCGTTCGCGCGCCGACGCACTCTCCGCGACGGATGATGAGATCGAGCACGCGCGCCTTTTCGATGACGCCGACGCGTTCGCTCTCGTGAACTCGATCGATCAGCGTCCGGGCAACCTCGGCGCCCGTCTGATCGCCGTGCGCGTGCACGATTCGATTCTTGGAATGCGCGGCCTCGCGGCCGAGCTTGAGATCGCCCTTGGGGTCGAGGTCGAAGTCGGCGCCCGCGGTCTGCAGCTCGCGCACGCGGGCCGGTCCCTCCTCGACGAGCACTTGCACGGCGGCGGCATCGCACAGTGCCGCGCCCGCCGCGAGCGTGTCGCGTCGGTGCAGCTCTGGTGAGTCACCGGCGCCGAGCGCGGCGGCGATTCCTCCCTGTGCGTACGCGGTGGCGCTATCGAAGAGCGAACGCTTTGTGAGGAGCAAAACGTCGGAATGCTCCGACGCGCGCCACGCGGTGTGCAGTCCGGCGACGCCACTTCCGATCACGAGTACACGCGTTCGAAGTCGGTCTGTCATCGCCGAAAGATAGAAGCATCCTTGCTCCTGTCATTCCGAGCGCGGCGAGGGATCTGCTTCGAGCGCCAGCAAGAAGCAGATCAGGCGGAGCCGGCCTCTTCCCTCCATCGATCTGCACAACGACCTTTGCTCCCATGCGGAAATTGCTGGTATTGCTCGTCGTGCTCGCGATCGTGCACCTCGGTTTTCTCTTCGTGCGCCCGAGCGGTGCGGCCGCGGCGCGCACGAAGGCCGACGTGAACGTCGGCATCGTCTTCGATGTCGGGGGACGTGGCGACAAGTCGTTCAACGACGGGGCCTACGTCGGCGGAATGCGCGCCGAGCGCGAGCTCGGGGCGCACGTGCGATTCATCGAGCCCGGAGACGGCTCCGATCGGGAATCGGGGCTCCGACTATTGGCCGCCGAAGGTATGGACCTGGTCGTCGGCGTCGGCTTCATCTTCACCGACGACATCACACAACTGGCCAAGGACTATCCGCGGACGGATTTCGCCGGCATCGACTTCGCCGTCAGCACGGACCGCGATGGCAATCCGATTCCGCCGCCGCCTAACGTCGCGGCGCTGAAGTTTCGCGAAGAGCAGGGCTCCTTTCTCGTCGGCGCGCTCGCCGCGCTCGAGAGCAAGAGCAAGACGGTCGGCTTCGTCGGCGGCATGGACTCGCCGCTGATTCAGAAGTTCGAGGTCGGCTATCGCGCGGGAGTGAAACGGGTCTGCCCCCGCTGCACGGTACTCGTCGGCTACGCGGGCGTGACTCCCGAGGCGTTTCGGAATCCGGGCAAGGGTAAGGAGCTCGCGCTCAGCCAGTACGGTCAGGGGGCCGACATCATCTATCACGCATCAGGCTCGACAGGGCTCGGCGTGTTCGAGGCGGCGCGCCAGACCGGTCATCTCGCGATCGGCGTCGACGCGGATCAGTACGCGGAAGCGCCGGGACATGTATTGACGTCGATGGTCAAGGGCGTCGACGAAGCGGTGTACGACGCGATCAAGCTCGTGAAGGAGCATCGCTTCAAGGGTGGGATCTATCAGCTCGGACTGGCCGAGCATGGCGTCGGCTATGTGTACGATGCGCAGAACCGCGCGCTCATCCCCGACAGCGTGCGCGCGCGAGTCGAAGAGCTGAGCGGCGAGATCGTCGCTGGGCGGATCGACGTGCCGTCGACGAGATAGATGAAGTCTCCGACGACGCCAGCCATTCGGCTCACGGACATTCACAAGTCGTTCGGTCCCGTTCGCGCGAACCGGGGCGCGTCGCTCGAGGTCATGCCCGGCGAGATACACGCGCTCGTCGGCGAGAACGGCGCCGGCAAGTCGACGTTGATGCGCGTGTTGAGCGGGATGTACGCGCCCGACTCGGGCCGCATGGAGGTGATGGATGCCGACGCGACGCTCCGCGACGTGACGGGTTGGAATACCGCCGCCGCCATCGCCGCGGGGGTCGGCATGGTCCATCAGCATTTCATGCTCGTACCCCCGCTCACCGTCGCCGAGAATCTGATGCTCGGCGCCGAGTTGACGAAGGACGGTGCGCTGCGCGTCCTCGATCGCGCGCGCGCCGCGCACGCGGTGGAGGAGCTGAGCCAGCGCACCGGATTGCGCGTCGACGCGGAACAGCGTGTCTCCGAGCTTTCGGTAGGCGAGGCGCAGCGTGTGGAGATCCTCAAAGCGCTCTACCGTGGCGCGCGCACTCTGATTCTGGACGAGCCGACGGCGGTGCTGTCGCCGCCGGAGGTGGCGGAGCTCTGGCAGGTGCTGCGGCAGATGCGCGAGCGCGGCGAAACGATCGTGCTCATCACGCACAAGCTCGATGAGGTGATGAGCATCTCCGATATGGTCACGGTGATGCGTCACGGGCGAACGATCGCGCGGCTTCGCACGAGGGACACGACGCCGCAGGAGATCGCGCGTGAGATGGTTGGCCGCGACGTGGCTCTCGCCTCGGACATGCGGCGCGAGGCGGCGATGGCGGGTGAAAGCTGGTCGGTCGCGACGACGGCAACCGCGGTCGCCGGTGCGCCGGCGGCTGTATCGTTAGGCACTGGGTTTCCGTTGCCGGCGCTGGAGCTGCGTCGGCTCGTCGTGTCCAACGCGCGCAAGTCGAACGCGGTGGATGACGTGAGCTTCGGCATCGCGCCGGGGGAGATTCTCGGTGTGGCCGGCGTCGAAGGGAATGGCCAGACGGAGCTGATCGAGGCTGTCGCCGGGCTGCGGCGCGCCCGCTCGGGATCCATCCTGCTCGATCATCTCGACATCACCGACGCCACCGTGCGCGCGCGGGGCGATGCCGGACTCTCGCACATTCCCGAGGACCGCCACGCGCGAGGGCTCGTGCTCGATTACACCATCGCGGAAAACCTGATTCTCGGCCAGCAGCATCGCTTCGCGCGCGGCGGCTTTCTGAACACACTGGACGGTGAGCGCATCGCCGAAAACGCGGAGCGGCAGATCGCCGCATTCGATATCAGGCCTAACGACGCGGCGCTTCCGGCGCGGGCGTTGTCCGGTGGCAATCAGCAGAAAATCGTCATCGCGCGCGAAATGGGGCGCAACTTCCGCGTACTGCTCGCCGCGCAGCCGACGCGCGGCGTCGACGTCGGCGCGATCGAATTCATTCACGCGCAGCTGCGCGCGGCGCGCGGCGCCGGGAAGGCGATCTTACTGGTCTCCGCCGATCTCGCCGAGATCCTCGCGCTGTCGGATCGCGTCGCCGTAATGTACGGCGGCCGATTCGTCGTCGTGCTGCCGCGCGCGCACGCTAGTGAGGAAGTGCTGGGGCCATACATGACCGGGGCGGAGCGGGCGGCATGACAGCGACGTCGCCCGAGATTTCCCGCGACACCGGAACGTCGCCGGTGGCGGTGACACGGAGCCGAGCGGCGCGGATGCGACTCGAGGAGTCGCTGCTGCCTTCCCTCGTCGCGCTTCTCGTCGCGGCGATCGTTGGCGACATCCTGATCGTGATCTTTGGCCAGGCTCCAGCCGCCGTCTTTCGACTCCTACTCGAGGGCACCTGGGGGAATAGCTACGGGTTCGGGCAGGTGCTCTACAAGGCGACGACGCTCACCTTCACCGGGCTCTCGATCGCGTTCGCGCTGCGCGCCGGGCTCTTCAACATTGGCGCGGAGAGCCAGCTCGCCGCCGGTGGCTTCGTCGCGGCGATCGTGGGCTTGAACCTCCCGCCCGGCCTCCCGTGGATCGTGACGCTGCCCGTGTACGTCGCCGCGGCCGCGTTAGGCGGAGGCATCGTCGGCGGCGTCGCGGGTGAGCTCAAGTCACGCTTCGGAGCGCATGAAGTGATCACGACGATCATGCTGAACTTCATCGTGCTCGCCCTGCTGAGTTATTTGACCGCGGCACATCTAAAGGTGCCCGAGACGCTGCACACGCCGGAGGTGCATAGCGGTGCAATCCCTCGGCTTGCGGACATTTCTTCTGCATTCCATGGCTCGGCGGCCAACGTCGTGCTGGTGCTTGCCGTTCTCGCGTGTGTAGTCGGCTGGTGGTACCTGTTCAAGACCCGGCGCGGTTTCGAGCTACGTGCGGTGGGTCTGCAGCCGGAAGCCGCCGAGTACGGGGGCGTGCGACCCGGTGAAGTGTGGACGCGGGCGATGACAATCTCCGGTGCGATTGCTGGAATCGGCGGTTTGAACTTCGTGCTCGGCTACAAGCACTACTACGAAGAGGGCTTCGCCGGCGGTGCCGGATTCCTCGGCATTGCGGTGGCGCTCGTCGGCGGGACTCATCCGTTAGGCGTCATGATCGCGGCGCTGCTCTTCGCGACAATCTCACAGGGCGGCCTCGCGGTGAACGCGATGGTGCCGAAGCAGTTCGTCGAAGTCCTGCAGGCGGTGGTGATCATCGCCGTCGCCGTGTCGGTGCCCGAAGTGCGCCGCCTGCTTCGCGCTCAGCGGAGACGTGACTGATGGCCGCTCTGCTCTTTGTCGCGCAAACGCTGCGAATTGCGATTCCCTACTTGTTCGCCGCCGCCGGCGGGGTGCTCACGGAACGCGCGGGACTCATCGGTCTCACGCTCGAGGGCTACATGCTCGGCGGCGCGTTCGCGGCCGCGGTGGGGAGCTACTACGCGCACAGCGCGTGGGTCGGTGTACTCGCCGGCATCGGTGGCGGCGCGCTCCTCGCGCTCCTGTACGGCGTCTGCGCGATCCGTTTCCGCGCCGATCAGGTCGTGATCGGAATCGCCATAAATCTCTTGGCGATCGGCGTCACTCGCTTCTTCCTGCGTCTCGCGTTCGGTAGCTCCTCGAACTCCCCGCGAGTGCCGGGATTCGGCGGGGAGCAATCCGGAACGGGGTTCGCCGCTCTCGCCGGCAATCCGATGATCTGGCTCGGTCTGCTCGCGGTTCCCGTGGTGGCCTGGGTACTATATCGGACGCCCTTTGGACTGCGGGTTCGCGCCGTCGGCGAACATCCAGCGGCCGCGGTTTCCGTCGGTGTTCCGGTGACGCGAGTGCGCTACGCCGCCGTGCTGCTCTCGGGAATTCTCGCGGGGCTGGGCGGGGTTTATCTGGTTCTCGACCAGCACCAATTCACCGATCAGATGACGGCTGGTCGAGGATTCATCGCGCTCGCCGCGACGATTTTTGGACGTTGGGACCCGACGCGGGTGGGAATCGCCTGCCTGCTCTTCGCTGCCGCCGAGACGCTCCAGATCCAGCTTCAAGGCGCGCAGTTGATACCGTCGCAATTCGTCGAGATGATCCCTTATGTCCTCACGATCGTTGCCCTCGCCGGAGTCGTTGGCCGCGCCGTGCCTCCGGCTGCGTTGGGTAAAGTGAGCGGCGAATAGTCCTGTCAGCGTTCAGTAAGTTTGCGGCGGACGTCTCGACCATTGGGAAGTAGCCACCGTTAGTTATCGGCATGGGTAAGCTTGTCGTTTTGATGATCACGGCGTTCGTGGACATGGTGGGGCTGTTGATGATCATCCCCCTCCTGCCCTTCTACGCCAAGGACCTCGGAGCCAACGGTTTCATCGTCGGGCTGCTGGTTTCGTCGTTCGCGATCGCGCAGCTGATTACCGCGCCGGTGTGGGGACGGTTCTCCGATCGCTATGGCCGGCGCCCGGCGCTGCTCGTCGGACTCACCGCGTCGGCGATCGCATACGTGGTGTTTGCATATGCGAACGCGCTGTGGCTTCTGTTCCTGTCGCGGCTCGTGCAGGGTGCGGGCGGCGGAACCGTCAGCGTGATTCAGGCCTACGTGGCCGACGCGGTTCGACCAGAAGACCGCGCGAAGGGACTCGGCTGGCTCTCTGCGGCCACCAACGCGGGTGTGGCGTTAGGCCCCGTGCTCGGAGGACCGGTTGCGGTTCACCTGGGTCGCAGCGGGCCAGGACTCGCGTCGGCGGCGCTCTGCGTGATCAACATCGCTTTCGCCTGGCATTTCCTTTCCGAG
This sequence comes from Gemmatimonadaceae bacterium, assembly GCA_036557635.1. Classification (GTDB taxonomy): domain Bacteria; phylum Gemmatimonadota; class Gemmatimonadetes; order Gemmatimonadales; family Gemmatimonadaceae; genus AG2. The sequence goes on from DATBHD010000215.1 coordinate 17,831, forward strand.
TCGCGCGACATGGCCGAAGCGCGAGCAACCGGAAAGATACGGCCGCGCTCGCGCGACGCGTTGCGTCACGTCGTGACGCATTCGAGCGATCCTGCCTCCCGCCTCATCTGGATCTACGCGATCGCGATGGGTGCCTTTCAGGGCGTGACGGCGATTCTCGCGTTGTTTCTCGCCGCGCGTTTTGATGTGACTGCGAGCAATATCGGCTATTTCTTCACTTACATCGGAGTGATTTCCGTGCTCACGCGCGCCGTGATTCTCGGGCCGGCAGTCGATCGATTCGGTGAGGCGCGGCTTTCTCGGTTCGGATCGATGTTGTTGGCGATCGGGCTCGCGGCAATCGCGTTCATGCATCCATTGCAGGATCCCGCCGCGGTTGCGCAGAGGTTCGGGCTGTCCGTGTCCTTTGTCGCCGTGCTGCCATATCTCCCGCTCGCGCTTGCGGTGGCGCTCGTGCCGCTCGGCACGGCCTTCACCTTCCCGTGCGTGACTGCTCTGCTCTCGCGAATCATTCCGAGTAGCGAGCGCGGCCTCTACATGGGAGTCCAGCAGACGTTCGGAGGATCGGCGCGCGTGCTCTTCCCGATCCTTGCCGGATTCATGTTCGACCGATCCATCGAGCTACCCTTCCTCGTCTCCGCGGCGCTCGTGGCGGGTACGATCTACCTCGGGATCGGCATGGAGGAGAACATCCGGGCGAAGCCGGCGACAGAAGCGGCGCCCGCCGCATAGGTGTAGACTGCCCGCCGAGTGTCTAATCACCTTGTCGGACAAATCGGGATTCCGGTGCGGACGATTTGCCGACTGTGAGCGCTCTCACTAATCAACCGGTGCGAACTCACGGTCGGCTCTCGAGGTTAATCGCATATTCACGGTAGATTGTTTGAGCTCTTTGATAGCGATCTCCCGACCTTTCTGCGGGTATGAACTGTGCTGCCCGTGGCGCCAGGCGCGCACGGAGCGAAAGCACTTGTCCACTCGCCTTTTACGAGACACACGCCTTGATCGTCTCAGCGTGAGTCCCCAGCCCCAGGAGTAAGTCCATGCTCGCTCCCCGCGCTCGCGGAGCGCTCGGTTTGACAGCGCTTGGGTTGTTCGCGCTCATGGCGGCGTGCTCGAACGGCACGGAGCCGACGCAGTCGAACCTCTGTGACTCTTCGAATCCGTTGACGCTCGGAGTGGGCGAGGTGCGAACTCCGATCGACGCGAACTGCGTATTCGTGTCGGGCGGAGCCGCGGGGGCGGAGTTCGCGATTGTGCCGTTCAATGGCGACACCTCGTACGCGCGAACCGCGACGCTCAACTTCACGAGCCAGGGCGCGTCGACAGTGTCGACGCCACTGCAGTCACAGACGTTCGCAAACGGGCCGTCGTTCAACACGTTGCCGAGCGCGAACAGTACGTCGCTGGTTCAGCCTTCGACGGAGTTCGAGCTTCGTCTGCGCGAAAGCGAGCGCCGGTTGCTCAAGCCCCTCATCCCGTCGGCGCGGTCGTGGTATCGCGGACGAATGGCGCCAGGAGCGGCGAACACGAGACTGAGTCCTTCCTTCTCGGCGAGCTCGGCGTCGTGGTCGGTGGGCGATACCGTCGCGCTGAACACCAGGACTGGAAACACCTTCGCCGACGCATGTCAGGTGCCCGACCTGCGCCGCGGACGCATCGTCGCGATCACCAACACCGCGATCGTCGTAGCCGACACCGGCAATCCAACCGGCGGCTACACCGACGCCGAGTATCAAACGATCGGTTTGCAGTTCGACACCGTGTACACGATGGACACGGGCGCGTTTGGCGCGCCGTCCGACATCGACAACAACGGCAAGATCATCATGTTCTTCACGCGCGCCGTGAACGAGCTGACGCCGACGGGCAGCCAGTCCGTCGTCGGCGGCTTCTTCTACGGTCGCGATCTCTTTCCGACGGCGGACTCGCCGGAGCTCGGCCCCGGCTCGGGGTGCCCGACGAGCAACGTCGCCGAGATGTTCTATCTCCTCGTACCCGATCCGAACGGTGTCGTGAACGGGAACACGCGAACGAAGAGCTTCGTGCAGCATCTCACGAACTCGACGACGGCGCACGAGTTTCAGCATTTGATCAACGGGTCGCGCCGCCTCTACGTGAATACGGCGGCGACGGACTTCGAGGTCGTGTGGCTGAACGAAGGCTTGAGCCACATCGCCGAAGAGCTGCTCTTCTACAATCAGAGCGCGGGGCTCACGCCGCGGCAGGACGTCGACAGCCTCGATTTCAAGGGCAACCAGAAGAACGTCGACTCCTACAACTACAACCAGCAAAGCAATTTCGGCCGATTCCGTTCGTATCTGCTCAAGCCCTCGGGGAACTCGCCGTACGCACCTAACGATTCACTCGCGACGCGCGGCGCAACGTGGTCCTTCCTTCGTTACGCGGCGGATCATCGCGGGACGTCGGACGCCGACACGTGGATGAAGCTCGACAACTCGACGACGACGGGAATCGCGAATCTTCAGAACGTCTTTGGCTCGAACCTCACGACGATATTCCGGGACTGGGCGGTGGCCAACATCGCGGATGACGTCGCGAGCGGCCAGTCGGCGCAGTGGCAGCATCCGAGCTGGAATTTCCGGGCGGTTTACGACTACATCCCGAGCATCAAGCTGTATCCGTTGGCGACGGTCACCGTCGGCGATGGCTCGCCGCTGTCGGTGATCCTGAATGGCGGTGGCGCCGCGTACGTGCGCTTCACGGTTGCCGCGAACCAGGTGGGCTCGGTGAAGTGGGACGCGCCGCCGGCGAGTGTCGCGATGTCGATCGTGCGACTGAAATAGTGGTTGGTGGGTAGTGATTGGTGAGTAAAGAACGAGGCCCGCGAGCAGCGCTCGCGGGCCTCGTCTTTATCAAACCATCAATCGCCAGCGATCACCCTTTCGCCGAGTCGTGCAGCCCGGGCTCGCTCGCCAGCACCGCCTTCGCGATCTCGACCATTGGCACGGAGCGATCCTGACTCGTGCGCTGCAGGATGCGATACGCTTCCTGCTCCGACGATCCGGTGCGGCGCATCAGGATGCCCTTCGCGCGCTCGATGGTTTTGCGGTTCTCGAGCGCCTGCTTGGCGGCCTCGGCATCCTTGCGCGCGTTCATCAATTCTTTCGCGCGCGTCGCGGCGAGACGAATCGTCGAGTCGAGCACGCGCGGCGGCGCGGGCTTGGGGAGAAACGCGATCGCCGCGGTGGCGGTGACGTCGCGATCGCTGAGTGTCAGCGATTGATCGCCGCTGAAGAGCACGACGGCGACGCCGGGAATCTGTTGCGTTATGCGCTCGGCGGCCTCGATGCCCGATCCATCCGGCATGTGCACGTCGAGCAGCACGACGTCGGGCACGACGTCTTTCGCGCTCTCGTACGCTTCGCGACCCGTGGCCACTTCGGACACGACTGTGTGGCCGAGTGTCGCGAGAAGCTCAACGAGCAGAGAACGTGCGTTGTCGTCATCCTCGGCGATCAGGACGCGAATCTTTGCGTTTTCACTCATCTGGCCAGAATCTGTATCGGCGCGGAAACGAGCGCCAGCCTCATTACGAACGCTGTCGTACGGCAAGTGGACCACCTTTGTTGCGTACAAAAGTGAATTGCGTTCAAGCGCCGGCAACTCGAGCCAGCAGCTCCGACGTGCGTACTGGTTTACGGAGTACGAAATCCCCCTCCGCCCCCGCACTCGCGCGCGGCTCCCATCCCGTCACAACGCCGATGCGCAACAGCGGCCACCGTTCTCGCACAACAGCGATGAGATCCCATCCGCTGCCGTCCGGTAGTCCGATGTCCGTCACGAGTACGTGATACGGCGTTCCACCATTCTTTGCGGCGGACTCCAACTTTGCAGTGGCGTCGCGCACACATGTCACAGTATCGACCGTGTGTCCGTCGGACTCCAGTAGCGCCTGCATGAACTCGCGGCTATCCGTGTGATCCTCGACGAGGAGCACGCGTCGCGGCGCCCGCGTTCGCGGCTGTTGATCCACTGCGACAGCCGTTCCGCCGACGACGGCGAATGGGAAAACGAGCCGAACGGTAGTGCCAACTCCTGGCATGGACTCGATTTCGGCGTGACCACGATGGCGCTTCACGATGCCGTAGACCTCGGCGAGGCCCAACCCTGTTCCGGCCTTTCCTTTTGTCGTGAAGAAGGGCTCGAAGGCGCGCTCGCGAACTTCCGCCGACATGCCGATACCGGTGTCTCGTACTTCGACGCTCACCTCGCCGCCGCTCGCATATGTCCGAATCCCCAGAGTGCCGCCGCCCGCCATCGCGTCGAGCGCGTTTTGCACGAGGTTGAGCAGTGCCTCACGCAACTCGCCGGCGATACCGCGCACCATCACCCCACCCGCAAGGTTGCGCTCGAATTGAATGACGCCCCCCTTCGCTCGCTCGGCCCACAGCGGACGCGTCATCGCGACGACCTCGTCGCACACCTGAGAGAGATCGACGAGCTCTTCGCTCTCGCCTTGCAGCGGCTCCTGACGAATGAAGCGGCCGACGCGTGCCGCGGTTGCCGCGCCGGTCTCGGCGGCTTTCGCGATGCGCTCCGCGTAGTCGCGCACCTTGTCGGGGTTGTTGGCATTCGCCTGGAGCAGATACGCCGCGGCCATGATGGGGTTCAACGCGTTGTTCACGTCGTGCATGACGCCCGCCGCCAACTGCCCAACGGCGGCCAAACGTCTTTCACGCGACCGCGCTTCCTGTAACGCGAGCACCTCGGCGGTCCGCTCCTCGACCATCTTCTCGAGTCGCTCCGCTTCCGTCGAGACGCGATCGTACAGCTCCGCGGTCCGCCGCGCCTCCTCCTCGAGCTGCCTAGCGAGTTGCGTCTTCACGGTGACGTCACGCTCGACGGTGACGGCGCC
>DATBHD010000216.1:0-11082 GCA_036557635.1 Gemmatimonadaceae bacterium
CGGAGGCGGCGGCGCCGCTTTCGCGATGGCGTCCGCTTGCTGTTCGGTGTACCACGCGGTCGGGCCGTCGCCGCTGACCGGCTGCGGATCGCGCGGCGGTTCCAGTGGCTTGCCCTCGGGGTTGCGGAAGCCACGGCAGACGCGATGCACGTCGGCGCTGATCTCGAGCCCCAGCAGAATGTTTAGATCGCGGGCGCTGAGCTCGCGGAGCCGCGCGGCGAGGGCGTCGTTCGGAAAGTAGATCGCCGCATCGTCGCCCACGATCAGGACCTGACCGTTCGCGCGGTTGAATTGAATGTTCTTAACGCGGGCCATCGTTAGGGTTCCTCGGTCGTTGTTCGGATAATGGCGGAGTTAGGACCGGCCATCGTGTTGCTCGCCGGGCTCGCAGTTCGGATCGCGGCAATCGAAGCAGACGCCATCGTCGTGCATCTCCATTTCGTCGGTGACGGCGTCGCAGTTCGTACAGAGCTCGCGCCGCCGAACGACGAGGCCAGCAATCGGGCTGAAGGTCGCGGCGCGTCCGTAGAAGTCGTAAATCACGGACTCGAAACCGATCTCGCGGGCGCGCTCGCACGCCTGGGCGAGCGTCGGGAAGCTCTCGACGCGCGTCTCGGGGAAGTTGACAAGGCGCAGCTTGAAGACGTTCACAAGGATCTCCGGTCAGGGTTGAGAGGTTGCTTATCGACGGACGGGCACGACGTAGAGCAGATCGCCGGGACTCGAGCCGAGCCAGACGCGGCCGGCCTTCCGCAGTTCGCTTTCCGCGCGCACATACGCGGCCAGCGTGTCGTCGCTGATCTCGCCGTCGTCGTCGGCCGCGAAGAGGTCCATCAAATCCGTGTCCGCCGCGCGGAGCGTTTCGGCGCCAGTGTCGGCATCGATCGCGAAGACCGTGACTCGCATGGTTAGCGCGCCTCGCCGGCGAACTCGCGCAGGTCGCCGCAGGTGCGCAGCAGCTCCTGCTGGATCAGAGCGAAGAGGCCCGCGACCTCGCCCATCGCGTCGAGCGGCACAGAGCCGCCATTCGCGGACCACTGTTCAAACGCGAGGGTTTCGCGAAGCTTCGCGGTCATCGCTTCGACATCCGTGGCGTGACTGCGCACGCGCGCCGCGAACGTCAGGGCCTTCAGCTTGTCTTGTTTGGTCATCCGTGTGTCCGTCGAGTCGTTAGGTGTGGGGTGCCCGGGCTTGGGACCGGGCTGCCGCATTAGGGCGCGGGAGCGCGCCCCCCTCTGCGTTACGCTGCCTTGCGAGCGCGCTTCGCCTTGTTCGCGCGGATCGTCGCCCACGCTTTGAACGCGGCCTGTCGGCGCTTCAGCGCCAGCGCGTCGAGCTTCGGGGCTTTCGCCGCTTTCGCCTTGCGCGCGGTCTTGCTGGTCTTGCTGCTGGTCTTGCTGGACTTCGCGGTCTGAATCGAGAGGTTAGGCATTGGTCGGTTCCGTTTGGTGTGGGGTATCGGTCAACTGCTTGCTGGGATTAAGTAAATCCTTTTACCGTCTGTGCGCAAGTGCCAAATTGCTGCGCCGCTTGGAGTTACTGTCGATTGTCAAGTACTGCCGTGCTATTGTGCATTGCTTACGTATGGAAGTAAAACGCTGGACCGTGTACGCGCAAGTGCAAGCGCCGCATGGAGTTAGATGGGGCGGCATCGGTCGGGCGGTGTGGGGCGGTGCACGGGCGCGAGGGAGGCCCGGAGTCGGCCGGGAACGGGCCGTAAAACGATCGACCCCCGGAAACCGTGTAGAGGTATTCCCGGAGGTCGGATCGCCCCGGAGGGCGCGTTATAGGCGGCTGGGGTTCGACCCCTTACGCGGCCCCGTACAAGATGTTGGTAAGGCGGCGCGCGAGCTGATCGGCCGTCAGCTCGTTAGGTGCGGCGTAATACACTTCCAACAGATCCGCGACCTCGTTGAGCATACGCGAATGTGCCGCGCCGGCGCGCGAGTCCTGCGCGCTCCCCTGCCCCGCGTTGAGCTCGCGCTGGAATCGGGACAGGCCCGCCAGCTTCGCCGCCAGCGCTTCGTCGGTCGGGTCAGGTTGGTCGGTCATCGGAGCCACAGGCATTCATAGTCCGGGTTGAGATACAGGTAATTGCGGTGACTCGCAATGATCTGACCGTCAGCATGCGAGCGGCCAATCGACCAGATCCATTCTTCCGTGTCCGCATTGCAGTAGTCCATGTCCTCTTGCCACACGTCGACCGGGACGATGTAGTCGCCCCGCGCCGTGCGGGCGCACGTCGACAAATCCACACACTCGCCCCGCTCGAGCCGATCGCGCATCGCGCGGTTGAGCATTCCGGCCCAGCGCCATTGCCGCGCCTTCCGCTCGCGCGGGTCCGCGTCGTCGCCGGCGTGCAAGTCGAACGTCGCGGGGTCCGTCTCGAAGTCGTGCGCCAGCCGCTCCCACTGCGCTGCCTCTTGGTCGCGGTCAGGCTCGGCGCCGACGATCTGCCGCTCGATCAGCAGCTCCGCGAGCTGAGCGCAGTGCGCCGCGTCCAAGCTCTCGGGCGTCCCGGGCGCGGTCTGCATCTCGGTCATCACGGCCACCTGTATCACATCCTGTGGGAACGCGTAGCCCCGCTGACACAGTGCGATCGCCAAGCGGGCGTAGGTGCGGAGTCGCGCATCGCCGTGCCGCATACACCGGCGGAAGAACCCCGGGGGCGAACCGGCGCCGGATTCCGCGACCATTTCTTCTGCTTCGCGCTCGGAGCGCACGAAGCGGCCAGTACCGTTAGGCATCACTCCTCCTCGCGCGGGTTGCGCAGGTTGCGGAGGGTCGCGGCGACGGTCGCCGCGTCGTCGCCGTTGCGCATGGACTTGAGCGCATTCTGCACGCGCTCGACGAACCGCAGTGCGCCCTTGAGGTTGTTGACCGTCTCGGCGACCGCTTTCTCCATCTGGCGCACGTTGTCGCGCTCCTGCTGCACTTCGCGCGTCAGCGCCTCGCCATACGCGCTCATTTGGTCGATGACCGCATTGATCTCTTCGGGGGTCGCGGTCGCCTTGAGATGCTGCATCGTGATGCGCGCCAGTTCGGGGCGCCCGGTCATCATCGCCACCGCGAGCGGTGCCGGGACGAGGATGTCTTTCGTCGGTGTGGTTGGTGTGGTTGGTGTGGTCATGAAGCGTCTCGCGTTAGGGTGAGGTCGGGCTCGATCTCGCGGACCACGTACTGAGCGCGCAGGATCGCCAGTGCCTCGGCGCGCTCGACCGCGAAGGCCTCGACATCGAACTCGGGGGCAACGACGCGGAGGAACAGCTCCGCGCCGCTTTCCACGTGCCGGATGAACAGGAGCCTCAGCGGCATTCCGGTGACTCGTTAGGGCGTGCGTCTCGTTCGTCGGCGTTCGTCTGCTGGCAGATGTCGCACACGCCGCGGATCTCGTGCTCCTGGCAGATGCGCCGGGCGCATTGCCGGCAGATGTTGAGGGTGCGGCGCTTTCCGCAGATCGCGCAGTGCGTCCGCTGGTGCTTCCATTCGTCGCGCAGTCGGGTTGGCATCAGTCTCGCCCCCAGCCGAGCGGCAGCTCGGCGCCCTCGGCATCGCTGATCGCCGTCTCCATCGCGTCGAGGTCGTTGCCATCGGGTTCGAGATCAATGTCGCAGACCGCATCGAGTTTCTGGCCGGTCGCGGACTCGCGCAGGTTCTCGTGCAAGCTGTCGCGCCATTGCTCGAACTCTTCCTGCACCGCCCTGATGTTGGCGATCTCGTCGGCCGCTTCGTTCGCAGCCGCACGCGCCTTGTCGAGTGCCGCGCGCGCGAGCGCGACGGCGGCCATCCATCGCTGGGGGCGGCTTTTCGGTTTGGTGGTCGGCATCGTTATGCGAGTCCGTGTTGGCGTGCGTAGTGGCCTTTGCAGGCCGGGGAGCAGAACACGAGGTCGCGCCACAGGAACGCGTTCTCGCCGGGACGGCGCTCCCAATTGCAGTGCGCGCAGCGCACATGAGTCTTGACCGTGAACCGGTGCGCCTTGTCGCTGATCGGCTTGGGGGCGCTGATCGGCTTCGCGGCGCCGACCTCGACGATGCGCTCGGCGCAGTCCGCGTGCACGAGTACGTAGCGCTCGCCGGCGGTGTCGGTGAGCACCAACAGGTCGGGGTGCGTGCTCGCCGGCTCGCGGTAGAAGCGGACGTTATAGCCAATCTGCTTCTCGCAGTAATGACAGTGCGCGTGTGCCATCCCGCGCGTTTCGTTGCAGTCGAGGTGCGCGCACCGATCCGCACAGGGACCGAGCTTCGTACCGGGACCGGGTAGGGTTCCTGCCGCCATCGTTAGGGCCTTCGGGTTGTGGGTTGAGGGGTTGGTATTGCTGGGGCGCAGATCGTGTCAGAAACGCCGCTTTAGGGCGCAGTTGGAGCGCGGTGAGGGCGCGGGGTGTTGAGGTCGTCGGGTGTGTGAGTGTTTGCTAATGGTTATCGAGTGGCGACGAACGGACCGCTGAACGGGTAGACCGAGCCCTGAGCCGGGACCATACAGGTCACGTGGCCGTCAATACGGTTGACCGGGTTGCCGCTCGCGGTGCCGTTGTAGGAACAGCCGGTGTCGTCACTCATCGAAACCTCGGAGCCGCTGACCTGGCCGCCGGTCAGAGGTCCGTCCCAACTACCGCCGGCGCTTCCACCGGGGCCGGTGCACAACAGACCGGAATTACTGACGTAGCCGGTAAAGTTGGTTCCGGTCTGCACCAGCGACATCAGGCCGTTGCCTTGGCACGTGATGCGGAGGCTGGCGTTGCTCATCGCGATGGCGACGGACCAGCCGCCGCCGATATTGCGCGGACCTTGCGGCGCGGTCGCATCGCTGCTTGCGCCGCACGCGGCAACTAGGGAACAAGCGGCGACGACGCCAAGAAGCTGAATCTTCACTGCTGACTCCAAAGGGAAAGGGGGGGAGTTGAGCGGGTGCTAATGCCCGGGCTTGGGACCGGGGCTGCCGCATTGAACCGGCGCCGAGGTCGGCGCCGGTCCCCTCTGCGTTAGGCGCTGATGGCGTAAAGCGAATCCATCACGGACTGCTTCGCTTTGCCGAGCTGCCCTTCCCACAGGGAAGCGAGCACGCTGCCCTCGTCCGCCACTTTCCAGAGGTCGCGGTCGTGGTCGAGCGACTGCGTGGCGGCGTTGTATGCTTCCCACGCGGAACGGTCGCCGACGTGGCCGTCACCCTCGTCCCAAAGCTGGACCAGCCGATCGCGCTTGACGTTCGCGCGCTCCGTCGCCTTCTCCCACGCGGCCGTCGCGATGTTGTTTTTCGTCGCGCGTTCGCCGGTCGGCTTGGTCGGGAGCGGGGCGAGCACGTCGAGCACCGCCGCCGCGAACTCTTCTTCGGTCAGGAACCGCTGTTGCAACTTCTCGTACTGGCCCGCGATCAGCGAGAAGTTGACGGTCAGCGTCTCGACCATTTCGGCCACCGCTTTCGCCGTGGCGCTCTTGACGTTGGCGCGGTGGAAGATGCGGATCGCGTGATCGATCCCTTCCGCCGCCTGCCGGTGCGCGTAGCCTAACGTGTTGGCGCAGACGACGCGCTGGCACGTGTGCTGAACCTGCGCCTTCTTGCGGCCGTTGTGGTTGTTCGACAGGAGCAGGTAGGGCTTGACCTCGCCGGTGCGGAACACGCCGGGGAGCGAGAGGTTGAGGCCGACTTGCATCCAGACGTCGGCGCCGTTGCGCAGTGCACCGGCCGTTTCGATTGTCGCGATGCCCGCGTCGAGAATCGGGTCGAGCGTCGCGAAGGCGTCCTCGTTCTGCAGAATGCGATACGATGGGCCGACGACGCCGAGCACTTGGTTACGGTCGGTGCGGACCGACGCGAAATGGTTGGGAATCTCGACGTTGACCGTCTCGCCCTCGCGGACTTCGCAGACGGCTTCCATCGGGCGGAGGTCAACTTCGTAATTGAGTCCGGCGATCTCCATCGCGTCGGGGCGGGTCGGGGCGTTCTCGAGCACCGTGCCTTCGCGGTGCCACATGTCCTGCTTGACGCTGAGCACGGCGGCGACGCCGTTCGCTTTGTAGTCGAGTTCTGCAGCCATTGTCTCTTCCTCTCTATGGGTTGGTGTCGCGTCGTGTACGGTGGTCAACTGCTACACCAGGAAGAGTAAACACATTGCTCTAGGCGCGCAAGGGATTGAGTACAACTCATCACAGGTTTGATGTATATAGTAGAGGAAGCATGGGAGCGCACAGAGCAGGGGCGTGGGCGGGGCGCGGGGGCAGGCGCGGAATCGGCCGGAAACAGGGCGTAGAGCGATCGGGCACCGGGAGCGGTGTCTTGGTATGGACAGGGCGGAGATCGTCCCGGAGACGCCATTATAGGCGGCTGTTTTTCGCTGCGTGTGGGGTGCGGTGCGACCCCTATAAAGTTTAGCGACTGCTCACTTGTTCAGCACGCGCTCATGTCACTTGAGCGGACTCTCGTCACGCGTCAACAATCTCTGACGTCTGCCGCCTCGAGCTGCGCCCGCACCTGGGCGGCCACCTCGGCCGGGACGCTCCACAACTGTTGCGCGCCCGCGCACGCCACGGGCACCGGCACCAGCCGCATCGCCCGGAGCTGCCATGCGAAGCGACCCATCGCGTAGTCGCCAAGCGCGATCTCCATCAGCCGACCCGAGCGCCCGATGATCTCGGCCGCGGCTTCGGCGCGGTAGACCTGTGCGACCTCGCACACGCCAACGATGGCGCCTAACGGGAGCGCGGCGTACTCGCTGCCCAACTCCCGACCGTGATCGTGATTATAGCGCGCGACCCGGGCCGCATACTCCGGCGCCCACGGATCGAGCGGCGCGTAGCCGAGCCGCACCAGCGTCGACGCATACGGTTCGCGGAAGCGCTGCCCCGTCGAGATCGCACGGCGCTCGTCGGCGCCGATGCCGAGCGTCGCGTGGATCGCGAGCGCTTCGGGCAAGACGCGCGGATACCACGACCGCGTCTCCCAGGCCTTCGCCGGCGAGCCGTCGCGCTGCGCCGGATCGGGCACGCACATGAACGTGGCCCACGGCTGCCAGCAGGAGAGCGCGACCAACCCGCTGAGTCCCACGGCACGCCCCTCTTCGTTAGGCGCCTTCGTCTTGGGCGCGCTGGGGGGGACGCTCGTCGGCATAGGGATAAGCTGACTCGTCGCGGTCTGCATCGGGTTGAGCATCGCGGTCTGCGTCGGGTTCTGCGTCGGGTTCTGCGTCTGCGGTGAAGTCATCGCGGTGTGCCTCGGCAGAGTGTTGCGGATAGCGGGCGCGGAGCTGCCGCTCGACCCATGTCTCGGACGACGGCCAGCGCATGTACTCGCGGACCAGATCCAACACGCGGTCGTGGAGGAAGTGCTGTGCGTACGCGCCGCGGGGCGGTCCGTCCGGGAGGGCGAGCTCGCGCCGCACCTGTTCTTCGAACGCGGCGCCTTGCTCGGGGTGCGCATCGAGCCATCGGCCGGCGTGCTCGTTCAGGACGCGGTAATACTCGGCGTGCAGCTCGGTCCGCTCGTCCGACTCTTCGGCCACGGACGCGGCCACGTTCGCGGCGACGTTGGGGCCATAGGTTGCGGCGAGCTGCTTGTGATCGGGCTTGTGATTGGGCTGGTGCTCGGGCCTCGAGCCGACCGCGCGCGGCGTCTCGACATGCGCCGCGCTCGCGGTCGCGGTGACTGACGGCCCCGGGTTCGTAAGAACCCGGGCCGTCGTCACTTCTCCCTTCTCAAGTCTTAACTTCTGCACCGGCGACGGTGGCGCCGTCGTGCCGCTATCGGTCGCACCGTGCGTTGCACCGTGCGTTGCACCACGCGGCGCACCATTGGTAGCACCAGCGGACGGCGATTGGCGCCGCGATCGGTTCTGCCGTCCGGCCTGCGACCGGTGCTCGTAGACCGCCATCTGCTCCGCGAAGATTTCCCGAAGCCACGGACAGACGAGTCGATTGTCAGCGGTCGGCTGGAATTGCGCGAGGATCGGAGCGCCGAGCTTGCGCCACGTCGGGCCGAGTCCTGAGCGACCGGCGAGGAAGGCCGCATCGTTCGGTAGCGTACAGGGCGGCGTCTGGCGCCACGCGATCGCCAAGAGGTCGAGCAGCGCGCCCTTCTGCTCGGGGCGCAAGGCCCCGCCCACTTCACCGAGCCAGCGATCGAGATCGAGCGGCATCCAGTAGAGCGGGTTTCGACGAACGCGGCGCATCGTTATGCGTCCTCGTCCTCGTCGTCGTCGTCATCCGCGTCGGCCGCGCGTTGCAGCTCGGCGAGCGCTTCGGCCAGTGCGTCACCGAGCGGCGTGCCGTCGAGCCCTAAGTCATGCTGCTCGCCCAGGTGCGCGATCAGACGTTCGGCGAACACGATCTTGGCGTCCGTCTCCGCGGTACGGTTGCCGATTGCCAGCTCGTGCTTGCGCGCGATACCACAGGCTTTGGCGTAGAGGAGGAGCGCTTGCGACAGCAGTCGCGCGACGGCTGGCACCCGTTCGGGCGCGTCGAGATTCGCGGACGTCATGACTCACCTCGGAGCGAGAGGAGGTCAGTCTACGCATCTACGCGCGCCGCGCAATCGTGTGACTGAGCAAATCAAGAGATTTAGCACCGCGCGGAAAACAGCGCTCGGTGGTCGCGGTGACTGTGTTAGGCCGCACCTGACCGCGTGTGGCCGCTGCGACTTGTTAGGCGGGACGAGCGGCGGGCGGGTTGGCGTAGGGATCGTCGCCACCGGGCATCGCGATCGAGCGTCCGCTGAAGCGCGGCGCGGCGGCAGTCGTCGACGACGTGGTTCGCGCGGGATTGCTGCGCAACGCCTTATCGCGCCGCTGCCGGTAGACCGCCATCGGATCGGTGAGCGGCTTCGGGTAGTAGCCGGTCGTCTCGACCTCGACCCACACGTTCTTGAACAGCGCCGAGCTGAGCTCGTGTGCGATGCCGAAGCGATACGCGGCGCGCTTGAATGCATCGGTCGACGCGGCCTTCCAATCTTTGTCCGACTGGCCGATGTCTTCGCGCGCCACGCCGCAGACCGTGAGGCGTGCCTTCACCGGGAACCACGTTCCGACGACCTGACCGTTCTTGTCCGTCTTGCTGTACGCCGGGAGGCATTCGAGCGACAGCTCCCACTGGCCGGCCGCGGCCTCGTCGAGCCGGCGGCGCATCATCTCGGCGTTCACGTAGGCGACGAACTGCGCGACCTTCTTGCCATTCCGGTCACTTGGCTTCCCGCTCTGCCGCCACGCGATGTCGCTCTCGGCGAGCGGTTCGGCGAGGCGCTTCGCCCACAACATTAAAGGATTCTCATTTTCCTTCGTGACGCGCGTCACAGGAACGCCGGTGCTGCTCTCTGCCATACGAGTGCTCGGGTGAAAAGTTAGAGTTTGCTACCGTATTTCTACTGATGAATCGCGACAATCACATCGTCTTGACGACGCGGGTGGGTCCGCTAGCTTCAAATGCGGAGCCCACCCTCTGTGTAGTCGCTAGGTTGTGGTTCCTGCTGCTGCCCGCGCTCTCGGCCTGCACCGGGAGCGCGGGTTGTGTTTAGGATCGTCGTGTCGCGCGTTTCTTCCCCTTCGCGGGAGTTTTGCGTTCGCTGCCGCCGTTAGTGCTCGTCGCGGTCGGCAGTGCTGACAGGGCTCGGAGTTGCCACGCTTCGTCGTCGACTTTTTTGAGTGCGTCCGCGACGATGACGTGTTCGCTCCGCGTTAGGCTTTGGCGACCAGCGAACCGCTCCACGACTGGTGTCGTCTCCCGTATCGTGGCCGCCGTTCCGAAGAGGGGTGCCGCACTCCGGGCAGAGTTCGGCGGGCTTCCAGATCACTTCTTGCGGCAACCCAAGAATCTTCGCGGTGACGCGCCGAATCGCGTCGGAGAGTTTGCCGCTTTGCAGCTCGCCCATGAACACGCGCGACACGGTGGCACCCGAGGCGTCGCCGGCCTCGCGACCAATGTCGGCCTGATTCCACAGCTTACCAGTCGAGCGATTGATGGTGTTCTGAAGGTGATACCGCAGCCACGATCGCAACGCCACACCGCCATCAGGGACGTTGACGAGCGCCCGAATCTCTTGGATAACCGCCGTGCGATCAGCGGGCGTTGCCGCGTGCTCAAGCTTCTCGAGCGCGGCGGGCAGATCCGGATGGATGAATAAAGGGTGCGTGGTCTTAGCCCCTGCTGCTGACACTATCTTGCTCCCGTGTTGTTAGTGAATGGTTAATGCGTTGCCCGCGAAAGTAAAGAGTCTGATTGCGCTGGCGGAGCGTGTTGCAAGTGTCACGTGAAACGTTGACTGACCTGCGCACGGCTGCTCGACTCTCCTGCACAACTCTCGGGTCAACGCGCGGCTTAACAGCACCGGTGCGAGACTTACACCTCCTCGGTAGGCCCCTTAACAGATAGCGTAGTCGGGGTGTGCGCACAACAGCATCCTCTTACTTTGTGACTAGTTACGCGAGGAGCTAAAGAAGTCTTTGCGTGTCTTATTCTGAAGGACTCAGCGGTGATGCCTCGTTAGGTCACACGAAGAGGGGTCACACACGTGGGGATCGATCCTCGTCCGTTGTGTGTCCGTTGTGTCACGAGCGCGCCCCGGCTCCGTGAAGGCCCCCAGCGCGCCCTCGTCAGCCCTTGCCAAAGACGATCTTCAACGCCGTCGCCACGAGGTTGATGATCGCCACCCACAACGCCACCGAGCTTCTGTCGGGCCGACGCGGGCCGTTGCCGTCGTCGCCTGCCTTGACACTGCGCCGTCGTCTATCGACCATTAGCCACCTTCCGCCGCGAGGCGGGTTCCGAGGTCTTGAGTGCGCTCTCCTCTCCGTTTCAAGGCGGCGTGAGGCGGGCGCACTCTCGTCTTTTATGGGCGCGGAAGCTAAACGAGGCTATGCGTCGTATCCACCCCCTGTCTAAGTCGCTTCGCCGCTAGCGGTTAGGGTGCTCAGACGCTCATTTGCGCGGTTACGCCGCGCCGCCGTCGTAGTAGGTCGCCGCCGTAATCGGGCTGTCGACCGTCACTGCCGGACTCGGCGTGGAGTCGTACCCTTCCACGTAGCACTGGAAGGTGCGCGCGATTCCCGGAGCGCCGGCGAGCAACAGCCGATGATGCCACGTCTTGTCGAGGCTCGCC
>DATBHD010000217.1:0-6858 GCA_036557635.1 Gemmatimonadaceae bacterium
AATCTGTGCTGGCCCGTTCGCTATTGGGACGTCAAATCCCCCGCGCGAACGATTTCGAAACTGGCTCCCCTCGCGCATCGAAGGCTAAGTCTCGGCGCGCTAACGTCATGAGCCTGCCACGCCCCCGGCACGACTTGTTCCTGGGCTCCGGACCATGATCGACACCATTCGGCAGGACCTGAGCTACGCCCTGCGCACGATCCGGCGCAACGCGAGCTTCGCGGCGCTCGTGATCGGCGGCCTCGCGCTCGGCATCGGCGCCAATGCAGCGATTTATTCCGTCGTCGACGCCGTGCTGATTCGCAAGCTTCCGGTTGCGCGACCCGATGAGCTCATCGCGCTCGGCCTCACCGAGAACGTGGACGCGGCCGGGAGCGGCACACCGGGCGCGGTCATGTATTCGTATCCACTGTATCGCGACGTGCGGGACGCGAACACCGCGTTCACGGGGCTTCTCGCCACCGGCAGCGCGGGCCGACTCCAAGTGCGCATCGACAGCGCCGCGATCGAGCCGGAGCATCCGCGCGGCCGCTTCGTCTCCGGCAACTACTTCTCACTCCTCGGCGTACACGCGTCGCTGGGCCGCACCCTCGGCCCCGCGGACGACGCGTCCGATGCGCCGCCCCGCGCCACGATCAGCTATGCGTACTGGGCCTCGCGGTTTCACAAAGACTCATCGATGATCGGCAGCTCTCTCGTCATCGACGACGCGCGCGTCACCATCGTCGGCGTCGCCGCGCCGGGATTCGACGGCGAGATCGTGGGCTCTTCGACCGACCTCTGGCTGCCGATCGGCGCGCACGACCAGCTCGAGAGTCATCGGCGCGTCCTCGATGACCGCACCGCGATGTGGCTTCTTCTCATCGGACGCCTGAAGCCAGGGCTGACGCTCGAGCAGGCGCGACGTCGCGTCGAGCCGGTCATCAAGGCCAGCATCTTCAACGCCGCGACCCCGCAGCAGCGCCGACGCCTCGAGCGCCGGCCGCTCGAGATTCCCATCTCGACCGCCGCGCGCGGGTTGTCGCGCGTGCGCTTTCAGTTCGCCGCGGCGCTCGGCGTGCTCATGATCGGCGTCGCGATCCTCCTCTGCATCGTCTGCGTCAACGTCGCCAATCTCCTGCTGGCGCGGGGGGTAGCTCGCCGCCGGGAGATGGCGATGCGTCTCGCGCTCGGCGCCAGCCGGGCACGAATCGTCAGGCAGCTCCTCACCGAGTCGCTCGTGCTCGCCCTCGCCAGTGGCGTCGTCGGCGTCATCGTCGCCTGGTGGACGAGCAAGCTGCTCGTCGTCCTCGCCGCGGGCGGGAGCCCCCTCGTGCTCGACGTCGATCCCAACCCGAGGGTGCTCGCCTTCACGATGGCACTCGCTGTGTCGTCGGTGTTGCTCTTCGGCCTCGTTCCCTCGCTGCGCTCGTCGCGCATCGAGCTCGCCACCACGACGCGGGCGGGCCGCGGTTCCGTCACGACGGGAGCGCGATTCGGGCTCTCCCTCGTCGCGGCGCAGGTTGCGTTGTCGCTCATCCTGTTGAGCGGTGCGGTCGCGTTGATGCGCGGCCTCAGTGGCGCGTTGCGTACCGACCTCGGGTTCGACCGCGACCACGTACTCGTGGCCAAGCTCGACATCGCGAAGCCCGGCTATTCGGGCGCGCGGCTCGCTCAATCGGTCGACGCTTTGCGCGATCGCGTCGCGGCACTCCCCGGCGTGTCGTCGGTCACGCTCTCCGAGAACGGCTTGTTCGATGGAACCGAGTGGAGCTCGTCGATCGACGTCCCCGGCTCGCCACCGCGCGTGTCGCCGGACGACTCCGTTGCAAGCACGGACGCCGTCGGCGCGGGCTACGCGAGTGGCATCGGCGCCCGCCTGCTCGCGGGCCGGGACCTAACGAGGCAGGACGAGGGCGACCACGGGAACGCCCAGGCGGTGCTCGTCAACGCGACCTTTGCCAACTTCTACTTTCCGGGCCAGAGCGCGCTCGGGCGGACCATTCACTTCGGACCGCGGACGACGGTCAACATCGTTGGCGTCGTCGCGGACGTCCGCGGCCAGTCGCTCGACGCGCCTGACGGCCACCACGCGCGCCGTGTCTACTACCCGTACCTCCACGGTGACGACACCACACGATTTGGCCAGCCAACCGAGCTGCGCTTGCTCATGCGCACGGCCGGCGCTCCCGCGAGCGTGTTGGCTTCGGTGCGGCGCGCGATCGCGACGACCGATCCCGCGCTGCCGATCGAGAGCCTCGACCCGCTCCTCTCGCTCGTGCGAGGCTCGATCCGCGAGGAGCGGCTCGTTATGCAGATCACGACGGCGATCAGCGCCCTCGCGATCGCGCTGGCGGCCATCGGCCTGTTCGGCGTGATGAGCTACTGGGTCGCGCGTCGCACGAACGAGATCGGTGTCCGCGTCGCCCTCGGCGCTCGCGGCGCCGACATCGCGCGTATGATCGTCGCACAGGCACTCCGACCGATCGCGCTCGGCCTCGTCGTCGGGATTCCGCTCGGCCTCGTCTCGATGCGGCTTCTACACGTACACCTCACCGCGGTATCTCCGGACGACCCAGTGGCGATCGCGATGGCCGTCGCGGTCCTCACGCTGTGCGGCGTCGCGGCCGCACTCCTTCCTGCGCACCGCGCCAGCCGCATCGATCCGATTCAGGCGCTCCGCCAAGAGTAACGCGGCGTCACAGGCAGGCCACTCGAGCGCCGCGTTGCCGGACACGAGCATGACATCGCAAAGGCTGGAGCGATATGCTGGCGCGCGGCACAGACATAGCCGGTTGAGCGCGGAGTTCGGTGCGCGCGCTTCGTTCATCGCACATCCAAGCATCAACTGGGTTGATGCCGACAAGGCCGGACAGAGCCGGACACTGCCGGACGAAAAGCGTGAACGACTTTTGAAAACAATTCCCTGCGCTCTTGTTTTTATCTGGCAGTAGATGAACTGTACGCCGCGGATGAACGCCGATTACGCGGATAAACTCAGATGAACCAAAGAGCGAACGATCTTTGAAAAAAGAGATCGTCAACGCGGTTCTTATCAGCGTGCATCTGCGTAATCAGCGTTCATCTGCGTCCAGCCTTTGAACGTTGGAGAGACCTTCACCAACCACTTTATCAATCACAGTTAGTCCGCGATGAACAATCAGCCCCGCACCCGCGCGTCGGTGCTGGTCGGATATTTATCGTGATGCCGCACCCACGCCTGTGGATCGCTGAGATGCGCCTCGTCGCGCCCCTTCGGCGTCAGATCGAGAAAATTGTACGTGAGGTTCAGGAGATCGATCCCGCGCGCGTAGGTCGAGTATGTGTGAAAGACCGTTCCGTCCTCCGCCTTGTAGAACACGCTCGCCCCTTCCCGATCCGCACCGCTCTCGCCCCGCCGATAGTTGTAATAGCCCGACTTCGCCTTCATATCCTTGGGTGTGAACGACGCGAAGTAGTCGTAGTTGAAGTCGGTTCCGCCAGATGACACCCACGTGAAGCGCCACCCCATTCGCCGCTTGAAGGCATCGAGCTTCTCCAGCGGCGCGCGCGAGATGGCCACGAAGGTCGTATCTCGCTGGTGGAGATGCTCGCCGTGGATCGCCAGGTCGTCGAAGCTGTCCGCCCAGAACGAGCAGTGCGCACATCCCTCGTTCTGCTCCGGGCCAAACATGAAGTGGTAGACGATCAGTTGGCGCCGCCCCTCGAAGAGATCGCCGAGCGTCTCTTTCCCGTTAGGCCCGTCGAAGAGATAGTTCTTCTCGACGCGCTCCCAGGGCAGGTCGCGCCGCGCCTTCGCGATCGCGTCCCGCGCGCGCGAGAACTCCTTCTCCCGCTCCAGCAGCTCCACCCGCGCCGCGAGCCAATCCTCGTGTGACACGATCGGATGATTCCTGATCGGACCGCTGTCGTAGTTGGGCATACCACCCTCCTCTTTCGTCGCGTTCGAGCTAGGACAAGTTTCAATCTCGCTCAGTCGCGCCTCGAAGCACGTAAAGGTTCTCGAACGTGCCGGTCTTGTCGAGCGCCGCGTTGCCGGACGCGAGCATGACATCGCAAAGGCTGGAGCGATATCCAGGCGCGCGGCACAGACATAGCCGGTTGAGCGCGGACTTCGGTACGCGCGCTTGGTTCATCGCACATCCAAGCATCAACTGGTTTGATGCGGACAAAAGTCGTTCACGCTTTTCGTCCGGCAGTGTCCGGCTCTGTCCGGCCTTGTCCGTGTTCATCCCTTTGAAGCGTTGTCGCACACGGACTCCTCCACGTGTCTCGAAAGCAGATCCCTCGTCCCCTCGTCGCTCATCTGAGCATGCGCTTCGCTCCCCAGGTATGACAATCAGGGGAGCGCCTACCTATTGTCTGCACGGCCCGTGCGGATCCGCCGGCTTCGGTACGTCCAGCTTCGGCCGCGACGGCGCGTTCGCGAGCCGTGTCGCCGCGTCGTACACCATGTGCGACACGCGCGCGAGGTCCACGTAGTCGATGTACTGCGCCTCGTCGGTGACCTGGTGGTAGTCGAGGTGCTCGCCGCGCGAGAGCGCGACCGCGGGAATCCCGTAGCGCGCGTAGCTGAAGTGGTCGGCGCGACAATAGTACTGCAATGGATGGCCGGGCTGATCGTACTCGAGATTGAAGACGAAGGGCAGCGGTTGATGCGCATTTGCTGAATCGAGCGCCTCACCGAACTCGCGCGAGAGCCGCTTCGACCCGACCGACTCGAGATAGGTCGGGCTGCCGGCGCCCGTGCCATCGTGCGGGAAATCCGTCGGCAGCGCGCGGCCAACCATGTCCTGATCGATCTCGCCGACAATGGAGTCCACCGACACCGTCGCGTGGTCGGTGAACCAGCGCGATCCGACAAGGCCGTCTTCCTCTCCCGTGTGACTCACGAACAAGATCGAGCGCCGCGGGTGCACGTTCCCGCGCGACATCGCTTCTGCAATCTCCAATATCGAGACGGTGCCCGATCCGTCGTCGTCGGCGCCGTTGCGGATCGAGTCCAGCCGCGGTGGACGCACTCGCCGCAGGCTGTCGAGAATCGCGTGAATGCGCTTCCACTCCTCCGCCTTTGGCTCGCGCAGCGGCGAATCCGCGCCCATCGGCCGGATCACGCGATTGAACGCCCGCAATGAATCGTGATCCACCGGTGCATGGTCGAAACCAACGTGATCGTTATGCGCCGTGAGCGACACGTACTCGCCGCGAAGCGCCGGATCGCTCCCCCGCAACACGGCGATGACGTTACGCGCCGGAAAAGGCACAGGCGTGAAGCGAAAGCCGAATGCGCCACTCACGCGGCGACCCGCCGCCCCCTGCGTCAACGTCCCAGGCGCGGCGCCGAGCAGCGTCGCCGCCGCCGAGCGCGACAGCCAGACCAGCGGCACCGACAACGGGTTCACGCTTGTATCCGGCACCGATCGTCCATCGCGGTAGCGCGCGGCGAACTCCGGTGGAAGATTCTCGAGCATAACGATGGCCACCGCCTTCGCCTTCGCGAATCGCCCCGGACCGACGCGAATCGCGCGCAGTGACGGCTCGCTCGGCACCAACACGACCATCTTGTCGGCAGCTTGCTCAGGCGTGATCACCGCGTTCGGGTCGCTCGCCGATCCACCGTACACCACCTCCACGCCATCGAGCACGCGACGACCCGCGGCCATCGACGTCGGCAGAAAGTCGCGTCCCATCTGCAGCGCTCGTCCGTCGACCTCGAGCCGGGACGCGGGATCCACCGCCGCCGTCCAGAACGGCACGGTCTGGAAGTACGTGCCACTCTCCCCCGCGGGCTCGAGTCCGAGCCTCCGGAACTCCGAGGCGATGTACTCGGCGGTCTTGAAGTCTCCTTCGCTCCCGCTCGCGCGCCCCATTGTCGAGTCGTCGGCGATGATCCTGAGCCGCTTCTCCAGATCCGAGGCCGTAATCGCCGCCACCGTTCCCGTTTCCGTTGAGCGTTGGCTCCCGCTCGCGCATCCGACGACGGACAGGGCACACAGCACCAGGCTAGACTTGGCGAAACGCGGCACGACTCCTCCTCTCCTCGGGGTGCGAGAAGATATCGCCGGGTCTTGGAGTGGATAGAACCGTTTACCGATGCCTTACACTCCCATCCCGAGCGAAGCAACGAGGGATGACAGGCGCGCTACGGCCTAACGCTGAACGCTACGGCGACTCGTGAGTCCGCTGTCCCGTAATACAAGAGCCACTGCCCCTTGAATCGAACGAGCCCCTCGACGAACGTCGTTCCCTCCTTGTACTGCCCCGACTTCTCGTACGGCTCCGTCGGTTCGAGAAAGGGCGTGTCCGTGCGCGCGAGCAGCTTGATCGGGTTCTTCGCGTCGAAGAGCGCCTGCCCCGCCGTGTATGCGTGCGCCGCCACGCCCGGATCACCGTTCCTCACGCTGTTCCCCGCGTTGTACAGGAGCACGATCCCGCGCCCGGTGAGCACCGCCGGCGCTCCCGCCTCGACGAGCCACGAATCGAAGTAGCCCGGCCGAGGAGAGAGAACTCTCATCGGACGCCCATTGTCATCCTCGATCGGTGTCCAGGAGATGAGATCCTCCGACGTCGCCACCAGGACGTCCGGGACATTGAAGTACATCCAGTACTTGCCATTCACCTTCGACGCGACGCACCGCTCGCCGACGAATCGGCACAGGATCGCCCCCGACTTGGTCTCGCTGCCTTGATACTTCGCCGGGAACACCGGTCCGTGCTTCACCCACGTCACCAGATCGCGCGACGTCGCCACCGCCAGTCGCGGCACGTCCCGGTTCCACTGCGTGTAAGTCAGTATATACTCACCGTCCTCGCGCTCGACGATCCGCGGATCTTCGACGCCTCCCGTCCACTCGTTCGCGCGTTGCGCGTCCCGGTCCG
>DATBHD010000218.1:0-1684 GCA_036557635.1 Gemmatimonadaceae bacterium
CTGGATAACCGGTGAACACGTTCACGCCCATCGACTCGGCCTTCTCGCCGAGCCAGCGGACGATCTCGCAGAGCGACCCGATGTAGTTGCCGTGATTCCACATCGGCGGCGGCGTGGGAATTCGCAGTGCGTTTTTTCCCGTGAGGACGTAGACGCGTTCGTTCTTCACCGGTGCGCGGAACGGGAATTCGGTGACCGGCATATCGCGGAACAACTCGCGAAACGCGCGCGGGTTCACGACCGCGCCCGAGAGCGAATGCTCTCCGAGCGCAGGAGCTTTCTCGAGAACGGCAATCTGGATGTCGCCGAGTGTGCCGCCTGCCTCGTTGTCTTTTTGAACGAGACGCGCCAGCTCGATCGCGCCGGCGAAGCCAGCAGGACCGCCGCCAACGAAGACGACGTCCATCGGCACCGCCTCGGCATCAGGCGGCTCGGAAACAAGCAGTGAGTTGGCCGGAACCTCCGGCTGAAACTTCGAGGGAAGAACGCCCGGGGCAGATCGCACGGACGTCTCAGTGGCCATGGCGCGCGGTCCGCACTGCCTCAGTGAGCTTCGGGACGACCTCGAACACGTCGCCAACGATGCCGTAGTCGGCGACTTTGAAGATCGGCGCTTCCTTATCCTTGTTGATCGCGACGATGGTCTTGGAAGTCCGCATGCCGGCCAGATGCTGGATCGCGCCCGAGATGCCGACCGCGACGTAGAGCTGCGGGCTCACCTGCCGTCCCGTCTGCCCGATCTGATCGCTGTGCGGACGCCAGCCGTCGTCAGTCACGGCACGTGTCGCGCCCACGGCCGCGTTTCCGAACGCCGCCGCCAAATCCTCGAGCAGCTTGAAGTTCTCCGGCGATTTCAATCCGCGACCTCCGGCGACGATCACTGGCGCATCGCCGAGGTCGAGTTTTCCCTTCCCGCCTTCGACCAACTCTTTCACGACGACACGCGACGCCGACGGATCCGACGCGGGCGCCATCGTCTCGGTGCGCGCTGCGCGTGCCGCTTGTTTGGCGGTAACCGCGCTCGGCCGAAGCGAGACGACGGCGAGCGGACCTTTCACCTCGAGCGTCGCGATCACTTTGTTCGCGTACGCCGGATGGCGCACGGTGAGCGCGTCTCCGGCGAGCTTGATGTCGGTCACGTCGGCCGCGATGGGTGCGTCGAGCTTGACGGCCACGCGCGGGGCGACGTCTCTGCCCTGCGCCGAGAACCCCAGCAGCACGACGCGATATCTGCCGGCTTTCGCACGCGCCGCGAGCGTCTCCGAAACGACTTCGCGATCGAACTGCGCGAGCTTCTCGTGCTCGACCACGATCACGACGTCTGCGCCGTGCTGGCCGAGCTGTTCGGCCACCGCGCCGACGCCGGGTGAGCCTGCGACCAGGGCGTGTACTTCGCCGCCTGTCGCGTCAGCGAGGGCACGTGCTGCGGTCGTGGCTTCGAGGGCAACCTTCCGAAGCGCGTTGCCGCGCGTTTCTGCGAATATGAGAATGTTCATATTAAAGCCCTGTCATCCCGAGCGCAGCGCGGGATCTGCTCTTCTGCCAGCGGAAAAAGCAGATCCCTCGCTTCGCTCGGGATGACATTAGAGTACCTTTGCTTCCGTATGCAGAAGACGAATGAGCTCGGGCACTGCAGCGACGCCTTCACCGATGATTCGGCCGGCGGGACGCTCAGGCGGAAGCT
>DATBHD010000219.1:0-12635 GCA_036557635.1 Gemmatimonadaceae bacterium
GCGGCCACCTCGGCCTCGTCGCCGAGTTCGCGCGAGCGGGCCGCGACGTCGTCGCCGACTACGCCGTGAACGTCATGAACCAGCACAGCGCCGCCCAGCTCTTTCGCCTCGGCGCGAAGCGTGTCGTGCTTTCGGTCGAGCTCACCGCCGACGAGATGAGTGCGGTCGTCGCACCCTGGAAGGGTGCGGGCTTCGATGTGTTCCTCTATGGCCGCCCCGAAGGCATGACCATCGAACACTGCGTCCTCTCCGCCGCTTTCGACCGCGAGCCGACGACCTGCCGCGACCTGTGCGTGCAGAAGTACACGAACGTCACGCTCACCGATCCTGCCGGCTACGACTTCGCCGTTGCCACCGATTCCGCATGTCGCAATCGCTTGCTGCACTCGCGCCCGGTGGAAGGGTCGGAGTATCTCGCGCGCCTCTGGCGCGCCGGCATCCGCGGCTATCAAATGGTGTTCAACGTGCCTCGTGAGCCGATTGGTCGGGTCGTCTCCGGCTATCGACACATGCTCGAGCGCCTCGCGATGGGTGAGGCCGTCGCGCACTCGGAGACGGATGAGATTCGCGCCGCGCTGAACGGCGCGTTCACGCGCGGCCACTTCGCCCGGGCCGTCTGATCGTGCGGCCATTCGATGCGTTGCGGCGCCGGACGGTTGCGGACGCCCGTGCCTTCGTGTCGAATCTGGGTGCATGAGCCAGTTCGCCTCGCTCGACGACGCGCGCGACACGCTGCGCCAGCACTTCGGCTATTCTGATTTCCGCCCTGGCCAGTCGCAGGCGGTGGAATCCGTTTTACAGGGCAATGACACGCTCGTCGTGCTGCCAACTGGCGGCGGCAAATCGATTTGCTATCAGGTGCCGGCATTGATGATGCCGCACCTGACAATCGTCATCTCGCCGCTGATCTCGCTCATGAAGGATCAGGTGGATGCGCTCGCGCGTCGCGGACTGCCGGCAACGTTCGTGAACAGCTCGCTCACGTCGTCGCAGGTCTCCGATCGGCTGGCGCGTGCGCAGAGAGGCGAGTTCAAGTTGCTCTATGTCGCGCCCGAGCGCTTCGACGTCGGCAGCACCGCCGAGCGCCTCAAAGGCACGGGTGTCTCGCTATTGGCGATCGACGAAGCGCACTGTATCAGCGAATGGGGCCACGATTTCCGGCCCAGCTATCTCCGTATCGCCAAGGTGCGGGAGCGGCTGGGCTGGCCGCCCGTCGTCGCTCTCACGGCGACGGCGACGCCACACGTGCGGACCGACATCGTTCGGCAACTGCGGCTCGAGCGGCCGAAGACGATCATCACCGGTTTCGACCGACGCAACCTGCGCTACCACGTCGTCTCGACGCGCACGGAGCAGGACAAGGACGCCGCCCTCGTCGGCATCCTGCGTCAAACCCCGGGGTTGGCGGTGGTCTATGCGTCGACGCGGCGCACCGTCGAGCGAATTACGAATGTACTCAACGATGCGCGCATCGGCGCCGTCGCGTATCACGCCGGTCTGGACGACGCGCACCGCCGCGAAGTACAGGATGCGTTCATGAAGGAGCGCGTGCGCGTCATCGTCGCGACGAACGCCTTCGGCATGGGGATCGACAAGCCTAACGTGAGACTCGTCGTGCACTACGCCATGCCGGGCACGCTCGAGGCGTACTATCAGGAGGCGGGACGCGCCGGCCGCGACGGCGAGTCGGCTCACTGCTTTCTCCTGCATTCGTTCCAGGATCGCTTCACCCACGAGTTCTTCATCAAGGGCTCGTACCCGGCCCGCGAAGTGATTGAAGATGTGTACAAGGAGCTGCGCCGCGCCTCGTCCTCCAAGGGAAGCGTCGAGCTCACCGCTGAAAACATCGCCGCGAGCATTCGCGGTAAGGTCAATGCTCGTGAAGTGGAGGGGGCGCTGCGGATCCTCGGCAGCGCGGGAGCGTACCGTCGCCAGCCGGACAGCGGCTCGCGCGCGCACGTCCGCCTCCTGGCCACGCCGGCGCGCATCAAACGTGAGCTCGGCGGCGAAGGAGATTCCATGGAGCTCGGCCTTCTGCGAGCGATGTGGCGCGTCGCCGGCGGGGCGCTGGAAGAAGGCACGAGCATGAACCTCGACGGCCTCCCCCCTGGCTTCGGCGGCATGAGCGGCGTCTCGTCACTCCTCGACGCACTGCAAGGCCGGCAGTTCATCGAGTGGAAGCGCCTCGGCGGAGGAAGCTGCGTGGACCAGCCGGCGCGACCACTCGCTCAGTTCGAGATCGATTGGGCAACCCTGGATCGTCGCCGACGCGCCGAGCTCGCGAAGCTCGACGCGATGCAACAGTACGCCTACCTCAAGGCGTGCCGGCGTGGCTTCGTTCTTCGGTACTTCGGCGATCCGGCGGCTCGTGCGCAATGTGCTGGCTGCGATAACTGCCTCGGAACGCACGTCGACGTATCGAAGACGAAGAGCCCATCGCGCCGGCGAATGGGACGCGGGACGAAGCGGTCAGCGAGCCCGGTGGGGGAAGACGTTGTCGTCGATTCGGCGGATGCCGTGCTCCTCGACCGGCTGCGCGCGCTTCGTCGCACGATCTCGAAGGAACAACAAGTGCCCGCCTACGTAGTCTTCTCCGATCGCACCCTCGCCGAGATGGCCGTTCGGCGGCCGCGAACGGCGTCGGCGCTCGCGGGGATTCGTGGCGTAGGACCAACAAAGCTCGAGCGCTACGGCGAGCGATTCCTGAGCCTCCTGCGCTCGGGGGACGGAACCGAAGCAGCCTAACGACGATCATGGACGATACCCTGTACTTTACCGAGCAACATGTCGCGACACGCGAAATGGTTCGCCAATTCGCTCGCGATGAGGTCGCACCGACGGCGGCCCACTGGGATGCGGAAGGGAAGTTCCCGTGGGAAAACATCAAGAAGATGGGCGAGCTCGGCCTGCTCGGCGTGCCGTGGCCCGAAGAGTTAGGCGGAGCCGGGCTCGACACGATCAGCTTCATGATCGTCATCGAGGAGCTGGCGAAGGTCGATGCCTCGCACGGACTCACCGTGTCCGCGCACACGACGCTCGGCACCTCGCCCATCGTGCGCTTCGGGAACGACGAGCAGAAACGCCGTTTCGTGCCCCATCTCGCGTCGGGTCACGTGATGGGCGGCTTCGGACTCACGGAGCCGGACGCGGGAAGCGATGCCGGCGGCACGCGCACGACGGCCGTGCGAAAGAATGGATATTACGTCCTGAATGGCGTGAAGCGGTTCATCACGCACGGCAGCGTCGGTGAGATCTTCGTCGTCACCGCGGTAACCGACCGCTCGCAAGGTACGAAGGGAATCAGCTCGTTCATCCTGACGAAGGAGACGAGCGATCTCGCGACGGCCCGTCGCGTCGGCGTCGGCGATGTGCCGAGCCTGCCGCGCATGAAGGGATTCCGCGCCGGCAAGAAGGAGGACAAGCTCGGTTGGCGCGCGTCCGACACGGCCGAGCTCATCATGGAAGACGTCGAGGTGCCCGCCGAGAATCTCCTCGGAGAGGAAGGGAATGGCTTCGTGAACTTCATGAAGACCCTCGACTCGGGGCGAATCGGAATCGCCGCGCTCTCGCTCGGGATCGCCGAGGGCGCGTTGGAGCACGCGCTGCGCTACGCGTCGATACGGCGTCAGTTCGGTCAGGCGATCGCGAACTTCCAGGGAATTCAGTTCCAGCTCTCCGACATGGCCACGGAGATCGAGGCTGGAAGGCACTTGATGTTTCACGCGGCGTGGCTGGCGCAGAACGGACGGCCCTTCGCGAAGGAAGCGGCGATGGCGAAGCTCTTCTGCTCCGAGCTCGCGATGCGCGCCACGATCAAAGCGGTTCAGATTCACGGTGGCTACGGCTACACCAAGGATTATCCCGTCGAACGCTTCATGCGCGACGCGAAGATCTGCGAGATCGGCGAGGGCACGTCCGAGATCCAGCGGATCGTCATCGCTAGGCACCTCCTGAAGGAGCTGGCCGACTGAGGGGCGGTGACGACGGGGGAGGGGCTGGAGTCTTGCACTAGCCCCTAGCACGTAAGCCCCAGCCCCTCTTATCATTTCGAGTGTGACTGCTACTGTTGTTCTCACCTTTCGCTCGGCGCGACGCGACTCGGGACGCCCAGCGAGCCCGTGGCGCACATGGGCAGCGATGTTCGAATCGCTGCTTCACGCGCTTGCCATCGATCCGGTGCGAGACCTCTTGCTGAGAGTCGATCGCACGCCGATCCGATCGCTGCTGACGCGACTGAGTGGGACGCGTCAGCCGGATTCGACGTGGACGATCAACCGGAGACGTTGGCGCCTGACACCGCTTGCCTTCGCTTTTGGGAGCGGGCGCACGCCCGATCTCATCGACAGCAACGACAAACTTTTGAGCCGCGCCCCCGACGTCGCCGAGTCGCCGTCGTCGAGGATCCGCGCGGAGCACGATGAAACGAGAATTATTGATCAATGCGACGCCGAAAGAAACGCGCGTCGCGATTCTGGAGGACGACGAGCTAGTTGAATTGTTGGTCGACCGACCGGAAGCAAGGCGGATGGTCGGCGACATTTATCTCGGACGCGTGGAGGCCGTTCTTCCCGGCATCCAAGCCGCGTTCGTCGACATCGGAACCGAGAAGAGCGCGTTTCTCCACGCCTCTGATCTCGTGTTCCCCGAAGACGACGCCGATCGCGACGACGATGATGAGGATTCCGACGACGACGCGCGCGACGACAAGGACGACGCGCGCGCGCGCCGCGCCAAGGCCCCTCCGATTCAGGATTTGCTAAAGCGCGGCCAGGACATCGTCGTTCAGGTATCCAAGGAGCCCATCTCGACGAAGGGGCCGCGCGTCACGGCGCAGATCTCGCTCGCCGGGCGATTCCTCGTCTACATGCCGTTCGCGTCGCGCGTCGGCGTGAGCCGCAAGATCGGCGAGCGCGCCGAGCGGCAGCGACTCCGAGAGCAAATGCAAAAGCTCCTGCCCGACAACTCCGGCGGGATCATTGTCCGCACCGTCGGTGAGGATGTCACCGAGGACACGTTCGAGCGTGAGATGAACACGCTCATGGGCACGTGGAAACGCATCAAGCGAAAGACGCATTTCGTCCGCGCGCCGTCGCTCGTACACCGCGAGACGAGCCTCACCCGCGGTCTCATGCGAGACGTGTTCAGCACCAAGGTCGAGCAGGTGACGGTGGACTCCCGTCAAGTCTTCAACGAGATCGGCGAGTATCTGAAAGGCATCGCGCCCGAGCTGAGCGACCGCGTGAAGCTGTACGAGGACGTCGTGCCGCTCTTCGACAAGGCCAGCATCGAGCACGAGATCCGCGACCTGTTCAAGCGTCGATGTGACTTGCCTTCCGGCGGCTACCTCATCATCGAGCCAACGGAAGCGCTCGTTTCAATCGACGTGAACTCCGGGCGCTACACGGGAAAGCGCGATCCGGAAAAGACGATTCTGAAAACGAATCTGGAGGCGGCTCGCGAGGTCGCGCGTCAGCTTCGTCTGCGCGACATCGGCGGAATCATCGTTTGCGACTTCATCGACATGGAGACGAAGGCGAACCGCGATCGCGTGCTGCAGGAGCTCCGAATGCACCTGGGGCGCGATCGTGCACGCACCAAGGCATTCGCGGTGAGCGACCTTGGCCTCATCGAGATGACGCGTCAGCGCGTGCGACAGAGCCATCTGCAGAACATGACCGAGCCGTGCCCGACCTGTCATGGCACGGGTCGCGTGTTCACCGCCGAGACCATCGTGCGGCGCGTGGAGCGCTCGGTCCGTCGCATGGGTGTCGAAGGCAAGCGCGATCATCTGATCGTGAAGCTGCACCCGGACGTCGCGATGTACGTCCTCGAGCACGAGAAGGACCTGCTCAAGAAGCTGGAGAAGCTGGCGGGCTTCGGTCTCGAGCTGCGCGACGATCCGCTCCTTCGGCCGGACGAGTTCAAGCTCGTCGTGAAGTCTGCAGGAAGGGACGTGACGCAGCAGTACGCCGTGGCGTGAGGGGCTAGACCCTAGCCCTTACTCAGTTTAGCTTTTTGGGCTCTATCACTTTGCTCTCCATGCCTTACGCCATCATCAAAACCGGCGGCAAGCAGTACCGTGTCGAGCCGGGCAGGACATACCGCATTCCGACGCTCGTTGGCGACGCGGGCAGCGACGTCGAGTTCAACGAGGTGCTGTTCGGTTCCGACGGCAAGAACGTACGCACCGGCGTCCCCACGCTGAAGGGAGCCAAGGTCACCGGCGAAATCGTCAAGCACGGCCGCGGTGAGAAGATCATCGTCTTCAAGCACAAGCGCCGGAAGAATTACGCGCGCAAGCGCGGGCATCGTCAGGGCTTCACCGAAGTTCGCATCAACGACATCGAGCTCGGCTGAGCGAGGAAACGCAGATGGCTCACAAGAAAGGCGTCGGCTCTTCGCGCAACGGCCGCGACAGCAATCCGAAATACCAGGGCGTGAAGCGCTTTGGCGGCGAGCGCGTGCGCGCCGGCAACATCATCATCCGCCAGGACGGAACCCGGTATCACCCCGGCACGAACGTCGGACTGGGCACCGATTACACCATCTTCGCGCTCATCGACGGCGTCGTGAAGTTCGAGCACAAGAACCGGAAACGATACAAGGTCAGCGTCTATCCGGAGCGCGCGATCGCCGTCGGCGAGTGAGCGCGGGGCCGTGAGATATGTCAGCCCCCGCTTTCGCGGGGGCTTTCGTTTTGCGATCAGGGCGTATTCACTTCACGACAAGTCCATCGCGAGCGCGCAATGGCTCTCTGGGACCGCGTAAGATCGGAGCTCGATAGAGCGGGGCGAGTGGCGCAGCAGGCGTTCGACGAAGGCCGACTGCGCCTGGAGATGCTGCGCGCGAAGCGTCAGGCGGACGGCGCCGCGCAGAAGCTGGGGTACGCTATGTACCGCGCGCGGAAGGAGTCCCGTCAGATCCCCGATGACGAATACGCCGCGCTCGCGCGCGGGATCGAGACGGCGGAGGCCGAGGTCGAGCGCTTCCGCAAGCTCATCGACGAGGCGTCCGCCCGTCGCCGCCAGAGCATGACCTTCGAGCGGACGGATTCGGACAAGTCGGCCTAACGACACTACGGGCGGCGATAGTTCGGCGGCAGCGTCTTGTAGCGCTGCTCGAGCAGATCCTGCCTCGTTGTCTCGTGAATCTCGCGGCCGCGAATGAACACGTGCTCGGGCTCCGTGGCGAACTCGAACGGGTCTCCGCTCCAGACCACGACGTCGGCATCCTTCCCCGCCTGCAGTGAGCCCACGCGATCGGCAACGCCAAAGACCTCCGCCGGCGTCAACGTGATCGCTCGCAAGGCATCTTCACGCGTCATACCGTACGCGACGGCGTTTCCAGCCTCGAAGCGCACATTGCGGACGTTGAAGGCTTCCTCATCGCCCCCGCCGGCGTTGCCGATGATCATCACCGTCACTCCGGCGCGTCGCAGCAACCCCGCATTCTCCTGCCGAGTGCCAAGGCTCGAGAAGCTCTCCGGAATGTTGTTCATCGCGCCGGTCATGACCGGCACGTGCGCCGCCGCCAACTTGTCGGCCACTTCCCACGCCTCGGCGCCGCCGGCGATGATCAGCTTCAGATGGTAATCGCTCGCCAATTTCAGCGCCTCTTCGATGTCGCTCGAGCGATCCGCCTCGAGCAGCAGCTGCTCCCGCCCATCGAGGACCGGCAGGAGCGCTTCGAGATCGAGCCTACCCGCCGCGAAGGGACGCGTCTGTGCGCGCTCGAAGTCCGCCTTGCGCCGCGCGTACGCCCGCGCGTCGTCGAGGACTTCACGCAACCTGAGCATCAATTCACCGCGCGACTGCGCGCCAATTTGCTGCGGCGAGCCGATCTGTCCCACCATCGCGACGGGCGCGCGCATCACCATTTCCGCGGCCGTGCCGGGGACGAGGTGCAACATCGCCGCCTGGCCGGAGAGCAGGCCGCCGCGCGGCGCGATGAGAACTGTCGTAATTCCCGCCATCCGCGCGGGCGGGAGGAGCACGGAGTTCGGATTGAGTCCATCCCACACCGTAAACGCCGCAGCGATGCCGTCTTTGCCGCGCGCGGAGATGTTGCGCGTGGAGATCACCGCGCCGATCTCCACCACCGAGAGTTGCGTCGCGGCGTTCACCAGGCCGGGCGTGACGATCTTGCCCGTGGCGTCGACACGCTGGGCGTCGGCCGGGATCTCCACGTTCGTGCCCACCGCCGTGATGCGGCCGTCGCGGATGACGACCGTTCCGCGCTCGATGGAGGGCCCGCTCACGGGATAAACGGTGCCACCGGTGATCGCGATCGTCTGCGCCCGCGCCGGCAGGGCGACGAGGAGCGCGAGAACCCACATCTTCGTTAGGCGTCGCATCAGCGGTTACCTCCGGCCACGTCGGGAACGAATCCGAGCTCGAAGTCGGTGCGCCAGCGCTGGGCCGGGTCGAGCCGGTCGAACAGCATCGCGCCGTCGATCCACACCTTCTCTGCTCGTGAGTAAACACTGAATGGATCGCTCGACCAGAGCACCACGTCGGCGTTCTTGCCGGCCTCGATCGAGCCAATCTTGTCATCCAGCCCGAGCGCCCACGCCGGATTGATCGTGAGCCACTTGATCGCTTCGTCTTCGCTCACCGGCACGCCGATGCGATTGCCTTCGGCCATGCCCTTGGCGGCCTCCTGATTCAACCGCTGTTCACCCGACGCGTCGTCGGAGTGGACGATCGTCCGCGCCCCGGCGTGATCGATCAGCGCCATGTTCGCTCGCACCGCATCCGCCGCCTCCATCTTGAACGCTCCCCAGTCGGCCCATACCGACGCGCCGATGTTCTCGCGCGCCAGGATGTCGGCAATCTTGTATCCCTCCACCGCGTGGTGGAACGATCGAATCTTGTAGCCGAACTCGTGCGAGATGTCGATCATCTGCACCATCTCGTCGGCGCGATAGCAGTGGTTGTGCACGAGGATGTTGCCGCGCAGCACCTCGGCGAGCGTCTCGAGCCCGAGGTCGCGCTGCGGCGGATCCCCCTGATGCGTCTCGTTCCACTTGTCCCACTGGCGACGATATCGCTCCGCCTGAATCCACGCCGCGCGATAGCCGGCGATGTTTCCCATGCGCGTCGACGGGCCGCGATTCGCGTAGACGCGCTTCGGGTTCTCGCCGCACGCCATTTTGAGACCGTATTTCGCGCCGGGGAATTTCATGCCCTGCACGGTGCGCGATGGCACGACCTTCAATATTGCGCTTCGTCCGCCGATGAGGTTCGCGGAGCCAGGAAGTACCTGAATCGTCGTCACGCCGCCCGCGAGCGAGCGCGGGAACTGCGGATCCTGCGGCCACACCGAGTGCTCGACCCAGACATTGGCCGTTACCGGATTGGTCGCTTCGTTGATGTCGTCCGTCTGCGCCCCTTGATCGCCGGGCGCGGCGCCGCCGCCGATGTGCGAATGCGTATCGATGATGCCCGGCGTCAGGTATTTGCCCGTGCCGTCGATGACGACTGCGTCCGCCGGCGCGTTCACGCTCGCGCCGACCTGCGCGATCTTTCCATTCGTCAACAACACGGCGCCGTTCCGGATCGCCGGCCCGGTCGCGGTGAGAATGGTAACGTTGCGAATGACCGTCGCTCGCGACGCGAACGGGCGATACGTGCTGGGGAAGGGGTCGGCGTTAGGCGCCGAGACGCCGCCCGCGCCGGCGCCCGCCGCGCGCGTCGCCGTGTCGCGACGCATCTCGGCGGCGACCGGAGCGCTCGGCGATGGCGGCTGCACCTGAGCGGGACCAGGAGCGCTTTGCGTCGTGCGCGTCCCCGACGAACAGCCGGCAACGAGCGTGAGCGACACAACGGCGGTGAACGAGATTCGCATGTGACTGAGTTTCTCCACGCGCGGGTCCAATCTGCTACCTCGCGGCGGGAAACTAGGCCGCTGAGGCCGCCGCGCTAGGCCCGTTGCGGGAACAGGCGCACGTCGTCGCCACAGAGTCCGTCGACGCCAAGCGCGAGGAGACGCTCGGCAGCGTCGGTCGAATTCACCGTCCACGCTATCACACGCCCGCCCGCGCCATGCACTCGCTCGACGAGCGCATCGTCGATGAGCTCCCATTGCGGCCAGACGTCCAATGCCGACGCGTCGCGCATCGATCGCGCGACATCCGCGGGATATGCGTCGAAGAGAATCCCTCGACGAACCTCGGGAGCGATTTGCGCGGCGCGCGCCACGACACGGTGATCGAAGCTGTGCACGGCGCAGCGTGCCGCGCTCGCGCGAATCGCCGCGATCGCGCTCTCCTCGACCGCCCGCCCTTTGAGCTCGACATAGACCGTGGCTCGCGCGCCCACGAGCGCAAGCACCTGCTCGAGACTCGGCACGAACACGCGGGGCGCGAGCTCGATGCGGCCCACCTCGGCCCATGTCATGGCCGTAAGCGGCCTTTTTGCCCGGCCCTTGGGTTTGACGTCGAGATCGTGGTGAACCACCGCTACGCCGTCAGCCGTGACGTGAACGTCGAGCTCCACCGCGTCGGCGCCGAGCTCGATTGCCCGTTGGAAGGAGGGAAGAGTGTTCTCCGGAAACTCGCGGGGCGCGCCGCGGTGGCCGATGCGCTCGAAGCTGAGTCTGGGTTTGGACATCCGGCTATATTCACCGCCGCGCCCGTCAGGCGGAAGGCACTCCCCGCGGTGGGTAACGGCCTTAACGAGAGCGCTCCCGAGACGTCTACCTCCGGACCGAATGACTGACGCTTCGCGAGGTGGCGATGGCCAATCGGACCTGGATCTCATCGCGCGATGGCAGCGCGGCGACGAGCGAGCCGCGACGGAGCTCGTGGCGCGTCACGCCCAGGCGTTGGCGCGGTTCGCGTGCAGCTTCGGCGCGAGCGAAGAAGTCGATGACCTCGTGCAGGACACCTTCGTTCGCGCCTTCAATTCGCTCGACGGCTTTCGGGGCGAGAGCTCGTTTCGGACCTGGCTCTTCACCATCGAGCGCCGGTTGTTGCTCGATCGACGTCGCGCGGAGAAGCGCCGGCCGAGCAGGGTGGAGGTGCAGGAAGGCGACGCGGCGACGGAGTACGACGCGCTCGATTCGATGGTCGCGGGTGAGGCTGCGAATCGGGTTCGTGAGGCGATGAAGAAGCTCTCACCAACGCAGCGCGAAGTGTTCACGCTGCGAGTTGCACAAGGGTTGTCTTATAAGGAGATTGCCGAGTTGGTCGGCACGACTGAAGGTGCGGCGCGCGTACACTATCACAATGCGATGCGTGCCGTGAAGGAGTTCATCGATGACTGATTGTCCCAACGCGGAGATGCGCGACCGGTTGCCGGATTTGCTGCACGAGCGGCTCGACAGGAGCGCTCGCGCGGCGGTGATGGCGCACGTCGAGCGGTGCGCGAATTGTCGCGCGGAGCTTGCGCTGTTGCGTGAAGCGCGCGCCGTGTTGACGTCAGGCGTGCGGACGGTGGACGTTGCTGCGATCGCGCGCGGCGTCATCGCACGAACGCGAGCGCCGATAGCGGTTGTCGCGCCCGCGGCGAGGCGATCGCGCCAGCAGCGCAGCTGGTCCGATTGGCGTATTGCCGCGTCGATCGCGGTGATCGCGGCGGGCGCCGCGACTGTTGCCGTGATTCGATCGAGGCAAGAGAGCGTCGTGATCGCGCCCCCGCCGGTCGTCGCGAACACCGTTGCGGTCGCGCTTCCGCCGGTTGCGGAGTCCGCGCATCGCGTGCATCGCGTGCCGAGGGCACCAGTCGCGGCAGCCCCGGCCCAAAACGCGGAGCTATCGGCTGGTGCGGGGGTGAGCGACTTGAGCGACAGCGATCTTCGCGCGCTGCTTCAGGATCTCGACTCGATGGACGCGGTGACTCCGACCGATCCCGAGCCGGTGACCGTTCGCGTATCGATGCCCGGACGCGGTGACGGGGGGGAGATCGAATGACGCCGTGGCGCCTGCTCGTCCCGCTGGCTTTCGTCGCGCTCGCGCAGAGCGCGTCGAGCGCACACGCGCAGCGTCGGCCGCGGCGCGAAGCGGTTCTGCCGCGCGCGGGTGCTGGACGACAACTGCCCGAAAGTCAGCCGGGCGCCGCGGGCGCGAACCGCGCGCAGCTCGAGCGGCGTTTTCAGCAGATGCTCTACCAGGCGACGCGACGGCGAGTCGGACTCAGCGACGCGCAGATGAATCAGCTGGTGCCGATCAACCGGCGCTTCGAGCAGCAGCGCCGCCAGCTGCAGCGGGAAGAGCGTCAGACACGTCTCTCGCTGCGCGATGCGATGCGTGACTCGGCGCAAGCGGATCAAGGAAGGATCTCCGGCTACATGGACCGGCTCGTGCAGCTGCAGCGACAGCGAGCGGATCTGCTCGAGCAGGAACAGAAGGATCTGGCGCAGTTCATGACGCCGCTCCAGCGCGCGCGGTATACGGCGCTGCAGGAGCAGGTGCGTCGTCGCATGGAGCAGCTCGTTCGGCAAAATCGTGCGAATGTCGATACGAGCGGCGTGCGTCCGCCGGAGCCGTAGGCATCACCGGGCAGAGGCGTCGCGTTGAGGAAGGCGCGAGGCACGGATACATTGCGCAGACCGCCCGGGTGGTGGAATTGGTAGACGCAGGGGACTCAAAATCCCCCGACCTTCGGGTCTTGCGAGTTCGAGTCTCGCCCCGGGCA
>DATBHD010000220.1:0-3371 GCA_036557635.1 Gemmatimonadaceae bacterium
GCTCACGGCGCTCGATGGCGTCGACCAGCGCATCGCTGGTCTCGATGCCGGTGCGGACGACTATCTCACGAAGCCATTCGACTTCGGCGAGCTCCTGGCGCGGCTTCGTGCCCTCGGCCGGCGACGGCTCGACGCGTTGCCTGAAACGCTGGTGGTTGGCGACCTCACGGTCGATGTGGGGCGACACACCGCGCGCCGCCGGGGTGGAGAGATTTCGTTTACGCGCAAGGAGTTCGCGTTGCTCGTCTACCTCGCCCGCAACGCTGGACGAGTGGTGACACGCGGCGAGCTCTTACAGCACGTCTGGGATGATCCACGGAATTCTTATTCCAATATCATCGACGTCTATGCCGGTCGCCTGCGTCGCAAGCTCGACGCCGACGAGGACGTGCCGCTCTTTCACACGATTCGCGGCGTGGGATTCATGCTCGAGACGCCGACGGCCCAACCGGCCCCATCGAAGCGTCCGCGGGTCGACCGCCGCGAATCCGCGCGCGGTCGGCGCTAGCAACTGTCGAGGCGTCGCGTGCTTCGCTGGCCGGCCACGCTGCGGTGGCGACTGACGCTATGGTACACCACGCTCCTCGCTCTTCCGCTCATCGCGCTGGCGATTGGATTCTATGGCCTGTTTGCCAGAACGCTGGCGAGCCACACGGATCGCTTCATCGATGATGCCCTGACCGCTTTTTCGCGCGAGCTCGTCGCCGAACGCCGAGCAAGCTTGAGTGCGGAACGTGCGATTCACACGACGGTCGACGAGGTCCGTTTCCGCGATCTTCATATCGCCGTGCTCGATCGTGGCAATGGAGTCGTCGCGATGACTCCGATTCCCGCCACCGAGCGCTCCGGTCCGGCAACCGAACAGACCGACTTCGATCGCTGGATCGGACATGCACTTCCGCATGGGCGATTGCAGGCCGCTGCGGTCGATGTCGACAGCCGTTCCGGGCGCTTTCGTGTTCTCGTCCTGCCCGTGGCGTTGAACGGAGAGTCCTTCGAGCTCACCGGCGCCTATCCGACCGCGGACACCGAGGCGATCCTTGCGCGAATGCGCAGCGTCCTTGCGATCATTCTTCCACTGCTGCTCCTCTGCGCGGCCGGGGGCGGCTACTTCATGGCGACGCGGAGTCTCGCGCCCGTGGCGGCGATGACCGCGCGCGCCGCCGACATCACCGCGACGAACCTGAGCGAGCGGCTCCCGGTCTCGGGCGGTGAAGAGCTTGCCGGGCTTGCATACGTGATCAATGAACTCCTTGCTCGCCTCGAAAACTCATTCGCGCTGCAGCGCCGGTTCATGGCGGATGCGTCGCACGAGCTCCGAACGCCGACCGCCATCCTGCGGACCGAGGCCGACGTCACGCTCGCGCAGACGCACCGAACGGAAGGCGAGTATCGTACGTCCTTGACGGTGATTCGCGATGCCGCGCAACGACTCACCCGCATCGTCGACGACCTCTTCGCACTCGCCCGTGTCGACGCCGAGAACGTGGGCGCGCAGCGTGAACGTCTGTATCTCGAGGAGCTCGTCGACGACTCCATTCGCCTGGCGCGTCCGCTCGCCGACGCCCATGGGGTTCACGTCTCGGTGGTCGAAGCCGTCGAAGCGCCGGTCGACGGAGACGCCGATCTGTTGGGGAGATTGCTGCTCAACTTACTCGACAACGCGATCAAGCATTCTCCGAGCGGCGGTCTCGTACAAGTTCTCATGACGCGAAGCGCCGGGACCGTCGCGATCGGAATCGTCGACCAGGGGAAGGGGATTCCCGAGCAAGAGCGAGATCGCATCTTCGAGCGGTTCGTGCGTCTCTCGGACGCCACGACGGAACCTGGCGACGCGCCCCCGCAGAATGGCGTCGGCCTCGGTCTCGCCATCGCGCGCCGAATCGCTGAGGCGCATGGCGGATCACTGGTCGTCGCCGAATCGCGACTCGGTCACACCGAATTTCGCCTCACGCTGCCTGCGGCGTAGTCTGGTGCCGCCGCCGTCCTGGCGCGTTTTCACCGACGGCGGGCACGGCCGACCCGCGTCACCCGAGCTCGACGACACAGACCAATCAGCATTCTTTGACAGAATGTGCTCGCCGCGCATGCGATGGTCTTTGTCGTAGCGTTGGAGCACCACCCTGATGCGTCGGCACCACGCTGGTCGTCGACTCGGCGAGAGTCGGCCACGCGCTAAATAGTTGAGCCGCAACGATTGCTCGCTGAGACTTCGCGCCGATCGCCGGGGCCCTGCTTTTGCACCGTGCGTACAGAACGCTTGAACGAAGCTGGCGCAGCGGGATTCTCTGGACGCTGCGTCACGATTGCGCTTCCATCCACGGCTTCAGGCGTGCATGAGCAGTTCTTTGTGTAGACGGCTGTTTGATCGACCCGAGAACAGCACCTCGCCAACGACGGCCTGGTTTCTCGAAGCAACCCGCCAGTCGCGCCCCGCACGAGCACGTCGCCATGCTAACATTGGTCATCGCGTCGGATGTCCGCCTTTATAACGAAGGCATTCGAGAGTTCTTGGTCAGGCGCGGTGGCTTCGAGATCACGGCGAGTGTCACGCGAGCGGACGAGGCGATCCGCGTCGTGGCGGAGCAGCCACCGATGGTCGTGCTCCTCGATCAGGGGATGCCGCGGAGCTTCGAGGCGCTCAAGGCAATTCGCACGGCAAACGATCGCGTCGGCGTCATCGCGCTTGGGGTGCCGGAGCAGGAAGACCGACTGTTGGACTGGGCCGAAGCCGGCGTCGCCGGGTTCGCCTCGCGCGATGCGACTGGCGCGGAGCTCGTGGCGACGATCGAAAGCGCTGTCCGCGGAGAATTGGTGTGTTCGCCGCGGTTCTCCGGTACTCTCCTTCGACAGCTGGCCCGTCGCGCAGCGCTGGATACGCCAGCGCCCGCGAGATCACTGACTGCGCGGGAGATCGAGATCCTTCGGCTGATCGCCGCCAATCTCTCGAACAAGGAGATCGCACGACGGCTGGGCATCTCCATGGCGACCGTCAAAAATCACGTTCACAACTTGCTCGACAAGCTCAACGTGCGTCACCGCGCTGAAGCTGTCGCGAGCCTTCATCGCCGCGACCTGCGGGCTGTCGCGCCGGACGCGGAGCCAGGCGCGTCCACGGTGAATGCCCGGGCATTGCCCGTCGAGATCTAGATCCGATTCCTGAACCTCGCTGGATCCAAAATCGATCCAGCGGCTCATGTCGCGCACCGAACGCCG
Source organism: Gemmatimonadaceae bacterium (assembly GCA_036557635.1). Taxonomy (GTDB): domain Bacteria; phylum Gemmatimonadota; class Gemmatimonadetes; order Gemmatimonadales; family Gemmatimonadaceae; genus AG2. The sequence goes on from DATBHD010000220.1 coordinate 3,217, forward strand.
CGCGCAGACTGTCTGCATCCCTCAGCGGATCGGTGCCCTGAACCGCAAGCGTGTCGTGCTCGTCGCGCTTCCTGCCTTGATGGAGGACCTGGTCCGGCGCGCCTGCCTCGCTGACGACTCCATCGAGGTCGTGGCATCGACCAGGTCGTTCGACC
>DATBHD010000221.1:0-2405 GCA_036557635.1 Gemmatimonadaceae bacterium
TGCGAATGGTCCTGCGCGGTGGGATGAGCCTAACGATGGTCGGCGTGGCGGTCGGAGTCGTAGTCGCCGCGGGTGCATCACGTGTCGTGGCGAGCCTTCTCTACGGCGTGAGCTCGATCGACCCAGTCGCTTACGGTGCGATGTCGGCGCTGCTGATCAGCGTCGCTCTCGTCGCGACGTGGCTGCCCGCGCGTCGCGCGGCCGCGACCGATCCGATGGAAGTGCTCCGGGCTGAATAGCCTGCGGTCGGCTAACGTTGATCCGATTGGCGAGGTTACCTGTCCACTCCGCATGGCGGAGCAGTCGCGGGTTGCGCGGCCGCGCCCGGCACCGAATCACTGCGGACCTCAGCGAAAGGGACCACACACTGCGTATGTGTGTAGAGTGGACTGCAATTGAAATGTTGGGACCCGGCGCACCGCGGCCCTGATGCCACAACTACCCCTACCCCTTACCTGTTTCATGCCTTCTCATCTCCGCTTCCCGCTCGTCGCGGTCGCGTCCGCATTGCTGGCCGCGTCCGCTTCCGCCCAGCAGCAACAGGCATCTCCGGTTCGCGCGCTCGGCGTCGATACGACGAACTTCGATCGTGCCGTCCGCCCACAGGACGACTTCTTCCGATTCGTGAACGGCGCCTGGCTCGAGCACACGCAGATCCCGGCCGACGCGTCGAGCTGGGGCGCGTTCAACGAGCTCACCGAAAAGAGCCGAGTCGCCATCCATCAGATCGTCGAAGACGCGGCGAAGTCGAACGCCCCCGCCGGCTCGGAGAAGCGCAAGATCGGCGATCTGTACTCTTCGTATATGGACTCGGCGCGCGTCGAGCAGCTGGGCATCGAGCCACTAGAGCCGACGCTCGCGCAGATCGCCGCGGTAAAGTCGACGAAGGAGCTGCCGGCGGCATTCGCGCGGTTCGCGCCGATCGGCCTCGCCAATCCCTTCGGCGTGCGCGTCGGTCAGGACCCGAAGCAGTCGACGGTGAACATCGTGCAGATCGGGCAGTCGGGGCTCGGCATGCCGGACCGCGACTATTACCTCCGCACCGATGAGAAGATGCTCGCCGTCAAGGCGGCGTACCAGAAGTACATCGAGACGCTGTTCACGCTTGCTAATCAACCGGACGCCGCTGGCGCCGCGACGCGCATCGTCGCGCTGGAGACGCGGATCGCGACGCCGCAGTGGGATCGCGCCAAGAGCCGCAATCGCGATCTCACGTATAACAAGTTCTCACGCTCGCAGCTCGAGGCGGCGACGCCGGCCTACGACTGGAACGCGTACCTCACGGCGGCAGGGCTGAGCAAGGCGACGAACGTGATCGTCAATCAGCCCGACTACGCGAAAGCGATGAACGACGTCATCGCCGACACGCCCGTCTCCACCTGGCGCGAGTACATGACCTTCAAGCTGCTCGACGACTACGCCGACGAGCTCCCAGCCGCGTTCCAGAACGCGCGATTCGAGTTCCGCAACAAGACGCTCAGCGGCCAGCAGGAGATGAGCCCGCGATGGAAGCGCGGCGTCGCTGTCGTGGAAGGCGCCCTGGGCGAGGCGGCGGGCAAGCTGTACGTCCAGCAGTACTTCAAGCCCGAAGCGAAGACGCGCATGGACGCGCTCGTGAGGAACATCCTCGCCGCGTACAAGGTGGGCATCGACAGCCTCGAGTGGATGTCGCCCGCGACCAAGCAGCAGGCGCAGGACAAGCTCGCGCACTTCACCGTGAAGATCGGCTATCCCGACAAGTGGCGCGACTACTCGAAGCTCGTCGTCGCGCGCGAAGACCTGGTCGGAAACGCGATGCGCGCGGCGCGTTTTCGCTACGCGGACATGGCGAGCCAGCTCGGGCGTCCCGTCGATCGCTCGCGCTGGGGGATGACGCCCCAGACCGTGAACGCGTATTACAACTCTGTCAACAACGAGATCGTCTTCCCCGCCGCCATCCTGCAGCCGCCGTTCTTCAACGTCGACGCCGACGACGCGGTGAACTTCGGCGCGATCGGCGCGGTGATCGGGCACGAGATCGGCCACGGCTTCGACGATCAGGGCAGCAAGTCCGACGGCTACGGCAACCTTCGCAACTGGTGGACGCCGGCGGACGCGCAGAAGTTCAGGGAGCGGACGCAGAAGCTCGGCGCGGAGTACGCCGCGCTCGACGAGATCGACGGCCTGCACATCAACCCGGGCCTAACGATGGGCGAGAACATCGGCGACAACAGCGGCCTCGCGCAGGCGTACCGCGCGTACAAGATCTCGCTCCACGGTCAGGAGGCGCCAGTGATCGACGGCTTCACGGGCGACCAGCGCTTCTTCCTCGGCTATGCGCAGATCTGGCGCACGAAGTTCCGCGACGCCGCACTGCGCAATCAGCTGCTGACGAACCCCCACTCGCCGGGTCCGGCGCGTGCGTT
>DATBHD010000222.1:0-36857 GCA_036557635.1 Gemmatimonadaceae bacterium
CGGTGCCACCGGCGGGTGATGGGTCGCGCGCTGCAACGACAACCGTAGCACGCGAGGGAGATAGGGGGTAGAGGGCGGCGGGTAGCGGGCAGAGGGTAGAGGGTAGAGGGCAGAGGGTAGAGGGTAGAGGGTAGAGGGTAGAGGGTTGAGGGTTGAGGGTTGAGGGTAGAGGGTCGCGAGGGTCGAGCGCAGTCCCACGTTCCACCCTCTCCCTCTACCCTCTGCCCTCTACCCTCTACCCTCTGCCACTCCGCGCGGGGCTAGAACGTCACGCCAACCGTGATCGGGAACAGTCGCTGGTTGGTGTCGCTGAAGACGTTCGTGAAGCGACCCTCGAAGTTCACCGTGAAGCCGGTGAGCTGCAGGTAGTACCCGAGGCCGACGTTGATGCCGAAGTTCCAGTTGCGATCGGTGTCACCGAAGACCGTGTTGACGTCGTTGGATCCGTACGTGCCGGCGCCGCCGGTGAGATAGAGTCCGCCATTCGGCGTAGCGGTGCCGAGGTTGTACTGGCCGTCGAGCGCGAACCCGATGATGCGGTGCTTCGCGTCGGAGCTGCCCGTGTTGTCGCTCCATGGAAGCTCGGTGAAGCTGCCCTCGGCGCGGAGACTGAAGGGCACGAGTGCCTGCTTCATCCCGAGCGTTAGGCCGACAGTGTATCCCGAGCTCGTGAAGTCCGAGAGATCGCCGACGGGAACGGCGAGGCCAGCCGCGGCGCCAAAAGAAAAGCTCGGTGCGCCGGGGACCTGAGCGTACGCCCGAATGGGGGTTATCGCGACGGCCGCCGAGAGGCCGATGAAAAGCAATGCGCGTGACTGGGGGGGACGTGCGTTCATTGACGATCTCCTGGTCGAAATAAGAAAACGGGGCGCGTGAGCAGGTGTGCCAAGCCCAGCAAGCACACGTCCTCGCACTCCCCGTTCCACTTCCCGCAGTTGTGTCCGTCAGATCAGGTTCATTCGCGTCCGGAGCCGATGGAGACCGTCATTTGGCGACGGCGGCGGAGCAGATCGATTCGCACCGACTGGTGCGAGTCGAGCGTGGCACGAAGTCGATCAGGAGTTGCGGGCGCGCCGTCGATGCTGAGCAGCACATCACCGTTGCGGATCGGGAACCAGTTCGCATCGGCCTGGAGCACGAGCAGCCCACGCTCGCTGCCGTCACCGAAATACTCCGCGAGATCGTCACTCACCGGACTCAGCGTGAGGCCGGGAACGTCGTTGCCACTGCGACGCGTGGAGAAGCGGTCGCTGGCGTCATCGTTTCGGCGGCGAATCTCCTGCGCGGAACGGATGCGGCGTTGAATCGCGGCAATATCGCGCGCCGACTGAGCGAGCGAATCGCCGAGCGGAGTCATTCCCTCGTCGTCCGACAGGCGGCGGAGTTGGGTCTGGAGATCGCTGAGCGACTGGAGCGCACCGGCAACAGTGGAGGGGCGGTTCGGTTGATCACCGCCGACCGCGATCGCCGTGGGTGGCACGGTCGGTGGAGACACCGTGATGGATCCCGCGGTCAAGCCGTTAGGCGGGTTGTTGCCTCCGACCTGCACCATGACGTTGCGGAAGCGGCCGCCGCTGAAGATGCGGATGGACGCCTGTTCGCCGTCGCGCAATCCGCGAAGCGTGCGCGTCATGCGCCGGATCGCGTCGTCGTTCGCGCTCGAACGGCCGATGTCGTTAGGGTCCAGGCGCAGACTCACGCCGTCGATTTCGGCGAGACGGTTGCCTTCGTCGATGCCGGCCCGGTCGGCGGGGCCGTCACGCAGCACCTGGGTGACGAGCAGGCCCAAGGTGTCGCGATCGGTGCCCGACGCACCGATGGAGATGCCGAGCAACGCGCGCACGTCGGGCCCGTCGGCATCGTTCGACATGTTGGAGCTCGCGCGCCGCGCTCCCTGATCGATGGGCGCCGGGAAGCGGCGAAGCTGTGCGTGCAGGGTGCACGGGGCGGTGCTCAGGCCGAGCACCGCCGCTGCGAATAGTGTTTTGTATCCTCTCATGTCTGCGTCCTGTTGAGCAATCGATTGTCGGTAGTCGCCGCTAGTCCTCACTACGAGATCGATTCGAACGTGGCGCTTGATCCGGAGGATCGAGCTCGCCCTCGCTCCGCGAATCGTCTCGACTCACGTTCGGCCGTACATGTCCTTCCGCGACCATTCGTCGCGCGGTGACGAGGTGATCCGTGAACCATGCGCCACGCAGTCCTTCGCCGAGCACGTCGTAGCGCACGCCACCTCCACTCGCCGTCGAGTGAATGATTCGATCGTGGCCAGCGTAGATCGCGACGTGATCGATGTTCACTCCGTCATTGGCGAAGAAGAGCAGATCGCCTGGAAGCAGCGAGCCAATCCGCGTCGAAACTTCCTCACCCAATTCAGCAATCGCGTGCGCCGTGCGCGGCAACGACATTCCCTCTTCCGCAAAGACGTACTGCACGAACCCCGCCGCGTCAAATCCCAGGATGGAACTGGTGCCGCCAGACATATACGGCGAATCCGCCAAACCTTCGGCGAAATCCAGCAGTCGGGCATTAGTACTGGCCGCCGACTCCGCCGTCTCGAAACCATCCGCCTGCGCCGAATCGCTAGGCATGTTGACGATGCCTTGTGCCGTCATCGGGACCGCGTCCGGATGTCCACCGAAGCTGATCGACACACCGGCGCGGAATTCCCAGTTCCGATGCGAACCGATTGAGATCACGCTATCGCTGTAAAGTGAGCGACGGCTGCGCGCCTCCGCGCTTACGCCGAGCCACCCGAGCAAATCGTGATGAACACCGAGGCCGTAGCTCCATGTGGCGCGGCTCGTGTCGGGAGCGTCGCTCGGCGTGACGCCGACGCCGCCGATGCCGATGAACGCGTAAGGCGAAAATCCGAGCAACAGCGCTTTTGCGATCGGCATCTCGCGGAATGGCGCAAACAGCAGATCCGCGTCGATGCTCCATCCGCCGACACCAAAGGGGAACGCCGAGTAGTTGTATCCCGTTGGTCCGTAGTACCGACACTGATATTGGTCGCACCGATAGGACGAACCGTACTGTGAGCCCTGACTCGAACCATTGTCTCCGCTATTGAAGTTGAGCGCGCCTCCGATGCGGAGACCAAAGACGCCACTGTAACCCGCGATGCTCAGTCCGGCGAAGAGTGGATCAGCCGGGGAATCCTTCCGGGCGGCGAACGCGTCGAAGATCCCTGGACCCTGCGCGGGTAGTGCGGTGATCGGAGCGAGGATGACCAGCGCGCATGCAGCTAGCAGGGGGCGGGGACGGGAGCGAGAGCGGGCTCCGTCGGATGACTTCAGTAGTTGCTTCATAATTCAACCCTCAGCGTGACTCAATGACCGCCATTGCAGGAGACACACCGATTTGGGCGCACCCTTAGTCACAATGTGCTTTCGAACTGATGGCTTTTGACCAATACTCGCACGGCGTATTTCGAGCGCCTATTACTAGATCGCGTCGAGCGCGAATGATCGATTGCTCACCTAACGATCAGAGCGCGCATCGCCGGGCACCGAATCGTGCGTTTTGACGAACGACCGGGCTCGATTGTAGCTTGGGCGCGTGACGCACGTGTCGCCGGTCTCGAGATCTCGATCCATCAACTGGAGAGCTCCGATGCGCTACGCGTTGATAACAATCGGAGTGATTGTCGCGCTCGTGTTGATCGTCGTCGTGGTGGGGTGGACGCTGCCGGTGCGGCATCGAGCGTCGGTGGCGAGGACGTACAACGCGTCCCCGTCGACAGTGTTCAGCTTGATTACGGATGTCCAATCCTTCCCAAGCTGGCGCAAAGAAGTGACACGGGTCGAGCTATTGGCTGACGCAGATGGACACACCCGATGGCGGGAAGTGACGGGGAACGGCCCACCAATCACGTTCGTCGTCGATCGATCGATACCCGACCGATTGTTGGTCGCGCGGATTGCCGATACGAACCTGGCCTTCGGCGGGACGTGGACCTACGAGCTGACGCCGGCGGGAAATGGGCTGGGAGCGACGACGCTACGCATCACGGAGGACGGCGAGGTCTACAACCCACTCTTCCGTTTCGTGTCGCGATTCGTGATGGGACACGAGGCGACGATCAAGCAATACCAGAGCGCGGTGGGAACTCGGCTCGCCGAAGTGCCGGACGCGGCACCACGCTGAGGGCGCGGGATCAGTGGCCCATCTTCTGGATCGTCCTGCCGGTGAAGTTTTCGGTGGAGACGTCCTTGCCGGCACCTAACGACTGCACATAGGCGACGAGACGCCAGATCTGGTCGTCGGGGATGCGGCCGCCCCAGGCGGGCATCCCCTCGGGGCGACCTTCGTAGATCGATTGGAAGACCTCGCCGGCGCTGCCGCCGAAGTGCCAACGGCCGTCGGCGAGACTGGGGCCCATCGCGCCGGAGCCGTCGGCGCCGTGGCAATCCATACAATTGTATGAGACGAAGAGCGCGCCCCCTTCCCTGACCTTGGCCTGGTCGCCCTCGAACGGGTTGGTGAGCCGGATGAAGCCGCCGCGGAGGCTGAGTCCGGGCTGAATGTTGTCCGGATGCTGGATGAAGGTGGCTTGTTGGGCGGATGCTCGTGGCTGCTGCCGCCTAACGATGTCCGGTTCGCGCGCCTCGGCGGCGTCGCTGTCGCGGACGCAGGCCAGCGGGGCTGTGAGAGCCATGAGGATTACGTAGCGAATCGCTCGGCGCATCGAGATTCCCTCTTCAATCGAAATCGCTCGTTCAATACCAGTCCGTCATCAAAGGCTGAACACGAAGAGCATCCCACCCCACGAGGTGTACCGCGCCAGATCGGGAAGCGTCGTGCCGCGTTCACGAACGTCGAAGGGCAAGTTGGCCGCTACGTCGCCGGCGATGAGTAAACCCATATCACCGCCGATGCCCGAGTAGACGGCGACGTATTGCTTCCCGTCCGGGCCCGTGAACGTGATCGGATTACCGACGATCCCGGAGCCGACACGAAACTGCCAGAGCAGCTCGCCCGTGCGTGCGTTCGCCCCCTTGAGCCAGCCATCGAGAGTACCGTAGAAGACCACGTTGCCGGCTGTCACGAGGGCACCGCCCCAGACCGGGAAGGGCTCGCGAATGCCCCACGCCTTGCGCCCGTTCGACGCGTCCCAGGCGATGAACTCACCCTTGTAGTTGCCCGGGCCGCCGGTCTCCGGCGCGTTCGCACCGATGTAGGGCGTGCCGGCGATGTAACTCACCGGACGACTCTCGAAGTCCATGCAGAGGTTGTTCGTCGGCACGTAGAACAATCCAGTCTGCGGCGAGAAGGCGGCCGGTTGTTGGTTCTTTCCTCCCTCGAGCGACGGGCAGATGTTCTTGACGAGCTTGCCCTGACGCGTCGCCTTGCTCGTATCGATCTCGGGGCGGCCAGTTTCGAGATTGATATACCTGGCCCAGTTCATCGGCACGAAGGGCTGGGCGACGAGGACCTCACCGGTCGCTCGATCCAGCGTGTACGCGAAGCCGTTCCGGTCGAAGTGGACGAGCGTCTTGCGCACCTGACCCTTCACCGGCATGTCGACGAGAATGTTCTCGTTGACCGCGTCGTAGTCCCAGTAGTCGTGCGGCGTTACTTGAAATGCCCACACGAGCTCCCCGGTATCGGCGTCGCGCGCGAGAATGGCGCAGGTCCATTTGTTGTCGCCGGGGCGCATGTCCTGATTCCACGGGCCCGGATTCGACGTGCCGTGATACACGAGGTTGAGCTGTGGATCGTACGAGAGCCAACCCCAGACCGCGCCGCCGCCGATCTTCCATGCATCGCCAGGCCAACTCGTTAGGCCCAGGTCCTTGCCGCGCTCCGTGGCGTAAAAAGGCTTGAAGCGCGGGCCGATCTTGACGTCGGCGTCGGAGCCGGTGTTGTACGCGCGCCAGAGCTCGCGCCCGGTCGCGATGTCGAGGGCGGCGATCCAACCGCGCACGCCCATCTCGCCGCCACTCGACCCGACGATGACGCGATTCTTCACGACTAGTGGCGCCATCGTGATCGTCTCGCCGCGATTCAGGTCGGCCATCTGGACTCGCCAGAGCTGCTTGCCGCTCTCGGCGTCGACGGCGACGGTGTGGCCGTCGAGCAAGTTATAAACGAGTCGGCCCTCGGAATACGCCGCGCCGCGATTGACGACGTCGCAGCAGGCCGTGCCCACCGCGGCCTGGGAGTTATCGGGGCGGTATTTCCATTTCAGCGGATAGCCGGGCTGGGTGAGATCGATCGCGTACGCGACATTGGGATAGGGCGTCACCACGTACATCGTCTTGTTCACGACGAGTGGCTGTCCCTCGTGGCCGCGAAGGACGCCGGTCGAGAAGGTCCATGCGGCCTTGAGATTCTTCACGTTGGCGGAGGTGATCTGCGCCAGCGTGCTGTATCGGCTGCTCGCGTAGTCGTGCGCGGGCATCGTCCAGTCGCCGTCGCCCGGCGGGACGGGCGTTCCGATGCGCGCGTTGGCGACGACGGGTGCGCCGGTTGTGACCGCGGCGCTGTCTCGATTCGAACCAACTGGCTTGCAGGCGGCAACTCCGAGAGCGAGAACGAGGACATGCCGGATCTGCATTTTGCTATTCTCCCGATTCGTCGGCCCGGCTCACGCGCTGTGTGTACTGCCGTTTGAACTCCTCGAACACTTCGTCCGCAAACAGCTCGTCGGAAATATGCGCGATCTCCTCGGCTTCCTTCCATGCTTCATGGAGTGACGCGAGCTCTCCTTCCAGCGCGCGGCGCTCGATGTCTTCGTTGGACGCCATCTCCAACGCCAGGCGATCGACCGGGGGTAGTCGAAAGAGGGGTGTGGTCTCGTCGCTGCCGGTCCCGCCGCGTCCCCAGAACGATCGATTCGCCAGCTGCAGGGCGATGCGCTCGGCAAAGCTCGAGCCGGCCGGCTCGATCAAACCCTCGTCAGGCGCGTCGGGGACGCGGCCCCAGTGTGTGCGCATCGCGAGCGAGGCGACGCGCGTGAAGTAGCCCTCGCGATCGCCAGCTTCGTCGAGCTTGGCGATCGCGTGTTGCACTTCGGCGTTGCTGGCGACGCCAAAATTGAGAGACGCGAGCATCTTGCCGGCCGTGCGCAGCCCCACGCCTTCGGCGAGGCGCGACACGCCGGCGTCGTGCCGGACGACGAGCCGCCAGGGCGTGTCCCGGTCCGGGCGAATCAACTCGGCGGCGCCGAGGTGCGCATAACGAATGACGATGGATGCTCCGGCCTCGTCGATGGTGCGCGCGAGCACGGCGTCGCCACGACGAAAGGTGCGAAGCTTGAGCATTGCCTCATCGCTCAGACCGACCGTCGTCGCGTAGCCGGCGAGCGCGGCGGCCGCTCGCCGGGCGATCCAGACCGGGAGCTTGGCGCCGCGGCGGACGAGGGCCCTCGTCTGTCGCTTGCCGTTCGCGTCCGACGCATATCGCTCGATGCGCGCGCCATAGCGCCACGACGCGATCTCGGGAAGCAGAGCGGGTCCGATGCGGACGAGCTCGAGCCGCTCACCGACGCGAGCGAGACCGATGTTGTCCGTCGAGTAGCGGAGTCGCGTTCCTCGGAAGAGCCGCTCGCACTCGTCGATCGCTTCCCAGCGCTCCTCGAGAGGCGAGAGATTCCAGCGACCGCATCGCGTGCAGACGACCCAGAGGCGCCCACGGGCTGGGTCGAACGCGAGCCTATGGCCGACTGGGAAGGCGGCGAGGCAATCGTTCGTGCCGAGTGAGCTGTTGCAGAAGAGACAGGTCGAGTACATCGCCCGGAATACTGCAAGACTGCCCGGATGGCGCAACTCGCGTCGTCCCAGAAGCGGACAGGCGGATCCCTCCGTGTGGCCCTTCGAGATCTCGACCCTTCGAAAGAACAATCACGATAATTCGGAGGACGCGGATCACTCCGTCGCTGTTGCTACTCCATTCGCCAAACACTCGTGCGTTGGTCGCACAGGCGGAGGCGCTTTCTCGTACGAGGAGTGATTCGGGTGAATCGGAATGATCCGTGATCGTTGGCCGGAAGAGTTCGAGATGCCGATCAGGGCACGATGAGGGCTTTGATCGCCGCGCGCGACTCGACCGCGGCGAGTGCCTCGGCGGCCTGCGCGAGTCCGTACCGTCCGCTGACCATCTCGTCCCAGGGAACGCGCTCGCCAAAGCGGGCGGCAAGCTGCACGGCGCGGTGGAAGTGATGGTACTGCGAGCCCCAGCAGCCGTGGATCTCGACGTGCTTCCGATTGATCTGCCAGTGCGGGTGGATCTCGACCGGGCCGTTGTCGGTGTAGTGGCCACAGACGACGACGCGTCCGCCGTCGCGAACCATATCGAGGGCCTGAGAGACGGCGTCGGGACTTCCGCTCGCCTCGACGACGACGTCGGCGCCGCGGCCGCGCGTGGCGGCGCGCACGGCGGCGATGCGATCGTCACTCGTTAGGTCCAGACCCGCGGTCTGGGTCGCGCCCATGCGGCGAGCGAAGGTGAGCCGATCGTCGGGGGCGCCGACGGCGACGATCTCGGCGGCGCCGGAGAGCGCCGCGAGCGCGATCAGCGATTGGCCGACCGGTCCGACGCCAAGCACCGCGACCGACTCGCCGAGCCTGACGTGTGCCAGGTCGATGGCATGGAGCGCGGTGACGAGCCCACATCCACCGCCGATGAAGGTCTCCGGCGACAGATCGCTCGGCAGGCGGATCATCTTGACGCCGGGCTTCATCCAGATGGCTTGCGCCCAGCCGCCTAACAAGCCGTCGTTCGCGCTGTACGTGATGCCGTAGACGCGTCGCTTGGCGCAGCGCGTCGGCTGCCGCGCGACGAGGCAGTGATAGCAGGCGTTGCACGTTTCGTGAACATCGAGAAAGGTGACGATGTCCCCATCACGAATCCGCTCTCCCTCGATGTCACGAAGATCGCCGCGAGACGCGGCGACGACCCCGACGGAAACGTGCCCCGGTATGATCGGGAAGGGCACATCGAGCCGGCCGTGGTGAAGATGGACGTCGGTGCCGCACACCTCGGAGTACATCGTGTGCAGCAGCGCGGCGCCGGGTTGGAGATCAGGAGCGGGAAGCTCGCGGATCTCGAGACGCGCCCGCGCGCCCGGCATGACGCAAGCGGGATAGGATTCTCTCATTGGCTCACGCAGCCTGAGCGCCGACTGAGACGTTAGGCGGCGGCATTGCGGGTAAAGATGGAGCCGAGCAGCCGCGAGGAAGGCCGGAGCGCCCACGAGATCATCGCCACGACGATGAGGCTGATCGGCCCGAGCAACTCGCTCGCCGAATCACGATGCAGCGTCCATGATGCCGCGGCGCCGGTGAGCTCGAAGAAGACACCGGCATACGCCCATTCCTTCAGTCGGGGAAGTTTTGGCGCAAGCAACACGATCCCTCCGAGCACTTTGAAGATGCCGAGAATTACGAGGAGGTACGCCGGGTAGCCGAGGTGCGTGATGATGTCGAGGACAAACGGACCTGACACGAGGGCGGCTCGCCCGTGCATCAGATCCGTCGCACCGCCCGCCAGTGTCTCGACGCCGATGACCAAGGTAGCCACCCAATAACCGAGCAATCTCGTCTTCATAGCAAGCCATGAGACATGCACGACGGGTGCCGCATGCTCTTACAGATCGGCCGGTGAGTCCACTTGCCACTCCCCACTGATCCCTTCCGAAGTGGGAAGTGGCAAGTCCACTCACCTAACGAGACGATACGCTCTTCGGCGCGCCTAACGTGTATCGATTGATCCAGTCGAACTCGCGGCGCACCTTGTCGATCTGGTGATAGTACTCGCCCAACCCGTGCCCTTCGCGCGGGTAGAACACCAGCTGTACCGTCTTGCCGCGATCCTTGAGCTGTCGGAAATACTCCATCGGTTGGCCGATCGGCACACGCCCGTCGCTACCTCCATGGAGGATCAGCAGCGGCGTCGTGACGTTGTCGACGAAGGTGATCGCCGAGTGCTGGCGATAGAACTCGGTCGTCTCCTTGTTCGGCACACCGTGTAGGAAAGAGGCCATGTAGCCTGGGATATCGGTGGTGCCGTACATGCTCACGAGATCGGTGAGGCCGGCGCCCTCCATCGCTGCCTTGAAGCGATTCGTTTGGGTGACGACCCACGACGTCATGTAGCCGCCGTAGCTCCAGCCGGTCACCGCGAGCTTGTCGGCGTCGGCGACGCCGCGCGCGACCATGGCGTCGACGCCGGCCATAATGTCGCGATAGTCGCCGCCACCCCAATCCGAGATGTTGCCGCGCATGAACTTCTCGCCGTATCCGGTGGATCCACGTGGATTCGGATAGAGCACGGCCCATCCCTGTCCGGCCCAGAACTGTCCAGGCGAGCCCCAGTTCGCCTTGAACCCCGCGTTATGCGCGCCGGTCGGTCCGCCGTGAATGTCGACGAGCAGCGGATAGCGCTGTCCGGCGCGATAGCCGACGGGCTTGAGGAGCACACCCTCCACTTGCTCGCCGTCGGAGCTCTTCCAGGTGACGACCTCCGTCTCGCCTAACGACAGACTCGCGACCTGCGGGTTGGCGTCGGTGAGCCGGCGCGGCGAGGCGAACGTCGCGTCCGACGAGTATACGTTGCCAGGGGACATCGGCGTATCCATGACGAAGGCCGCGTGCGTCCCGCTCCTGTCGAAGGACACCCCGCGAATGATCTCGCGCTGCGTGAGCTGGGTGTACCTGCCACTCGCGACATCGAAGCGGAACACGCTGGAGTACACGCGGTCCCCCGCGGTGAAGTACAGCTCCTTGCCGTCGGGACTCCACGTGAGCGCGCCCGGGGAGTTGTCGAATCCGGCACTGACGTCGCGCGCGCGCTTGCTCGCGACGTCGTACAGGACGAGGTGCGCGTTCATGACTTCGCGGAAGGGCATGCTGTCGGGGACCATCGCGTGCGTCTGCTTGAGCGTCGTCACGGCGAGGGTGCGGCCGTCGGGCGACCACTGCGGCGTTGCCTGCACGTCGCCACCGGCGTCGATCCGCTCCGCCGCACCCGTCGTCGCGTCGACGATGAACGCGTTGCGACGTTCGTCGCGAAGCAACGTCGACGGCGTCGTCACGTAGGCGATGCGGCGGCTGTCCGGCGACCAATCGGGCGCGCCGCGCACGGTGAACTCCTTCGTGTGCACGAGCTCGGACTCCTTCTTCGTCGCGACGTCGACCACCCAGACGTGCGAAAGGCGGAAATCAGCCTCGTAGACCTGGGGATCGTCGTGCCGCTTGCGCGCGGCTTCCGTCGACTTGGGCAGCGAGTCGACGCTCAGGAAAGCGATCTTCTTGCCGTCGGGCGCCCAGCTGAATCCCGTGACGCCTTCCTTGGCGCTGGTGATCTTCTCCGCCTCGCCGCCGTCGATGCGCAGGAGGTGAATCTCGGGACGTGGGGCTTCGTCTCCCGCGGCGGCGCCGCGCGCGGACAGAAACGCGATCGAGGAGCCGTCGGGAGACCACTGCGGCTGCGATTCGCCGCGCTCGCTGAAGGTGATCTGGCGCGGTGGACGCGACCCGTCGGTCGGCGCGAGCCAGAGGTGCGAGCGGACGTCGTGCTTGTCGCCCAGGGCCGTGTCGCCCTTGGCGGGATTGGCATTGGGGTGCTCCCATCCATTCACGACGTAGACGACGAGCGCGCCGTTAGGCGAGATCGACGCGGCGCCCACGTTCTTGAGCGCCATCATGTCTTCGATGGTCATCGGCCGCTTCGCCGACTGTGCGTGCGCGACGGCTGTTCCAGCGAGCGCAATGGCTAGCGCGAGGGCCGTGGTGCGAGCGCGTTGCATCGTGATGTCCTCCAGGATCAGCAGTGATGAGCAGTCATGTCATCCGAGCGAAGCAAGGGACTGACAACCTATCGTTGGGTGAAGGATGCGGCGAGCGTGAGTGTCCGAAGCGAGCCGCTCGCCGCATCGAGCAATAGGGTCTCGGGCTCCCAATCAGCGCCGGGGGGGGAGAGTGTAGGGGGGGAGAGGGGGCGTCGGCCGGGGCTTTCGCGTTCCGCGCAGGGCGGAATACGGGTCGGCACCCCTCTTACGGTTGGCGCTCGGGGGCGGCAGTTCAACACTCCCCGCGGACGCTCCGTAACTGTATCGTTTCCACTCCAAATCGTCCCACCCCTGGGAGTGCGTATGCATCGTATCCGCATCGTTCCACTCCTCGCCGCGGTCGCCCTCACGAGCGTCGCGATCTCGGCAGAGGCACAGACTCTCGATTCCCTGACCCTCGCCGGCTTCCATTGGCGAACCGTCGGGCCCGCCAACTTCGAGGGGCGCGTTGCCGACATTGCCGGCATCCCCAGCCCATCGAAGACGTTCTTCGTCGCCTCGGCAGGCGGTGGCATATGGAAGACCACCAATGCCGGCGTGACCTTCCGCCCTGTCTTCGACAACTACCCAGTCGTGGCAATGGGCGCACTCGCGATCGCGCCGTCGGACACGATGCAGGTGTGGGCGGGAACGGGCGAGCAGAACTCTCGAAACACCATCGAGCCTGGCGGCGGTATCTACAAGTCCACGGACGGCGGCCTGACGTGGAAGCTCATGGGTCTCGAGAAGACGCAGCACATCGGGCGCATCGCGGTCAATCCGACCAACCCGAACATCGTCTACGTCGCCGCACTGGGCGCAGCGTGGAAATCGAACCCGGAGCGCGGGCTCTACAAGACCGAGGACGGCGGCACGACGTGGAAGCTCGTGAAGTTCATCAACGACAAAACGGGCTTCATCGACGTCGGCATCGATCCCAAGAATCCGAATGTGATCTGGGCGTCGAGCTGGCAGCGCGTGCGCGGTCCATACTTCCTGACCTCGGGTGGTCCCGGCTCAGGCCTCTGGAAGTCGACCGACGCCGGCAATACGTGGACGGAGATCAAGGGCGGTGGGTTCCCCGAGACCCAGAAGGGACGCATCAGCTTCTCGATCTTCGCCGGTAATCCGGACATCGTCTACGCGATGGTCGAGGCAGACTCGATCCGCGGACAGAAGGCGGCGCCCGGCGCGAAGCGACAGAAGCTCGGCAACGGTCTCTATCGCACGAAAGACGGTGGCAAGACCTGGGAGAAGATGAACGACGCCGACACTCGTCCGTTCTACTACTCGCAGGTTCGGGTAGATCCGCGGAACGCGGATCACTTATGGTTCTCGTCGACGCCGGTGCTGGTCTCGAGCGACGGCGGCAAGACGGCTCGCACGGCGACGCAGGGCATTCACGTCGACCATCACGCGATGTGGATCGATCCGGGCGATCCGGATCACTTCATCGTCGGCGACGACGGCGGCATCTCGATCACGTGGGACGGTGGCGGGAACTTCGACTTCCCCGCGAATCTCCCGATCGGTCAGTTCTACGACGTCAGCTACGATTTCGAGGTGCCATACAACATCTGCGGCGGCGCGCAGGACAACGGCGCCTGGTGCGGCCCGAGCCGGCGCAAGAACGGCGCCGTCACCAACGCGTATTGGTTCACGATCTCGGGCGGCGATGGTTTCTACACTGCTCAACATCCAGCCGAGCCGTGGATCGTGTGGGGCGAGTCGCAGGGCGGCAATGTTTCGCGGCTGAACCTCAAGACGGGTGAGCGCGCGTCGCTCGTGAAGCCGTCGTGGCGTCCTCTGTACCAGACGCTGGAAGACTCGATCCTCATCACGCGCGGCGACAGTACTACGCCGGCAACGAAGGAACAAACGACTCGCATCTCCGAGTATCGCGCTCGTCAGAAGACCGACTCGTCCGCGCTCGACCTCCGCTTCAACTGGGAGACGCCGTACTTCCTGTCGCCGCATAACGCGGACGTCTTCTACATGGGCGGCAACCGCGTGCTGAAGTCGACACAGCGCGGCGACAATCTGTATCCGATCTCGCCGGATCTCTCGAAGCGGAACCTCGGCCGGATCGACACGAGCATGAACAAGACGGGCGGCATCACGCTCGACGCGACGGGCGCCGAGACATACGGCACCGTCGTGGCCCTCGCCGAGTCGTACGTGCGCCCGGGCTTTCTCTACGCCGGAACCGACGACGGCAACGTCTGGACGACGCGGAACGACGGTACGACCTGGGAGCAGATCCCGACGACGAAATTCGCGGGCCTGCCGGCGGGCGACGTCTACGTGAGCCGGATCGAGCCCTCGCACTTCGATACGACGACGTTCTACATCACCTTCGACAATCACCGGTGGAACGACTTCACGCCGTACGTCTATGTCACCAACGACGCCGGCAAGACGTTCAGGTCGATCGCGGGAGCACTCCCTCATGATAGTCCCGCGGACTTTGTGCACGTCGTACGTGAGGATCCTTATAGCCGCGACCTTCTGTTCGTTGGAACGTCCCGGTCCACGTACGTCTCGATCGATCGCGGCACCTCGTGGCACAAGTTCAACGGCGGCCTGCCGACGGTGCCCGTGTACGACCTCAAGATCCATCCGCGTGATCGTGAGCTGATCGCCGCGACGCACGGCCGCGGCTTCTGGATCGTGGACATCGCGCCACTCGAGCAGATGGCGGGCGACTCGGGAAAGCGCGTCCTCGCCGACAACACGTTCCTCTTCGCACCGAAGACAGCCTTCGAGTATGGACAGGGTCCGGCAATCGGCGCGTCGTCGAACGGGGAAGGTCAGAAGTTCTTCAATGCCCCGAGCCCGCAATACGGTGCCGAAATCGTATATCGGATCACTGGAAGCGCCGCCGCCTCCGCGGCGCAGGCCGGAAACGCGGCCGACGCGAACGGCTCTACTCCGAGCGCGGGGGGGAGCCGCGGTGGACGCGCGCCACGCGAGCAAGCACATCTTCTCATCACCGACGCGCGCGGCGACACGGTGCAAACGCTCACGGGACCGGCGACGGCCGGCTTGCATCGCGTGACGTGGGACTTCCGCGGCAAGGCGCCGGTGCGCGTGCTGTCGATCTCGCAAAAGCGCGACAGCGTCGTTCAGGCGAACCGGATGAACTTCGTGTTCGACTCGCTCGAGAAGGCGGGCACGATGCGGAAGGCGCAGCTCGACCGCATTCGTCAAATGATCGCTTCGGGCAATCCGGGCTTCGGTCGTGGCGGTGGCGGTGGTCGGGGTGGCCCCGGCGGGGGCTGGGTCGCGCGCCCGGGTGAGGGTGCTTTCGTCGGCGGTGGTGGTCGTGGTGCCGCGCAGGCGGGCCGCGAAGCCGCGCCGGGTGCTGGTGGCGAGGAGAACATTATGGATCTGCTCAACTCGTTCCCGGGTGGCGCGCAGGAGTTCGGCGAGCTGCTGCGTCCACCGGGTCAGCGCGGCGGCCGGGGTGGCTTCGGGAACCTCTTCGGCTTCGGCGGCGGAGGACGCGGCGCAGGGCAAGCGCCCGTCGTCAACACCGGCGATTATCTCGTGACGCTCACCGTCGGCGGCCGCACCTACAAACAGGTGCTACGCGTCGAGCGGATGAGTGGTGGCGACGACACCGGATTCAACTTCGGATCGGATGACGACGATCATGATCCGAGTAAGAAATAGCTGATCTTGCCGTGGTTAGGCGAAGGGTCCGCTCGATTCGGGCGGACCCTTCGTTTTTTGGGCGGGCCGCTCAGAGCGCTGAAAAACTCCCTCGCGACGCGTGCATCGACGGGGGTACGCTCGCGTCGCCACGGAGCCCAAAGATCACCATTTGATCCCGGCGACATCCCGGAGCGCGTCCTCGCACTCCGCCAGGCAGGGTCGCAGGGTGTCGATCGTGTGATCGCCCATGTGGCCGATGCGGATCGTGGTGTCTTTGAGCTTCCCGTATCCGCCCCCGATCACGAATCCGCGGCGCGCGACGGCGCTCACGACGTCGGCGCTCTTCACCCCTTCGGGGAGCGTTATCGTGGTGATCGTCGGGGACCGCGCCGTGTCGGGTGCGAGAATCGCAATGTCGAGGTCGACGCGCGTCACCGCACGCTTGAGCCAGGCGACGGTCGTTTCGCGCATGGACGCGTGGCGCTCCCACCGCCGCTCGATTCCCTCGCGCAGCACGTCGGCGAGTTGCGCATCGAGCGCAAAGAGGATCGAGAGCGCGGGCGTCGCCGGCGTCTGATTCTTCGCCGCGAACTCCTCGAACTCCACGACGTCGAAATACAGGCCGCGATTGGGCGTTTCGCGGGCGCGCCTAACGAATTCGGCCGAGGCGACGCCGAACGCCAGACCCGGTGGGAGCGCCAGCGCCTTCTGCGATCCGGTGAGGGCGAAATCGAGCCCCCAGGCGTCGAAGCGCAGCTCGGCGCCGGCGACGCCGGTGACACTGTCGACGATGCAGAGCGCGCCATGGTTGTGCGCGATCTCGGTCACGGCGCGCACGTCGGTGAGCGCGCCAGTGGACGTTTCCGAGTGGACGACGGTGACCACCGCATAACGACGCGCGCCGAGCCGCCGCTCGACGTCGCCAAGGTCGAACGTCTGCCCCCACGGCGCGTCGAGCACGTCGACGTCGCGCCCGCAGGCCTTCGCGATCTTGGCGAAGCGGCTCGAGAAGGCGCCGTTCACGAGCGCGAGGAGCGGTCCGGCCGGCGCGTTCCGCACCGCACCTTCCATCAAGCCGCTCGCCGACGACGTGCTGATGTACACCGGCCGGGCGGTGAGAAACACGTCGCGCAGGCCGGCCTCGAGTCGCGCGAAAAGCTCCTCGAACTCGGGGCCGCGGTGCGCAATCATCGGTCGGATCATCGCCGAAAGAATCTCCGGGCGTACTTCGGTGGGCCCGGGAAGGAAGAAAGTGCCGAAAGAGATGGGAGACAGGGGTTAGGGGATTGGGCGAGTGAGAGCTAGAACAAGCTAGCCCTACCTGTTCGTAGGTCCCAGGACCGCGTGCTCGAGCTCCGCAAAGCTCGCGATCTCCAGATCGGCGTGAGCGACTACACTCGTGCGTCTCGCGAAGCCGACGTAGGCGGCGAAGGTGTCGGCGACGCTCCGCAGCGGGACGTCCGTGGCACCGTCACCAACCGCGAGTATCGGCCTGATGAGTCTCCGGTCGGCGATGAGTCGCTCCACGACCTCGGGCTTGCCGCGCTGAGTCGCGAGCGGCGAGCTCCGGTCGTAGCTCTCGTAGTTCCCCTTTGTGTCGAATGCGATCGACACGGCGAACACATCTCGATCGGCGAATCCAAGGGCTCGCGCCAGCGGCGCGATCGCCTGGCGTACGCCGCCGCTGATGAGGATGAGCCGCGCGCCGGCTTTCCGCATCGCCGAGATCGCGTCGGACGCACCGGGCGCAAGCGATTCTCGATATTCGTCGGCGAGCGCCGCGACGTCGTCCGCGCTGGGTCGAACGATCGCGAGCCGATCGCCGTAGACCGACTGCAGCTCGACCTCGCCGCGCATTGCGCGGGCGGTGAGGGCAGCCACACGGGCGCCCACATCACCGCCTCGGCGATCCGCGAGGAAGTCGATGCCCTCGATCCCGCAGAGTGTCGAGTCGACATCGATGACGACGGATGCGTAGAGGAGAGTCATGCGCGATACGCTCGCGGCGTGAGGGCCTAACGAGGCTCGAACAAGTTGCCCGGCGCCAGCATACCGCGCGGGTCCAGCTCACTCTTGATAGCGCGCATCAGACCCAGTTGCATCGGGGACAACTGCAGCGGCAGCCACCGGCGCTTCAACTTGCCGATCCCATGCTCGGCGGCGACAGTCCCGCCCCGCGCCACGACGAGGCGCAGCGTCGACTCCACGACCTGTTCGATCAGCGACAGTTCCTCGGCGTCGCGAGCGATGAAGTTCTGGTGTGGATGGCCGTTCCCCGCGTGCCCGTAAATCACGGGCTGCTCCAGCCCCGCGTCGTCTGCAAGGCGACGCGCTTCCACGATCGCGGCCTCGAGCTGCCGGTACGGGACCGCCCAATCCGTCGAGACCTTGCGCCCGCCCGCCGACTGGTATCGCGCGCCGCGTTCATTCATCGTCGCGGGCACGGCGTGTCGCGCCCGGCGCGCGTCTCGTAAGGCAGCATCGCCCTCGTATACGAGCACATCATCCTCGCTCGCCCCGAACTGCTCGGCGAGGGCGAGCCAGCGATCGAGCGGAACCTCGCTCCCGGCCGCGGCCGCCTGTTCGACGTACACCAGCGCTTCGGCGCCCTCGACCCATCGTTCATTCCCCTCCACGCTTCGCACGACGTCGAGCGCTGACGCGTCGAAGAATTCGAGACAGCGCGCCGATACCTCGGTCGACGACCGCGCCGCGACCACGAAATGGAGCGCGTCTCGCTCATGAGCGAAGGGCACCGCCAGTCCGATGACTGTCTCGGGCAGCGGGAGCAGCGACAGCTCCGCGTCGAGGATGACGCCGAGCGTCCCCTCGCTGCCGATGAACCAGTCGACGAGATCGTGGACCGGCGCATAGCCGACGGTGTTCTTCTCGAGTCGCGTGCGTCGCAGCTCCCGAACCGTGGCGTCGGCGAGGGCGACGCGCAGGGCGGCGACGTGCGGCCGCGTCGGGCCGTAGAGGAGGCTGCGCGCGCCCGAGGCGTTGCACGCGATCGCGCCGCCGACGGTGACGTCGTCTTCGCTCGTCGGATCGGGGGCGAACAGCAATCCTTCGGCGGCGAGGCGCCGTTTGAGGGCGCCGAGATTGACCCCGGCCTGCACACGAATCGTTAGGTGCTCGCGATCGATCTCGCCGATTTGGTCGAGCCCGCGGAGCGACAGCAGCACACCCTGGTCGGTGATCGACGCACCCGTGGTACTCGTTTGCCCGCCCGCCGGCGTGACCGGCCGGCCATCCTCTCGCGCGGCGCGAAGGACGTCGAGGACGGACTGCTCGCTCGTTGGCCGCGCGATGGTTTCCGGCACCATCACGAGCCCGGATGCGTCTCGCGCGAAGGACTGCCTAACGCCGGCATCGGTGGAGAGCATCCCCTGGCCCCTGGTCCCCATGCCCCTAGCCCTGGTCCTTATGCCCCAGTCCCCTCGAACTTCACGACCGTCGCGGTGATGACGTCCGACAGCTCGAGAAGCTTGCGCCGGATGTCGCCGCTGACGGTGCCGTCGACGGAGATCGCGGCGAGCGCCTCACCGCCTTGCGCAAGCCGCGCCTGGTGGTATTCAGCGATGTTGACCCCGGCGTCGCCGAGCAGCGTGCCGACCCGACCGATGACGCCGGGGACGTCGTGGTTCGTGAGTACGATGAGCGTCTGTCGCGGCATGACGTCGACGTGGAAGCTGCCGATCCGCGTTAGGCGGGGCGGGCTGTCGGGTTGGGCGCTCCCCGCCACGGCGAGCTCCTGCATGCCGCCCGAGAGCGCCACGTCGATGGCGTACGGGTGGGCGGCGGCCGCCTCGGCGACGGACAGCTCCAGTCCACGCCCCTCGGCGAGCGTGCGCGCGTTGATGAGATTCAGGCGATCGGTCTCGACGACCCCCTCGAGCACGCCGATCGCCGCCGCCGAGAGAAGCAGATCGCCAGCGTCGACGAGCGCGCTCCCGCAGCGCACCGACAGCCGTCTCACCGCGCGCAGCCCCTGATCGGCGAGAATCGCGCGCGTCACCATCGCCGCGCGCTGCGCGACGAGCATCGCCGGCTGTACTTCCCGCCAGCGACCATCGCCTAACGATACGGACGCGACGTTGATCGACCGGGAGAGCTCGCCGTGGAGGAGCGCGTCCCGCACCGCGCGGCAGACGTCGACGGCGACGTTGCGCTGCGCCTCGGCGGTCGACGCACCGATGTGCGGCGTGAGAACCACGTTAGGCACCCGGCGAATGGGATGATCCGCGGCGAGCGGCTCGGCCTGATACACGTCGAGCGCCGCCCCCTGCACGTGCCCACTCTCGAGCGCCGCGAGCAGCGCTTGATCGTCGACGATGCCCCCGCGCGCCAGGTTCGCGACGATGGCTCCGGCTCGCAAAATCGAGAGCTCGCGACGCCCGATGAGCCCCTTGGTCTCGTCGTTGAGCGGTGTGTGCACGGTGACGATGTCGGCCTCTTCGAGCAGCGCGTCGAGCGTCGCCGCGCGACGCACGCGGAGCGCTCGAAATCGATCGTCGGCGATGTACGGATCGAAGCCGACGACCTCCATGCTGAACGCCTGCGCGCGCGCGGCGATTTCGCTGCCAATGCGTCCGACGCCGACGATCCCGAGCGTGCGCCCCTTCAGCTCACTGCCGAGCAATTGCGAGCGATCCCATTTGCCCTCGCGCATCGATTGCGTCGCGCGCGGAAGATGACGCAAGAGGCCGATCATCACTCCGAAAAAAAGCTCGGCGACCGCGACGGTGTTACCGGCCGGCGCATTGATCACGGCAATGCCGAGCGCGGTCGCGGCATCGAGCGCGATGTTGTCGACGCCGACGCCGGCTCGCCCCACCACTTTCAGCTTCTTGGCGGCGCGGAGCACCTCTTCGGAGATGCGCGTCGCGCTTCGCCCGACGATTGCGTCGTAGTTACCGATGCGCGCGAGCAAATCTTGCTTGGGGAGCGTGGGGACTTCGTCAACGCGAAGACCAGGCTGCGCCGCGAGCAGCTGCACGCCTTCGGGATCTATTTCGTCGGTAACGAGAACGCGGAGGGACAAGAGACCTGGGGCTAGGGGTAGGGGCTGGGGAAGTGTCATGAGCTCAGAGACGCTTCGCCGTGCCCTGTTCAACCTGATGCCGACCGAACGCAGGATCAATTCCGAATTGAACGTTCGAACGCCGGGGCCCGACACCTCGTCGGTCATCGGCCGTAGGTGTACCTGTGCCGTCGAAACGTGACGCTGGCCGCCGTTGGCTCGTGTTGCATCTGCCGAGCACAAATGCCCGCTTCGCGCGTGGTGAGATTCTCAGATGTCTTCCGTGACTCAACGTTCCAGCTCAACTCGTCGCCAACGCCCGTCCGGCGTGATCTCACGCTCCGGATTCGGCCGTTTGCTCGTGACGCACATCCATCAAACTGAAAGCGCGCGTCCGGGAAGAGCGACCAAAGTGGTACTCGCGCTGCTGCTGTGCTCCGCCTTCGCGTTTCTGCTTCCGACTACGGCGAGTACGCGCACCGCCTCCGTGAGCCAACCGCGCCCCGCGCTCGTTCCGATGTCGCTCGACAACATGGCGCGCGAGATCGTTTACCTCGTGAATCTCGAGCGTGCGCAACACGCGCTTCCGCCGTTGAAGGTGAACGCGAGATTGGTCACCGACGCGAAGCTGCAAGCCGCGCAGATCGCCGAAACAGGTGTGCTCGACCACGTGATCCTGAGCGGTCCGTACCCAACACCGCGCGAGCGCGCGCTGGCCGCCGGCTACGCGTGGAACTCGTTGGGTGAGAATCTCGCGCTCGGCTTCACCGACGCGCCGAGTGCCGTCGCCGCCTGGATGCAATCGCCGGGACACCGAGCGAACATTCTCGCCGGCGGCTACAGTGAGACGGGTGTCGTGCTCGAGCCTGACATGCACGGACGGTTGATTTTCGTTCAGACATTCGGCTCGCCGCAGTAGGCGCTCGAATACTCCTCACTGCCGTACTGAGGGCTAGCTGCCGAGTACTCTCGGCGCGAGTTACGCTCGCGAGGCTGTCCACGAGCAGATGATTGATCGTCTCGACGCTTCGAGATCCCGATCAGGCTGACAGTGATCACGGATTATTCGGATTGTCTCGAATGATTTCCGAAGCGAATGAGACTCCTCGCGCGCGGGGCGGAAATGATTTGACGAGCCTTCGGAGACGCCTCCCCGCCGAAGTTTTTTTTTAAGAACCATCAATTGCTTGGCGGGTCGGAGCCCTAGGTGCGTACGGAACCATCGGGGTGAATCCGGATGATCCGAGATGGATGGCCGATATTCCGTGATGACGGCCATTCCAGTACAACAGGCTTATCGGTGCTCCACGAATCCTCCGGCCTGCACCATATCGCACATCACGCGAAATGATTTGTGCGGTCCGCAGGAGATGCCGACCATTTTCACGTCGGGATCGAGAATGTTCTTGCGATGGCCGCGATCGGCGATGCCGTCGTCGATGAGCAGGGCGGCAACGACATCGTGCGGGGTCGCCGGACCGAAGGTCATGTTCTCCGAGATCTTGGTCTTCCAGACGCCATACCGGCTCACGCGATCCCACGCCATGCTGCCGTCGGTACCTTTGTGGTTCATGAGCCCCCGCGGCGCCTGATCATTCACATGGTCTTTCGCACCCAGCGTCAGACCTGGCGACGAACTGAACGGGACCATCGACTTCGTTTGCCGAAGAACGCGAATCGCTTCGCGAACAGCCGCGGCACCTTCCCGAGTCTGTAGCGCACTGTCGTCGCCAGGGCGTCGAAAGAGATTGCCGTGGTAGAACTCGAGCTCATGCTCGAGTCTGTTGGCGTAGCCGCGAGGGTCTGAGCGAACGCGATTCAATTCGTCGAGCACGCCTCGCTCGAGGGTAGCGAAGTTGGTCGCGGGAAGCGCGGCTGATGCGTTGTGCCGCGCCGAGCCTTGCTGCATGACGGCCGCGCCGTTGGTGCTGGCGCATCCTTGGGCCATTACCACACTTAACGCCGCTATCAGGGCGCGGAATGCTCCGTCGAATCCGATGGTGGAGGGCATGTGAATCACGATGGTCGGCGGATGGTGGGCTACTTGTCGTTGTCTCCTGACTCGACTGGAAAGCCCGCTCCGGGGTCACGAGAGAGGTGGGCCCCCACTTTCGTCGCTTCCCTGCACGCGTATACTCTCGATAAGAGCCTTTGGCTCCGTGACTGAGAGTCCCATGGCGCAACCGGTTACTACGCAGCAGTCGTACTCGGAAACGCTGCCGCCGAAAAAAGACGGCGACGCGATCGCCGCTGCACGCGCGGTTCTGGATGACGCATTTGGACCGGTTGCCTCGCGGCGCTTCTCGGTGCGTTTCTGGGACGGATCGGTCGACGAGCCCTTCGAGGAGCCTCTCTTTGCGATGGTCCTCGAATCGCCGGGATCTTTGAGGCGAATGCTTCTCCCTCCGTCCGAGCTCGCTCTTTCGGAGAGCTATGTCTTCGGCGACGTCGACATCGAGGGAGATCTCGAGGCGGCGATCGACCTCGGCGACACTGCCGCATCGCGAATCGGCTCCGCGGGCGCTCTCATTCGCCTGGCTCGCCACGTTCTCGCCTTGCCTCGCGACGAGCGGCGTCAGTGGCATCACGACACGCCAACGTCATTGTCGACGAAGCTCTCCGGTCGGCGCCACTCGAAGGCGCGCGATCGGGATGCGGTGCGCTTCCATTACAACGTCGGGAACGCGTTTTATTCCCTCTGGCTCGACTCGCGGATGGTGTACTCCTGTGGCTACTTCGCGCGCCAGGACGACGACCTGGACAGCGCGCAGGAGTCGAAGCTCGATCTGATCTGCCGCAAGCTGCGTTTGATGCCGGGCGAACGGCTCCTCGACATCGGCTGCGGATGGGGTGGGCTCATCATGCACGCCGCGAAACGGTACGGCGTGTTCGCGTTGGGCATCACGCTGAGCGATGCGCAGGCCGAGCTGGCGCGTGAGCGAATTGCCGCGGCTGGCCTGGGCGACCAATGTCGCGTCGAGCTGCGCGACTACCGGCAGCTCGGCAGTGAGCCGGTCTTTGACAAGGTCGCGAGTGTCGGCATGGTCGAGCATGTCGGTCAAAAGCGGCTCGACGAATACTTCGCGTCGGCGTACGCGGCTCTTCGTCCCGGCGGATTGTTTCTGAATCACGGGATCGTGAGCATCGAGAGGGCGCGGCCGGCGTCGATCCGCGCGCGCTTGTCATCCCGCATCTGGCAGCGCGGCGAGTTCATCGATCGCTACGTGTTCCCCGACGGCGAGCTCGTGCCGGCCGCATCGGTCGTCGCGAGCGCCGAGCGAAATGGCTTCGAGCTGCGCGATGTCGAAAGCTTGCGCGAGCACTACGTGCTGACGCTTCGCCATTGGGTCCGTCGCCTCGAGGCGCGCCGTGAGGCGGCGATCGCGCTGGTCGGAGAACCAACGTATCGCGTGTGGCGACTCTACATGTCGGCGTCGGCCTACGGCTTCCGCACCGGGCGCATCGGAATCATCCAATCGCTGCTGGCGAAGCCGTATAGCGATGGGCGGGTCGATCTGCCGCGGACGAGAGAGGATCTGTACCGGGATTGAGTCGCCAGTGACGAGCGGCGAGCTAGCCACTCGCCACTCGAAGCTCGTCCAAACGCAGTAGCGTCGCGAGCAGGACATTCGCGCCATTCACGACATCGTTGGGCCGAGAGAACTCCTTCGGCGAGTGGCTGATCCCGCCGATGCTCGGCACGAAGATCATCCCCATCGGTCCGAGCTGGGCCATTGCTTGCGCGTCGTGGCCGGCGCCGCTGGGCATCACTCTCGCCGTTAGGCCGAGCTCGCGAGCCGAGTCGGCGATGAGCGAGCGGACACGCGGGTCGCTCGGCGCGGGCACGTTCTCGTGCAGTGAGCGGAAGGCGAAGCTCGTCCCGTTCTCTCCGGCGATGCGTTTGGCTTCGTCGGCGATGCGCGCGTACATCGTGTCGATCTTCGCGGCGTCGAGATCACGCAACTCGAGCGTGCAGGCGACCTGACCGGGGATCACGTTAGGAGCGCCGGGAAACGCGTGCATGCGTCCGACGGTGCCGACCTGGCGGCCAGGGATGCTCGTGACAACGCGGTTCACCGCCTCGACGAAGCGCGACGCCGACAGCAGAGCGTCGTGTCGCTGGTCCATCGGCGTCGTCCCGGCGTGGTTGGCGAATCCGGTGATGGTGACTTCCCACTGCTTGATGCCGACGATCCCCTCGACGATGCCGATGTCGACGTGGTCGCGCTCGAGCGTGCCGCCCTGCTCGATGTGCAGCTCGAGGTATCCGGCGATGTCGCCCTTCGCGCGCCGTGCTTCGGCGAGCCGCTTAGGATCTCCGCCGAGGAAAGTGATCCCCTCGGCGATCGTCTTGCCGCTGCTACTCACGTTCTGCAGCTCGGCCGGGGTGAGCTGGCCGCTCACGGCACGACTTCCATAGAGTCCCCCCTCCTCGTTCTGCCAGATCACGACCTGGAGGGGATGGCGTGTCGTGATGCCCTGCTCGCCTAACGTCTGCGCGACTTCGATCGCGGACATCGACCCGACGTTGCCGTCGTAGTTGCCGCCTTCGGGGACGGAATCGATGTGCGAGCCGAAGAGGATGGGCTTGAGCGACGCCTCGCGTCCCGGTCGCGAAGCGATGATGTTGCCGGCGGCGTCGATCGCCGGCGTCAGCCTGGCGTCGCGCATGAGGCCGCGCACGTACTCGCGCGCCTGCTTGTCCGCGTCGCTGTAGGCGAGCCGGGAGACGCCGCCCTGCGGATTCGCGCCGAAGCGCGAGATCTCGGCGAGGTGCCGGTTGAGACGATCGCCGTTTACACGCGGCGCCGCGCGCGCGAGCAGACGCGCGGCGGTGCCTAACGATTTGGCTACCAGCGGCGAGGTGAGCAGGCCGCTCGCGAGGGTGGCGCTGAACTGGCGGCGGTTCATTGGATCGGTGGCTTGATGTCGGCCGGCGACTCCCGTAAGGACATGCGATGCAGGAATGCGCGCTCGTCAGGCGTCAGGCTGCGCACGCCGCTCTTCTTGGCCTTCGCGATCACCCGATCCATCTCCTCGACGTTCATCGAATGCAGCCCGGCGCGCGGGATCGCCTCCCACCGCGCGATCTCCTCGGAGTCGCCCGAGAGGCCCCAGCCGCGCTTCCCGTACGTCGCGCTATCCAGCTTTCGCTGATAGGTCCGCAGCGGCGACCGGTAGTCGACGAAGCGCAGGTAGAGAAACGCGCCGACGAAGCCACCGAGGTGAGCGAAGTGCGCTGTGCCAGCACCGAAGCTCCCGAGGCCGCCGAACCCGCCGAAAATGGAGATCACCGTATAGCCAACCACGAGCCAACGCGCCTCCACTGGCAGCGCGCCCCAGATGTAGACCTTCTCGTGCGGCCAGAGTGTCGCGTACACGAGCATCACGCCGAAGATCGCGCCGGACGCGCCGACGATCGGATACGGCGCGATACTCTTCAGCGCCAACGAGAGAAGCGCGCCGCTCAGTCCGGCGATGAAGTACATCGTGATGAACCGCCGGCCGCCCATCTGCGCTTCGACACGCGGCCCGAAAAAGCCGAGTGAGATCATGTTGAAGAGGATGTGCGTCCAGCTGCCGTGCTCGAACATGTACGTCACGAACGTCCACGGCATCCGGGCGATGATCGCCCAGCTCGGATAGAACGCGAGGATCCGACTGAGTCCGGGGAGGAAATACACACTCACGACGAACACGATCAGGTTCGCCGCGATCAGCCGCTTTACCCAGGGCGTCAGAAAAGAGAACATGCTGGAGTTATTCTGTCATTCCGAGGAGCGGAGCGAGGAGGAATCTGCACTTTCGTAGCATAAATGCAGATCCCTCGCCGCGCTCCGGGTGACAGCCTTAGTGCTTTCCTCGCAGCGCGCGTCCCGCCAACGCTCCGGTGAACTTACCGTGATCGATGGCGACCGTGCCGTTGACCAGGACATAACGCATGCCGGTCGCGAGCAGTGTCGGCTCGCGGTAGGTGGAGCGGTCAGCCACGGTCGCGGTATCGAAGACGATCACGTCGGCGAAGTTCCCGACGGCGAGCACACCGCGATCCGGCAGTCGGAGCGTCGCCGCGGTGAGCGCGCTGGATCGGTGAACGGCCTGCGGGAGCGTCAGCAGGTGTTTCGTGAACACGTATTGCCGAAGCAGGCGCGGGAAGGTGCCGTACTTGCGCGGGTGGCCCGCCGAACCGTCGGAGCAGGTCATGATGAAATCCTGCACCATGAACTTCTCGATGTCCTTCTCGTTCATGTTGAACGAGGCGACGGACGCATCGCCCTGCTGGACGATCTGGAGCGCGGCGTCGATCGGCGACTCGTGGCGCGCGGTGGCGACCTGCTCGAGCGTCCGGCCGAGAATGCTCGTGTCGCGCGTCGAGGAGATGAGGAGCGACGCCGGCCCGCCGCGTCGGCGGAGATTCTCCTCCATCTCCTTCGTTAGGCGCTCGCGCGTCGTGGCGTCGGCGATGCGGGCGCGAAGCGAGTCGCGCCCGCCGACCTCGGCCCACCGCGGCAGAAGCGACGCGCCGACGCTCGTCCCCGACGCGTTGTAGGGATACTGACAACCGGAGATGGCGAGGCCCTCTGCCCGCGCGGCGCGCATGAGAGCGATCACCGTGTCACTCTGTCCCCAGACGTCGGTCCCGAGCGCCTTGATGTGCGAGATGTGAATCGGGATCTTCGCCTCGCGGCCGATGCGGATCGCCTCGTTCACGGCCCCGATGAGGCCGATCGTATACGAGCTCTCGTCGCGGAGATGGGTGTCGTAGATGCCGCCGTATTGCGCGGCGACCTTGGCGAGCTCGATGACCTCTTCGGTCGGCGCGTAGCTGCCCGGAGCGTAGTAGAGCCCGGTCGACATGCCGATCGCGCCCTCCTCCATCCCGCGCCTAACGAGGGAGCGCATCGCGTCGAGCTGCGCCGGCGTCGCCGGGGTCCCGGACATGCCGAGAACCGAACGGCGCACCGAGCCCTGGGGGACGTACAGCGCGGCGTTGGTCCCGATGCCGTTCTTCGTCCAGTCGTCGAGCGTTTTCCCGATCTCGAGCGAGCCCCCGCCGTCGTTGTTCGTTATGACGGTCGTGACCCCTTGCATCAGATACGCGAGGTTGGCGCGCTGCCGCTGATCGGCGCTCCCGAGGTCGCCCTGGGTGTGCGTGTGCGAGTCGATGAACCCCGGTGCGACGACCAACCCGCGCACATCGATCGTGCGCTTGGGCGCGATGTTCGCCGTCGCCGCGTCGCCGATGAAGATGATGCGATCCCCGCGAATGGCGACGTCGGCAACGCGTGGCGCGCTCCCGGTGCCATCGATGACGGTACCACCGCGCAGGAGAATGTCGGCGTCTTGCGGTGACGTGCGCGCGGCGGACGCGCCGAGGAACGCGAAGAGAGCGAAGAACAGTGGGCGGCGGAAATGCATTGGCGCAACTTGGACTCGAGATGTGCGGATAATGGCTGCCGACTCGCGGCCCGTCTACTGCCGCGATCGTGCCCGCGGCATCCATGCGTCGATTGCGGACCGATTCAACTCGGATCGCGTCTCAGAGTACAAGGAAGGCCGGCGAGCTTTCGCTCGCCGGCCTTCACGTTCACCAATCACGAACATCGATTGCCCGCGGACAGCTACGGCCCCGCGAGATTCGGATTGTTCTGCTTCTCTGAGGTTGGAATCGGGAAGCAAAGATCCTGTTGCGTGAGATACGACGGAGAACCGTTGGTCCCCGTACCTACTTGCTCCAGCGCCGAGAGCGTCCCTGGCGCATTCGCGGCCTTCCAGCGGCGGAGATCGTTGAGTCGCCGTCCCTCCAGCCAGAGCTCGATGCCGCGCTCGCGGCGGAGCGCCGTCCACCCGTCGTCAGGCGTCGTTGCCGCCCACGGCTGCAGACCGAGCGCGACGCGATGCTTGTTGATCAGGGTCATCGCAGTCGTGAGATCGTTGCCGATGAGCGCGGCTTCCGCTTCGATGAGCCGCATTTCCCAGCCACTGGAGAGGTTTATCGGTGCGTCCTGCTTGGCGAATTTCATCTCCTTGTGCCAGGTGACGCGCCCCAAACTGAGCACTGCCGCATCGCCGACCGGCTGATTGGGGTCACTCGCCCACGGGACTCGCGGGTCGTGCGTGTCGGTGTAGTACTGATCGTTGACCGTGTTCCACACCGTATGCGCACGATAGGGCTGATTGGCGGTTGCCCAGAAGATGCGATTGTACTGGTCCTGATCGGTGGTGAAGTAGGGCATCGTGTATACGAAGGCGTCGGCAATGGTGTTCGCGTCGGCGACGGCCTCGGGAACGTTGCCCATGTCGAGTCGTACGGCCGCGCGGGCCGCGCGGGCCGCGTTGACGAACTTCGTGGCGTTCACCGCCGTCGCGATCGCGAGCGCTTCCGTGAGCTCGGAGTCGGCGCGCGTGAGATAGACGGTATAGGCTTGCTTACCGCCACCGTCGATGACCGCGTCGCACATATTCTCGCCGAGCAGGCGGTTCGCGTAGCCCGCCCAGATCAGGATCTTCGCGCCGAGAGTGTCCTGGCCGAAGCTCGCCCCGAGGCTGCTCTTGAGGTGTCTCGCGCCGTCCTCCGCCTCGAATCGGGCGCGTTGGCCGAGCTGCCAGTAGTTGTTGGTATCATCGTCGAGCAGCTTGCCCACCTGCTGCTGCGCCGAGATGCCGAAGCTGCCCGTCGACCCGGCGGGAAAGACTTCGCGCGAGATTGCGCCGCTGGTGTAGGCGAGCCAGTTGAGCGCGTCCGACAGATCGCGCCCGGCTCCATTGACAACGCCAGCCGCCGTTGCCTTGCTGTCGAGGTTCTCCGAGGGAACGGGGCCCGGATTAGTAACCTTAAAATCACAGGCGGCGAGGGTGCCGAGGACACCGACCGACATCGCGCCGAGCCCGCAACGAATGAGTGATTTCATATCGATGGATGCTCCAGTCCGAGGTGTTCGATCAGAATTGGATCTGCAACCGCGCCACGACGGTCGCGGGTGCGGGGATCTGCTCCGAGATGTAGCGAACGGTGGCGTTGAAGCCGTCGTTCCCCGCCATCTCCGGATCGAACAGCCGAAAGTCCTTGTTCTTCCACGTGAACCAGTTCTGGACCGAGACCGAGATACTCGCGCTCCGTGTTCCGGGCACGAACCGCTGCGGCACCGGCGCGTGGAGCGTCACGTCGCGCAGCTTCGCGAAATCGGCCTTGAAGATGAATTCATCCTGGCGGACCTGTGACGAGTTGCACGTCGCGCGTTCCCGCGCCGTCCAGTTGTTCTGGTTGCCGTCGGCCGCTTGCTTCGCGTAGGCGTCGAAGCACGTCGGCCAGCGCACGGCCCGCGACAGCGCCTGGTACGACGCGTCCTCGTCGAGATAGTTCCCGCCCAGGTACTCGGCACGCGCCGAGAGCTCGATCCCCTTCGGGAAGCGAAGAGCGCTCGTTATGCCGATGATCCGCGTCGGCTGAGAGGGGCCGAAGAGATGGTTCTGCTCGATGATCGGATCGGCGATGGCGTCGGCGTTCGTGATGTACCGCCCGCGGAGCACGGCGAGTGGCTGACCTTCGATCGCGAAGCCATTGCCGTTGCCGCCGGGGGATACGTTGAATGGCGCCGCGCCGCCAAGGCTCAGTACGCGATTCTTGTTGAGAGCGATCGTCGAGCCAAGGGTCCACGTCAGCTTCTCGAGCTGCAACGGCGTCGTGTTGATCGCGAGCTCGAGGCCGCGCTTGTCGAGCGTGCCAATGTTCTCGAGCTGCGCATTGAGGAAACCACCCGACGGCGGCGGCGTCAAATTGATCAAGGCGTCGGTGGTCCGCGTGCGATAGTACGTCAGATCGAGACCGACCCGCCCGTTCAGGGAGCTGCTCTCGAAACCGACTTCCGTCTCGGCGGAGCGCTCCGGGCCGAGATCAGGATTTCCTAAATTGCGCGTCCGTAATGCCGGCTGCCCTCCCCATCCCACCGCGTCGTAGCTGCGCAGATAGTCGAACGCGCCCGGCGCTCGGCCCGCCTGGCCGTATGCCGCACGGAGCTTCATCGTGCTCGCGATGCGGTTCAGGATGCTGGATTGCCAGAACGACTCGTCCGAGATGACGTACGACGCGCTGATCTTCGGGTACGGCTGCACGCCGATGTTCTTGCCGAACGCGCTGTACTTATCGAGGCGCGCCCCGCCCGTGACGAACAGCCGATCGCGCCAGCCGATCATCTCCTGCAGGAACAGGCCGCCCGTGAGGATGCGCACGCGTGACTCGCTGCCGTTCCATTGCGCGCCGGTCGATATCGTGGGATCGCCCGGACCCCCGAAGCCGATCGTGTATGCCTGCACGTCGCGCAAGTCGTTCAGCGACGCCTGTCCGCCCCATGCGAAGGTCGAGCTCAGGCCTCGTATCGTGTGCTCGAAGCTGCCGACATAATCGGTCGTCAATACCTGGTTCACCCACTGCTCGTCGGAGAGCGTTCCCGTCGGCGACTCGGGGAAGCCAAAGGGACGCAGGTTGCGGTTTTCCACGTTCGCCCGATCAAGCCCGACCGTGAACTTGTTCGTCATCCCGGCGAAGGGAGCATAGTTTGCGGTGCCGCCGAGGATGACGCGATTGATCCAGGTGTGGAGCTGGTACTGAAGAACCTGGGAGATCGTGTCGATGCTCGCGCTGCCGTAGTAATTGCGGTTCCGACGGAACGCGTTCAGCGTGAGCCCCGCGGCGTTGTTCCCCGCCGGCGTGTTGCTTATGTGATTGTTCGTGTAGCCGCTGTTCCAATCGAAGGTGAGCGTTTGCGTCGGGGCGAAGGTGAAGTTCGCGCGGACAGAGTACTTCCGCTCCTCGTCGAGAGGCATCACGCCCTGGTTGTCGTCGAAGCCGCCAGACAGGAAGTAGCGCGTGCCATTCGCCGCGCCGCCGTTGACCGAGAGGTTGTAGTCGCTCTTGATGCCGTCGCGAAGCCACGGATTCATGTAGAGGTACTTCGCGCAGTCCCGCTGGCCGAAGCGCCCGCTGCAGCTGTTCGCCGTAGTATCGGTCGGGTCGACGGCGTCGATGCCGAACGGGCGCTCGCGATTGAATCCCTGGCTCGTCGCGAAATTCCAGGACGGAGCGCCGATCGAGCCCCTCTTCGTGAAAATCTGGATGACGCCGGCCGCGGCTTCGGTCCCGTAGAGCGTCGTCGCCGCCGCCCCCTTGAGGACTTCGATGCGCTCGATGTCGTCGGGATTGATGTCGTTGAGCGGACTCGCGTAGTAGTTCGTGCTGCGCAGATTCGACCCGGCCGGGGGCACGTTCTTCGGGTACTCGTCGCTCCTCGTGCGCACGCCATCGACATAGATGAGCGGTTGATTGGAGAGCGCGACGCTGGTATTGCCGCGGAGCCGGATCGACGCACCGGCGCCGGTGCTTCCCGTCGAGAGCTGGACGCTGGCGCCGGCAATGCGTCCTTGCAGCAGCGAGGAGACGTCGGTCTTCACCTCGGGAGTCTCCACCGCGTCCAGCGCGGAAATCGCGTTCCCGACCTCGCGGCGTCGGGCCTGGCCGGCGGTGCCGGTCACCACCACCTGATCCAGTTGGACGGCGGTCGGCGCGAGCACGAAGTCCACCGTCGCGCTGCCGTCGGCGGTCACCGTGACGCTCTGCTCGTTAGGCGAGAATCCGAAGAGCCGAACGCGCACCCGGCGCGTCCCCGCCGGCACGCTGGCGATGACGTAGCTGCCGTCTCCGCGAGTCAGTGCCCCGAGCCGGGTCCCGACAATCGTGACCTCGGCGTTGGCGAGCGGGGCCGACGTGCCCGTCTGTCGGACCGTTCCACGCACACTGCCGGTCGAACCCTGCGCGTCGAGTCGCGGAGCCAGGAACAGCATCAACGCGACGACGCCCGTCGTGAAGCAGATCCTTCCTCGTACCTGAGCGACCATAACGACGTCCCTCACGCAGTGAAGTGGAGTTTGGTCGCGACTGCGCCCGCTGGTAGCGCGGTGGGCGCACCCGCCCGATGCGTGTCACCGGAAGCCTTTCGAGCCTGACGAGACTACCGTGCGGCATTACGATTTCGCCGCGCGCGCGCCCTGTCAACCAGTCCTGGGACGAACCGTCACGGAATTGGCGGCGGCCGGTCCCAGGCGTTACGATTTCCGAAATCGCCCCCCCCCGTCCGCTCATCGAGGAGAGATCCCGTGCATCGACGCAAGCTGGCTCGCGCGGCAACGTTAGGCGCCGCATTCGCGGTGCTTTCCGCATGCTACTCGTACACGGCGTTCCCGCCGTCCGGGCCGAAGGTCGGCGAGCGGGTGCGCGTTCGGGTCTCCGGAGTCGAAGCCGAGCGCCTGGAGTCGATGGTCGGAGTGCGAGATCGTGCAGTCGAGGGCGACTTTCTCGAGCAGGCAGACAGCGGCATCGCCCTCGCCGTCCCGCTACCCATCGCGCCATCGTCCGAGAACGGCACCTTCGGCCAACAGCCGCAACAGCGGATCGTCATCGCGCGCGCCGATGTGCAGGACATGGAGCGGCGTCGCCTCGACAAGGTGCGCACGTCGCTCCTCGTTGGAGGAGCGGTCGCCGGCGTGGCGGCCATTGCCCTCGCGAAGGGATCGACACTGCTCGGCAGCGGCAGCTCCGGTGGCAGCCCTAACGAGGCTCGCATACCACCGGGGAGGCCCGTGCTCGGGTGGAGCGTTTCCCTTCCGCGTCTGATCGGAGCGCTCCACGGTCGGGGCCGAAGCGGCGGCCCCTGACGGAGCCTTTCCCGACGCCCCTTTAGCGGTGACGAGCGGCGTCACGCCGCCTCGGCCTCGCTCGTCTTTCGAGCGTGCCCCCGCTCACTTCTCTCGCGATCGCGCTTGCACTCGCGCCGGCGATCGTCGCTTGGTGGACCGGACGCGCCGTCCTGACGCGCGTCGACGATCCGATCCTTCCGGAGCTGCTGTTCGAGCGACGCCGACGGCTCGCTGGCTTCACCCTCGGCGGCGCCTTCGCGCTCGCGATCCTGTTCGCCGACGACGCGCTCTGGGCGATTCCGCTGCTCTGGATCGCGCTGCTCGTGAGCTCGTACCCCATTCGCCGCGCGCTATTCGGTGAGCGCTGGAGCGCGTTCGCCTTTCTTCGCTATTCCATTTTCTCGGCGATCGGACAGTTCGGGCTTTGGATTCTCGCCGGCTTCGCGCCCGCGCTCGTGACGTCCTTTGCGCTCGGGCTGGAGCCGAATGCCGGCGCGGCCGCGATCCGCGCGGCACTCTGGTGCGGCGCGGCGTTCGGGGTCGTCATCGCCCTCTGGCAGCACTACTACCCGAGAGTCTTCCTCGCGCTTCATCGCGCGACGCCGCTCCGTGACTCGGCGCGCCCCGAGCTCGTGGCCCGGCTCGACGCAATCATCGAACGCGCGGGAGCGGGGCTCCCGCGACGACCGGAGACGTATCGCTACGGCGCGCCGGGCGCCTACGTCATGAACGCGCTGGCGATTCCATCCCTCACCGAGCCGGCCGTGGCGTTAGGCGACACGCTCCTTTCGACGTTGACCGATGACGAGGTCGCGGGCGTCTTCGCGCACGAGGTCGCGCACCACGAGCAGTTCACGCGCGCCCGGCTCTGGCGGTCGCGATGCGCGGGGCTTCTGCTCGCGGCAACGGCCGCGCTGCTCCCGGCGCTCCTGCTGAGCACCGGCGCGAAGATGGCGCTGCCGGTCGCGTGGTGCGTTCCGTTGTTCGTGATTCTCACGTTAGGCAAGCGCGCCGCCAAGCGCCGCGACGCGGAGACGGCGAGCGATCTTCGGGCGAGCGTCCTCACCGAGAACCCGACGGCGCTCGCGAGCGCCCTCACGAAGCTCCACGTCTACAGCCGAGTGCCGCGCCGTTGGCCGCACGCCATCGAGCGAGCCGCGACGCATCCCAGCCTCGCGCGCCGGATTCAGGCTCTGCGCGAGCGGAGCGGTGCGATCGAACCGCATGTCGCGGACCCGGGCACGATCGTGCGGTCGGCGTCGGGGACCGTCGTCGCGCTCGATCGTGAGCGCGTGTACTGGCTCGAGGGAGTACCGCGAGATGCGCCGCTGGTGCTCGACGCGTTGCGTGCCTCGGGGTCGAGCTATCGCGCGATGGCTTATCGCGACCTGGCCGAGCTCCGAGTCGGCGCCGAGGGCGCGACGGGAACGCGGGCCCTTGTCGCGACCGATCTCGAGGGGCGGAGCTGGAGCGCGCCACTCGCACCTAACGATGTTGCGGCCGTGCAGGCGGCGCTCGACCTCGTCGACGTCAGGCTGGGCCATCGCCGCGCCGCGGCGGTTCCGGCGAGCGCGCCGGCTGTCCGATGGCTCACGCTGGCGCTGCTCGTCGCGCTGGCGATGGCGGGTGAGCTCGGCGTCGCGGTGATCCCCGTGCTCTTCGTCCTGCTTCGCCCCACGTTGACGGCGGCGATGGCGGCGACGAGCGCGATCGCGCTGGCGCGTTTAGTCGTTGGCGCGCGGGCGATCGCCTGGGCCGATCCGATTCGCCAGCTGGCGGCGATCGGCGCGGCGGCGACCGCGATCGCGTTGATCGTCGTCGCGGTGCGGCGCGCGCGCGCCGGCGCGAGCCGGGGGGCGCCGCGCCGCGCCGCTCGCGAGGCCTGGTTCCTCGTCGCCGCGTTAGGCGCGTTCGTCGCCTTCGTGGCGGCGGGCGTCGCGCCGCTCGCGAGTGAGCGCCCCTCGACGCTCGTCGGCAATCCGGTCGTGATCTCCGCCGCGGCGGCGCTGCTCGGAATGGGTGCGGCGCTGCTGACGCTCCCACGGATCTGGTGGCGCGCGAGCGGCGTTCTCGTGAGCGGCCTGGCACTCGGCGGCGGAGCGCTGATCTCGAGAGACATCTGGCCGTTCGGTCGTGGGTCGTCGCTGCGCTGGACGACGGGGAGCCTCGCACGCGCGGGCAGCGTGGACATTCCCGGCGGCGGGCTGGCGTTGATCGCGGCGCCTAACGGCTCCGCGTTCGCGGTCACGCAATACAATCCGCAGCGGAGCCGCGCCGCCGCGGGAGCACGGTACGTCATCGGCCGCTTCGACGACTCCGCGCGGGTCGTTCGCACGATGGACGCGGTGAAGGTCGCGTTCGCGGACGACGAGACGATGCTCGTCCTGCAGGCGCAGGGCGCCGACAGCCTCGAGGTGCGCGCGGAGCGAGTGATCCCCGACTCACTCGGCGGCGGGGCGATCGCCTGGCGGGAGCGCTTCCCGGTGATCGACGTGGTTCAGATGATCGTCGATCGCTCGCGCCGCTCCTGGCTCGTGATCGGCCGGGACGAGGACGAGCGATCA
Source organism: Gemmatimonadaceae bacterium (assembly GCA_036557635.1). Taxonomy (GTDB): domain Bacteria; phylum Gemmatimonadota; class Gemmatimonadetes; order Gemmatimonadales; family Gemmatimonadaceae; genus AG2. The sequence goes on from DATBHD010000222.1 coordinate 35,708, forward strand.
TTTCTCGTCGTTTCCGATACGTTCGCCGGCGCGCAGCCGCGGACCGCGCGCGTCCGGACCGCGGCGGGGCAGCCCTCGAGCGGCGAGATTCTGTCGAATCCTCTGGCCGTCTTCGCCGACGGAAGCTCGATCTGGGTGACCTTTCCCCGATTCAGCACGAAGGCGACGGCCTTCATGCGGACGTTCCTCGCGATGGCGGGGAGTCTTCGGTGGGAGCTGCACCGCTCCGATCGCACCGGCGACCACCCGCTCGGCGACATCGACGGATTTCCGAGCTGCGGGACCGAGGTGGGCGACGAGGGCGTGGTGTGCGTGGAGCGCTCGCCTAACGGGACGCATGTCTGGCGCGCGCGGTCGGGAGTCGGGACGGCCATCGAGCAGATCGGCGAACTGCCGCCGTCGCTCGACATCGACCACGTCGAATCGAGCGACAGGGTCGTGGCCGCCGAACGATTCGGCACGCGCCTGATCGTGGTCGATGCGACGGCGCGGCGCGCAACCCGCCTAACGCTTCCGGGCGACGGCGGTCGCGTTGGCGATCGCTGGATTGCGGACGCGGTGGCGCGTGACCGGTATGTGTTGGTCCTTACCTCCGCGCGGGATGGAGGAACGGTGTCGAGATTTCGATTGCGCAACTGATGCAACTCTTGTCATCCCGAGCGCAGCGAGCTCCTCGGGACGACTGCGTTCGCGCCGCCGGTTCCGCTAGGGGTCCTGCGCTTTTTGCCCGGCAAGCGTCGGCGACCGTCGCTGATCCTCGACCATCCGAGCAACGTCGGCCAACAGCCGCTTCGCGTCGTAGACGATGCCGTCCTTGATCGTCCACTTCACACCGCCCACCTGATCGACCTTGCCGGTGCTGTCGTTGAGACGGAACCACCCCGTCCCATAGAGCACTTTCAGGTTCTGGAGTGGATTCGCGTCGACGACGAGCATATCGGCGAGCATCCCGGGCCTAACGACGCCGATCTCGGGCTCTTTCCCCGTTCGCTGCGCCAGCGTCTGGGCACCGTACATCGTCGCGCTGCGGATCACCTCGAGCGGATGGAAGCCCGCCTCCTGCAGAATCTCCATCTCCTCGATCGTCGCGAAGCCGGGGGTGCTGAAGATGAAGCCGGCGTCCGAGCCCGTCGTCACCTTGCCGCCCATG
>DATBHD010000223.1:0-15504 GCA_036557635.1 Gemmatimonadaceae bacterium
CACGTGCGCGCCAAAGTCTACGGCGCGCGCCTCGCACCGGCGGCGATGGACGCCATCGTCCGTGACATCGTCGCCGGTCGCTACTCCGACATCGATCTTGCCGCCTTCATCACGGCCTTTGCCGGTTCCAAGACGGACGTCCAGGAGACCACCGCGTTGACACGCGCCATGGTCGACACCGGCGAGCGGCTCTATTGGGGGCGCGTGCCGATTGTCGACAAGCACTGCGTCGGCGGGCTGCCGGGCAATCGGACGAGCATGATCGTGGTCCCGATCGTCGCCGCCTGCGGCCTAACGATCCCCAAGACGTCCTCCCGAGCGATCACGTCCCCGGCCGGCACCGCCGACGCGATGGAGACGGTCGCGCCGGTCGATCTCGATCTCGCCCAGATGCGTCGCACGGTCGAGCGCGAGGGAGCATGCATCGTGTGGGGTGGACGCGTGCGACTGGCACCCGCCGACGACGTGATCATCAGCGTCGAGCGGCCGCTGGATCTGGACAGCGGCACGCAGCTCGTCGCGTCCGTGCTCTCGAAGAAGATCGCCGCCGGCTCCACGCACGTCGTTATCGACATGCCGATCGGCGCGACGGCGAAGGTGCGCTCGTCCACGGCCGCGGACGGCCTCGAGACACTCCTCACGGCGGTCGGTGGGGAGTTGAACGTGCAGGTCCGCGTCGTCCGCACCGACGGCGCGCAGCCTGTGGGTCGAGGCATCGGTCCCGCGCTCGAGGCGAGCGACGTGCTGTCCGTGCTCCGTCAGGCAGCCGACGCGCCAGCGGACCTCCGCGATCGCGCCCTCCTCCTCGCGGGCGAGGTGTTGGAGCACGGCGGACTCGTCGCCGCGGGCTCCGGTCGTGCGCGGGCGATGGGCACCCTAACGAGTGGCGCGGCGCTGCGAAAGTTCGAGGCGATCTGTGCCGCGCAGGGCGGCATGCGAACCCCTCCCGTCGGCCGGTTCACGCACGAGGTGCGCGCGACGCAGCGCGGCCGCATTGCCGGTATCGACAACCGCCGGCTCGCGCGCATCGCCAAGCTCGCCGGCGCTCCTCGGGCGCCAGCCGCCGGGCTCGTCCTGCGCGCCAAACTCGGAGCCGTCGTGGAGTGCGACCAACCCTTGCTCACCCTGTACGCCGAGACGGCGGGCGAGCTGGATTACGCGCGGACATATCTCGCCGCCAATCCGCAGGTCATCGCGCTCGAGGAATCGTGATCGCCCGAGCTCCCCTGCTCTTCCCGCTGCCCGGCAACGAGACGATGGCCGAGCGCCTTGCGCTGGCGCTCGACGCCGAGGTCGGCGAGGTGGCGATGCGCGACTTTCCTGATGGCGAGACGTACGTCCGGCTGCTCACCGATCCGGCCGGCCGGCAGGTTGGGATCGTCGGCACCCTCGCCCGGCCTAACGACAAGATCCTGCCGCTGCTGTTCCTCGCCGGCGCGGCGCGCCAACTTGGCGCCGCACGCACCGGCATCATCGCCGCCTATCTAGCATACATGCGGCAGGACGCGCGCTTTCACCCTGGCGAGGCGATCACCGCGCGACTCTTCGCCGATGTCATCTCCCGCGCCGCTGATTGGTTGATCACCATCGATCCACACCTGCATCGCATCGCCGAGCTCGACACGATTTACCGCGTGCCGGCGACGGCCGTTCACGTCGCCGAGCTGCTCGGCGCTTGGATCGTGGGGAATGTTTCGCAACCGCTCATCATCGGACCGGATGAGGAAAGCAGGCAATGGGTCAGCGGCGTCGCCGCCGCCGCGAGCGCCCCCTTTGTCGTGCTGAGCAAGGTCCGGAAAGGAGACGAGGATGTCGACATCTCGCTTCCGGATTTGACGGGATACCAGGGCTACACGCCGGTATTGGTCGACGATATCATCTCGTCCGGTCACACCATGCTCGCGGCGTTGAGACAGTTGCGGCGGGCCACCGCGGCGGGGGCCCCCCCGGTGTGCGTCGCCGTACACGCGCTCTTCGATGCCGGCGTGCACGACAGACTCGTCGCCGCTGGCGCGGCTCGCATCGTGACCACGAATACGATTCCGCACACCTCGAACGGCATCGACGTCGTACCGGCGCTCGCCACCGCGCTCCGCGATCAGTTCGCGGCTGCTGCCGATCGCGGGGGCGCGTTGAACGAACGAGCGCCTTAGGATGTCGGCGCGGGTCGCACGACGAGTACCGCTTCCGGCCCACCGCGCAGGATCTTGTCGGCAACGCTGGCCACGACCAGACGAGACATCCCGCGTCCGTGCGTCGCGATGGCAATGGTGTCTGCCGCGTGCGAAACCGCCGCGTCGAGAATGGCGGGCGCCGCCGCTTCGGACACGCGCACGTCTGTCCGCACGTCGAGCGGGATGTCATCGCCCCGCAAGCGAGTGGCAAGGGCGTCCACCCAGCCCTGCGCCGCGTCGACACGGTCAGTCAGCGTGTCATCGAGTTGTTGTTGGGGCGGCAGCGCGATCGGGACTGCGTAGAGCGCGGCCGGAGCGGGCGCCGGCGCCACGACCCGCAGCAACGTTAGGCGGGCGCCAAAGATCTGACCAAATGTCGCGACATGTGGCAAGACGTTGTCGGCGAGGTCGGATCCGTCGAGCGGGACGAGGATGTTCTCGAACCGATGCGGCGGCGCCTCGAGGCCGACCTCGGCGCGGCGATGGCGCAGCATCAACACCGGCGCCCGCGCATGGCGCGCGAGGGCGTCGGCGATGCTGCCTAACCAGAAGCGGCTGAAGCCGGTGCGCCCGTGCGTCGACAGGACGATGAGCGGCGCCTCCATGCCCGCGGCGAAATCGGAGATCGCCGGCGCGATGGCGCCGGTGAGCAGCGTTCGCTTCGCCGTGAGCCCGTACGTCACTTCGACGTGATCGGCGATCGAGGCCAGGTATTCTTCCTCATCCCGCCGGGACATGTCCTCATAGCTCGAGTTCTCCAGTCCTTCGTAAAGGTACGACTCGTGAACGCGGGTGAGCACGAGATCGGCGCCGGCATGCTGGGCGATGGTCGCGGCAGTCGCGACAGCTTGCTCCGCGAAGAGGGAGCCATCCAATGGAACGATGATCGTCTTGTACATATCGCCCTCCGAGAAGTTCTCGGGTGTGAAGTTGATCGGCGACATCGCGACTCCGCTTACGCGGTTCGCACCGCATCCGGACCGCCGAGGACGGCGGCACCGCTCCGAAGCCATCGGCCCAGACCGATCTCGCCGATTCCAAGAAGCGCGGCGTAGGCCGCCCCGGAGTAAAGGAGAGTGAGCTCGGACAGTCGCGTGTCCGCGAGCACGAGAATATTCGCTAACACGCTCGCCACGAAGATCGTGAGGCCGATGATCGCGACCGTGCGGCTGCGCGCCGCGACTATCGATGCCGCGAGCGCGACGACGCCGACGACGCCGAGCCAGATGGCGAAGAGGATGGACATCGACTCCGTCGAGAGTCCCAGCGACCCGACCGAGATCGCGCCGAAGAGGACACTCAGCACGCCGTGCAACAGCAACGCCCACCGCCAACCCGACCTCGGCACACGACTCAGCGACACTGTGATGTCGACGAGCCCGAACACGATCGTCAGCGTTCCCACGGCCATCATGCCTAACAAGAGACCATCCGCCGGCCAACGTACGGCCACCGCTCCGGCGGCCGCGATCACGCAGCCACGCCAAAACAGCGAGTCGGCAATTCGCATCCATAGTCGTCGGTCGATGCCACTCTGCATGGCCCCTCCTCGTTGATGACTGCTCGCGCTCGAGAGGCACAGTGGTCGAATGCGATGCCGGTCCGCCATAAGGCAATCGCGCCGAATCGTGTCGGGATTTTCCCCACGCGACAGCGCCGAGACCGTACAGGCCGCCCGAGGGTTGCCTGACTGACAGCGAGCACCCCCGCGGCCAACGTTCGCTCGTGGCAGCAGTCCGGGCGGTGGTGTTCGAAAGCCGCTCATCGTTTAGAAATCGTTCCAGTCTGCTCTTGCCGAGCACTCCATGACCAGTTCGAGCGCGGTTCTGACTCAGACGGCGCCGAGCGGCACGATGTCCATCGCTCCGTCTCGCGCGGTCGAGACGATCGGCCGGTCGACGCGACGCTCGCTCGAGGCCGTTGGCCGATCGATGGCCTTCGTCTGGGAGACGATTCGCGCGGTCGGTGACGTGCGCACGTGGAGCGCCTCGACGATGGTGCAGATGCGTCGCCTCGGCGTCGACTCGTTGCCGATCGGGACGTTCATCGCCGTGTTCACCGGCGTCGTGCTCGCGTTGCTCGCGAGCTACTCGTTCACCGGCGCGGTTCCGCTCTATTTCGTCGGCACATTGGTTGAGAAGACCGTCATCATGGAGCTCGCGCCCGTTTTGACCGGATTGGCGCTCGCTGGCCGCGTCGGGGCGAACATCGCGGCGGAGTTGGGGACGATGCGCGTCACGGAGCAAATCGACGCGCTCGAGACACTCGCCTACGATCCGTACGCATATCTCGTCGTCCCGCGAGTGCTTGCCGGCGTCGTGATGTTTCCGATTGTCGTCGGTGCCGCGATGCTCACCGGCGTCGCCTCCGCATGGCTCGCCTCCGTCGGGCTCCTCGATCTGTCCTCGCCTGATTTCGTGAAGGGCTTGCGCCTCTTCTTCTCCCCGTTCGACGTGCGCTACGGCCTCGTCAAGTCGGCGAGCTTCGGCCTCGCCGTCACCCTCATCGGTTGTCAACGCGGACTTGGCACGCGCGGCGGCGCCGAAGGTGTCGGGCGCGCCGCAACGAGCGCGGTCGTGTATTCCGCCGTGCTGATCCTCGTTCTCGACGCGTTCTGGGCCGTCGTCTGGCTGCTGGGGACAAGACAATGAAACGCAGCAACGATCTCCTCGTCGGCACGGCGGTCATCGCCGTAATTCTCACGCTCACCGGCGCAACGCTGTGGGTGAAGCAGTCGGACATCGGCGAGAAGCGTTCGAAGGTTGTCGCGCGCTTCCATGACGTCGGCAATGCCCGCATCGGTAATGCGGTCGTCATCCGCGGTGTGCGCGCGGGACGCATCGATGCGCTCGAGCTCGAGCCGACCGGCTGGGTGCACGTGCGGATGTCACTCGACCGCGCCATGCAACTTCCCAGCGATCCGGTCGTGCTTCTCAACGAGTCGAGTCTTTTCGGTGAGTGGCAGGCAACGATCACGTCGCGTTCGGCATTGCCGCACGATGAGAAGATTGCGACTGAAGTCGCCGAATCCAGCGGCGGGGGCGCCGTGCTCCCTGGTGCGACGCTGCCCGACATTGCCAAGCTCACCGCCGTCGCGGGACAGATCGCCGGAGACGTGGCCAACGTCGCCGGACGCGTCGAAGTGGCATTCGATGACAGTGCCGCGCGCGAGCTGCGCTTCTCGATTCGCAACTTCGCCGAGCTGTCGGCGACGCTCGCCCGCACCGTGCGATCGCACGCGGGTGATCTCGACACGCTGTCGCGTGGACTCGGAAGTGCCGTCGCGTCGCTCGAACGCACGGCTCAGAGCGCGGAGCGCATGGCGGCGCGGATCGATACGTCCACGGCAAGCGGCGAGGTACGGCAGATCGTCGACGACATCGCGCGTGCCGCGGCCGAGTTGCGTCAAACGACGGCGCAGATTCAAACGCTCTCACAGCAACTCGCGCGGTCCCAGGGGCGGCTCGATACGTTCCTCGCGAACGGCGACTCCATATTGTCGAAGATCAATTCGGGACAGGGCTCTCTGGGGCTTCTCGTGAACGACCCTGGGCTGTACCACAACAGCGATTCGCTCGTGACTCAACTTCGGCAGCTGGTGAATGACATTCACGCGAATCCCGGGAAGTACGTGAGTGTCCGGCTCTTCTAGGCGGAACCCTTCCAACTCCGTCTTCTCATACCCTACGGAGGAGTTTTTGAAATGCGAAACCTCCTCGCTGATGTTCGCTATGCGCTGCGAAGCCTGTCCGCGCGGCGCACGTTGAGCATTACCGCGATCCTCACGCTCGCGCTCGGGATCGGCCTCACCACGACGATCTTCGGCGTCGTCAACGGCATCGTGCTGCGGCCACTCGCCTTTCCCAACGCGGATCGATTGGTCACGATCTGCGAGCAATACCCGGGAGCATCCGCCGACTGGTGCAGCATCTCGCCGCCGAACGTGGAGGACATCGCCGCTCGGTCGCGCTCGATCGCCGCGATCGGCATCGCGCGCGGCTGGCCCTATCACCTCGCCACCGTTCGCGGCGCCGAGGGGATCAATGGCGGACTGGCGACGCCGGGGCTCTTCGCCGCGCTCGGCGTGCACCCCGTGCTCGGGCGTTTGATCGAACGGTCGGATCTCATCGGACGCGAGAGCAACGTCGCCCTGCTCACGGACGAGATGTGGCAAACGCGCTTCGGTCGCGCGCACGATGTCGTCGGCCGCGTCATCTATCTCGATGGATCCGCCGTGACCATCGTTGGCGTGCTCCCCGCCGGCTTCGCGCTGCCACAGTTCCCCGGCATCGTTCTGTGGCGCCCCCTGCACATCGACCCACGGGACGAAACGCATCGCGATTGGCGAGGGTTCGTCGCGTACGGACAGCTCGCAGCCGGTGTGTCGATCGAGACCGCTCGACGCGAGCTCGCGGGCATTGCCGAGCAGCTGCGTCGCGAGCATTTCTCGGCGACCGCCTACTGGGACCTAACGATGACATCGCTCCAGGACCTGGTCGTCGGACGCGTGAAGCCGGTGCTCTTCGTCTTCCTCGGCGCGGTTTTCCTCGTTCTCCTCATCGCCTGCGCGAACGTCGCGAACCTGCTGCTTGCTCGAGCTGGAACGCGCGCGACCGAGATGGCGTTGCGATCCGCGCTCGGCGCCAGCCGATGGCGCATCGTCCGCGGATTGCTCGTGGAGAGCCTGGTGCTCGCGCTCGCTGGCACGGTCGCCGGATTGATCCTCGCCATCTGGGGCACGTCGGCCTTCGTGGGCGCGGCGCCGCCGAGCATCCCTCGCATCGCCGACGTGCGGATCGATGGACGCGTGCTGGCCGTCGCATTGGCGCTGTCGATCCTGACGACGCTGCTTTTTGGATTGACACCCGCGCTGCGAGCCGCGAGGACGGACCTCGCCCAGGCGCTTCGCGAGAGCGGCCGCGGCTCGGCGCGGAGCGGAGACCTCGGCCGATTGCTCGTGATAACGGAATTGGCGGTCGCGCTTACGCTCACGGTGGGAGCCGGACTGCTCGCGCGGTCGTTCATGGCGCGTGCATCGTGGAGGCCGGGTTTCGAGCGCGAGCACCTTCTTACGTTCAGCGTGTTCGCGCCATCCGAGAAGTTCGGCGCGGGCGCCGGGATCGCCGCATTGTGGAATCGCATCGAGACCGAGCTGCAGTCGCTTCCGGGCGTCGTTGAGGTGGGTTCGGCATCGGCGGGACCGCTCTTCGGAGGCGAGGAGACGGATGACGTTCGCTTCGAGGGCCCTGGCGGCTCGAGTCGCGGCCCGGTGCGCTGGTTCGATGTCAGCCCCGGATTCTTCCATACCCTCGGCGTTCCGATCGTCCGCGGCCGGAATCTGTCCGAGAATGATCGCATCGGATCGCCCCCGGTGGCGCTCGTCAACGAGACGCTCGCGCGGCGCTTCTGGCCAAGCGCGAGCCCACTCGGCAAGCGAGTGTCGCTCTTCGACGGGCGCCTAACGCTTGAAGTGGTTGGCGTGGTTCGCGATGTCCCCACAGCCGTGCCGGACCAGCCTGTCCCGTCGGAGGTGTATTGGTCCAATCGTCAGGAGCCGCGGGGATTCAGCTATTTCATCGTTCGGACGACGGTGCCGCCCGCGAGCACGGCCAATTCGATACGCGACCGTCTTCGCGCGATCGATCGCGACCTCGACGCGACAAATCTCCAATCGATGCCGCAGCTCATGCGACGCGAGCTGCGGACGCCGCGCTTCCAGGCGCTGCTGCTGCTGACCTTCAGCGCGGCCGCGCTGGCGCTGGCGGCGATCGGAACGTATGGCCTCTTCGCCTATGCGGTCACGCGGCGAACGCGCGAGCTCGGCATTCGCATCGCCCTGGGCGCCGAACCGCGACAGATACTCGTCGCCGTGATCGGAGACGCGTTCAAGCTTGCGTCGTTAGGCGTCGTCGTCGGCACCGGATGCGCGCTCGTTCTGGTGCGCGCCGCTAGCGGCATGATCGTCGGCGTGTCCCCCTTCGATCCCGTGAGCATCGCCGGGAGCGCGCTCCTCCTCCTCGCGGTCGCCGCGGTCGCGTCCCTTGGCCCGGCGCGGCGCGCATCGAGCGTCGATCCGGCGGTGACGCTTTCGGCGGAGTAACGACGGTGTCCGCACCCAACCAAGCGGGAGATCGCCGACACGTCGTCCGGGGTCCGCCGACTGTGCGCCGCGGTCCGCGTCCCAATTTGCAGTCATCGAGCCCGAGATCGGCGGTCGTCATTCTTTCAATTGCGCCGTGCAGCAGGGGCGGCCGGGGGTCGCCGAGACATCGGGACGAGACCGACGTGGGTCGGTCGGGAGGATCCCATGGGAGCCGCTCCGCTGGTGTTGCTACTGGTCGGCATGATGGTGCCGGTCGCGTTCATCCTCCTCGCCGTTGTCTTCGACGTGCTGACGCTGATCTGGGTGATCTTTCAGATTTCGCACGACGAATGGTCGGTGAGCCTGTGGCACAGCCTGCGCCGCATCGGGCATAGCCCACAGTGGCACGCGATCCATCATCACTAGCCGATCCGCCGTTTAGAAGGAGCTAAACGGCGGCTTCGTCGCGGCGTTGGCCGTCGCTTCGAGTTCTGTTGCTTCGTTTTGTCATCGCGGTGGGAGTTCTCGAGCGCTTGGAATTGACAGCCGGGATCGGGTTCCGTACCTATTGCGGACTCCTCGAACGCTAAATCAGGAGAGGATTGCATGTCCCGGCTGCCTGCGGATTTGCCCAAACACCCGATCGGCACCTTTGCCTTCGTCGGCGCCTACGCCGTCATTTTCGTGCTGCTCTGGTACGCGATCTATGTGTTCGTCTTTCTCTCCCGGCACCCGGTGACGCCATGAAAGTCGACCTTTATGAGAAGATCTGGATGTGGGGCGTCGGCGTCATGCTGGCGCTTTTCTTCACAAGTACCGCCGTTGCCGCTGTTCGCGACTCGCTCCAGCCGCCGAGTCACGTCGAGACCATCGATCCGACGCGCGTCATGGCCGACGCGCGCTTTCGTACGCCCGGCGTGAGCGTCGACGCCGCGGGGCACGTCCAGGTGCGCATCGTCGGAATGACCTTCGCCTGGCTGCCCGCCGACATCACGGTGCCGGCGGCGACGCCGGTGACGATTCGTGTCACGTCGATGGACGTCGTGCATGGGTTCGAGATCGTGCGGACGGACGGGCAGACGATGGTCCTTCCGGGATACGTGAGCCAGTTCACCACCACGTTCGACGCCGGCGAGTACCTCATCACCTGCAACGAGTACTGCGGCGTCGGCCATCACACGATGGCAGCGAAGCTGCATGCGGTTCCGCGCGCCCAGTGGCATGCGCCGGCGGTTGCCGCGTCAACGCCGACTCAGATACTCGCGCAGGGAGGCAGCCATGACCGCCGCTAGTGCCCGGCGGTTGGTCGAGGCATCGACCGCGGCCGGGGCCGCCTCCGCGGCCGGCGAAAGCACGCGTCGCCTAACGATCGCCAACGTGTGGGTCGCCGTCATCGCGTTCACCGTCGCCACGGCGATGGCGGTCATGCAGGCGATGAGCCGCGCGAACCTCGATCTCCCCGGACGGTCGCCGCGCATGTACTACCTGTCGGTCACGGCCCACGGCGTGCTCATGGCGCTCGTCTTCACGACGTTCTTCATCATGGCACTGGGGTGGGCGGTGGTGCGGCAGGATGCGGGCGCGATGAAGTGGCCCCGCGCGTCGTGGATCGCCTTCTGGGCGGCCGTCGCCGGCGTGGCCATGACGACGTGGGCGATTCTCACCCACCGCGCGAGCGTGCTCTATACCTTCTATCCGCCACTGCAGGCGCATCCGGCCTTCTACATCGGCCTAACGATCGTCGTCGTCGCGTCGCTGGAGTGGGCGGTGAGCATGGTCGCGACGTGGCTCGAGCTGCGACGAACGAAACCGGAACAGCCGGTGAGCCTCGCCATGCATGCCACGACGGCCAACGCCATGCTCTGGATGCTCTGTACGCTGGGCGTTGCCAGCGAGATGATCTTTCAGTTGATCCCGTGGTCGTTAGGCTGGGTGAAGACGATCGACCCGCTGCTCGCGCGGACGCTGTTCTGGTACTTCGGACATCCCCTCGTCTACTTCTGGATCCTCCCTGCGTACACCATCTGGTACACGGTGCTGCCACGCCAAGCCGGCGGCTACCTGTTCTCCGATCGACTCGGCCGCATGGTGTTCGCCCTCTTTCTGGTGCTGTCCACACCCGTCGGCTTCCACCACCAATTCCAGGATCCCGGCATCTCGGCCGGGTGGAAGCTGTTCCACACCTTCAACACGATGGTGATCTCGTTCCCGAGCCTCGTCACCGCCTTCACGATTTGCGCGTCGCTGGAAGTGGCGGGGCGATTGCACGGCGGGAAGGGACTCCTCGGCTGGATCGGGACGCTCCCGTGGGGAAACCCCCTCGTGTCGTGCTCGCTCTGCGCGATGCTGCTCTTTCTCGTCGGCGGATTCGGCGGGTCGATCAATGCGGCGTACTCGCTCAACTCGGTCGTGCACAACACCGCGTGGGTGCAAGGCCACTTCCACCTGACCGTTGGGAGCGCGGCGGCACTGACGTACATGGGGGCGATGTACTGGATGGTGCCGCGGCTGCGCGGCGTGTCGCTGCAGTATCGGCCGCTCGCCCAGGTGCAGCCCTACCTGTGGATGCTCGGGATGAGCTTCTTCTCATTCCCGAATCACATCACCGGCTTGATGGGCCTTCCGCGCCGCGTGTATGACGCGACATACGGTGGCGCGCCGCAAGCCCAGATGTGGTCGGAGCTCACCGCGATCTCCGCCGCCGGCGGCATCATCGTCTTCACGAGCGCGCTCTGCTTCGTGCTCTCGATGGGCAAGACGTTGTTGATCAAGAGCGATGGTATCCAGCGCGAGCCCCTCGTCTGGGCGGAGCCGCTCGAGGGAGACGCGGCGGGCCTAACGATGTGGGATCGGCTCGGCCGATGGTGGGTGTTGGCCGCTGTGCTCGTGGTCATTGCCTACGCCATTCCACTCTTCGACATCTTCTCGATGACGCGGTTCGGCAGCCCCGGCTTCAAGCCGTACTGAGTCCGCTCACGCGGGACGCGACGAGTGCCAACTGCCCCGGCGGCCATTCCCGTCGTCCTGTTCGCGGGTTCGGCGTGCCGGGAGCTCGCGCGGCACGTCGAGTCCGCGCTTGGCCAGCAATTCGGCGCGTGCACGGCGGAACGATTCCCGGACGGAGAGGTCTTCGTTAGGCTGGACGAGCCGGTGCGCGGACGCGAAGTGATCCTCCTTCAGGCGACGTGCGCGCCGGTGAACGACCACCTGGTCGAGCTGCTTGCACTGGCCGACGCGTGCCGTCGTGCCGCGGCGACGCGCATCGTCGCCATCCTTCCCTACTTCGGCTACGCGCGCTCCGATCGCCGCGATGGGCGCCGCACGCCCATCACGGCGAGTCTGGTCGCGGCGCTCATGCAGACCGCGGGGATCGATCACGTCATTGCGCTGGACGTGCACACCCCCGCGATCGAAGGTTTCTTTCGCGTCCCCGTCGACAATCTCAGCGCCGTCCCGCTGCTCGCGGACGCCCTCCGCCATCAGCTGACGCGGGACACCGTCGTCGTATCACCCGACTTGGGTGCCGTGCGGCTCGCCAACCGGTTCGCGCTGCTGCTGGACCTCCCGACCGCCGTCTGTCACAAGCAGCGCACCAGCGCCACGGAGGTGACCGTGACGCGCATTACCGGCGATGTGAAGGGACGCCCCTGCGTCATCATCGACGACATGATCGCCACCGGTTTCACCATTCACGAGAGCGTTCGCGCGCTCCGGAACGCGGGCGCCCAGCCGGATATCACCGCGGCGGCGACGCACGCCGTGTTCGTTCCCGGTGCGCTCGAGAAGATGGCCGAGGCCGGAGTGCGCCGACTCATGGTGACGGACAGTATTCCGCTGGCGGCGTCGAGCGCGCCGTTGCGCCCGGAGATCCTGTCGGTCGCCCCCCTCCTCACGAGCGCCATCCACCGTGTGCTCGAAGGGGGCTCGCTGCGCGAGCTTGCCTAACGCGTCGAGGTGGTGACGTCAGGTTCCGTCACGCGGCGGCGAAAGGGCGGCCGATGACGACGGGAACACCGCGGCGCGCTTCTCGAAGAACGCCGCCAGTCCCTCGGCGAATTCAGCGCCATCGGCGACGCGCGCGAGCTGCTGCAGCTCCTCGTCCAGATGAAAATCGAGCTGCTCGACACCGGCGGCATGATTCACGAGCTGCTTCGCGATGGCATACGCCGTCGTCGGACCCGACGCGATCTGTCTGGCGACGCGCATCACGTCTTCATCGAACGAGTCGTCGGGGAAGACGCCGTTGATCAGACCCAACGCTGCGGCCTGCTGCGCGCCGAGCCGTGGATTCAGCAGCACCAGTTCCATCGCGCGCCGCAGCCCGATGAGCCTCGGGAGGAAGAACGTGGAGCTTTCCGCGCCGGTGAGTCCCGTCTTGTGATACGCCCATTCGAGCGTCGCGCTCTCGGCCATGTACGCGAGATCGCAGGCCATGGCGATGCCGAACCCGCCGGCGGCGGCGACGCCATTGATCGCGGCAATGAAGGGCTTTGGCGCTCGCTTGATCTCGGAGATGGTGCTGTGCAGATACTCGAGGATCTCCTTGAAGCCGTCGCCGAAGCCTTCGCTCGGGAGCCAGCCTTCGGGCTCGTCATCCTTCGGTCCGCGCAAATAGGAAAAATCCCGCTCGCCCGATCGAGCACGGATGTACTTGAGGTCCGCGCCGCTGCAGAAAATCTTCCCGGTGCCTCTCACGATGACGCACCGCGCGCGGTCGTCGCGGGCGAGCTGGAGCCCCGCGCGACGAAAGTCCCGCGCCGTCGCGACGTCCATCGAGTTGAATCGCTCGGGCCGATCGATCGTGATCACGCCGACCGCGCCATCGAGACTCGTGCGAATGTGCGTTTCAGGCATCAGCAAATCCGTGGCAGCGGCTCACCCTCCGACTCGACCAGCAGCCGCTTTCCCAATCCGGTGTCGAGCACGACATCGCCGGGACGGCTCGCGACACATTCGCCGATCACGGCGGCATTCACGCCCTCGACGTGCGATTGCAGCGCGCGCAGCACGGACTGGAGCATTGCATCGCTACCGCGCACGCCGATCAGCGCCTTTCCTTCATTCGCGATGTGGAATGTGTCGAGGCCGAGAATCTCGGCCGTGGCGCGGACCTCGTCGCGCAATGGCACGTCGCGCTCCCGGACGACGATCCCCACCCGACTCTTTCCGGCCAGTTCATGCAGCGCGCTCGCCAGCCCGCCGCGCGTCGGATCCTTCATCGCGACGATGGCGCCCGGCGCCGCGGCGAGCGCGTCGCGGATCATCGCGTTCAGCGGCGCGGCGTCGGAATGCAGCTCGCTCTCCAATGTCAGCTCGTGCCGCCGAGCCATGAGGGCAACGCCGTGATCCCCGATCGTTCCCGTGATGATGAGGCGATCGCCGGGGCGCAGCTCGGAATCGCGCACGAGACAATCGGTGAGCGCCACGCCGGTCGTCGTGATGACGATGCCGTCCACCTCGCCGCGCCCCATGACTTTCGTGTCGCCGGTGACGACGGTGGTGCCGGCGTGCTGGCAGGTGCGCACCATGGACGCGTGGATCCGCTCGAGGTCCGCTCGCGCGAATCCCTCTTCGAGCACGATCGCGCAGGTGATGCCTAACGGCTTCGTGGCACCCATCATCGCCAGGTCGTTCACGGTGCCCGAGATGGCGAGGCTCCCGATGTCGCCGCCGGGGAAGAACACCGGGTGCACGACGTGCGCGTCGGTGGTGACGATCAACCACTGGTCGCCGACGCGGAGCGCGGCGCCGTCGTCCATCGCCGCCAGGCCGTAGCCATCGACGGGGATGTCGACGAAGCCGGCCGCCAGCGTCTCGCCGATCAGGCGCCGCATCGCGCGGCCGCCGAAGCCGTGCTTCATCGCGATGACGCCGCCGTCACGCGCGGCGACGGGATCACGGACGCTCTCACGCTCCTGCCTAACGACTGTCATAGCTCTGGATGCCCGCCGTAGGTGTGCCAGATGCGGCAGGTGCCTTCGCTGCTCACCATGCACGCGCCGACGGGCGTCTCGGGTGTGCACGCCTTCCCGAACAGCGAGCATTTGCTCGGCGCGGAGATGCCGGACATGATGTCGCCGCAGATGCAGCTCTGCGTCAGCGCCGGTGGCGCATGCTTCCAGAACCGGCGCAGGTCGATCGTGAATCGCTTCCGCGCGTCGACGCCGGCGAACTCATCGCGCAGCCGCAGATTCCCATTCGGCACGTGCGCGATGCCGCGCCAGTTGCCGCCGATCGTGCGGAAGACGCGCCACAGCTGGCGCTGCGCGTTCCGGTTGCCCTCGTAGGTGACGCAGCGCGGGTACATGTTGTCGACGCGCGGCGCTCCCTCACGGATGATCTCCACCAGTCGTGCCAGCCCGGCGAGAATGTCGAGCGGCTCGAAGCCGGCGATGACGACGGGAATCCCGTGGCGCTCGACGAATCGCTCGAAGATCCCGTAGCCGGTGATGATCGCCGCGTGGCCCGCGGCGAGAAATCCCTGCACCCGCGTCTCGGGCATCTCGGCGACGATCTCCATCACCGGCGGGATGTACTTGTGCGCCGAGAGCACGGAGAAGTTCGCCGGTGGATCGTCGAGAACGAGCGCGGCCGTCGCCACCGCCGTCGTTTCGAACCCGCTCGCAAAGAATACAACTTGCTCATCGGTGTCCCGCGCGATCTGCACCGCTTGCGCCGCGCCGTACACGACGCTCACCGGGGCGCCTTCCGCCTGGGCATCGGCGAGCGCCTTGACCGTGCCCGGGACGCGCAGCATGTCGCCGTAGGTCACGATGCGCACGCCGCTCTCCGCCAGCACCACCGCTTCGTCGACCTCGGGGAGATCGGTCACGCACACCGGGCACCCTGGACCCATGATCACGTCGAGCTGTTTCGGGAAGGTGGCGCGCAACCCGAACTTCGCGATCGACTGCTCGTGGCTGCCGCAGACGTGCATGATCGAAACCGGCTGATCGCCCATCGCCGCGCAATTGCGCGCGATCGCGTCCGCGAGCGCGCGCGCTTTCGCCGGGTCGCGGAACTTGAGCTGTTCCACTTCGCGATTCGATGAGTGCACACTGTCGTCCCGAGAAGCGAAGCGACGAGGGATCTGCACCTCGCGATCGACGTCCGTACTCATTCGGCCGCCCCGATCTCGCCGCGGATGTCCGACGCCATGATATCCGCGTCGTCCTCCTGCATCAACCGCTCGTACAACGCCAGTGTCTCGGCGATGTCGTTAGGCGCGATGCGCCGGATCGCGAAGCC
>DATBHD010000224.1:0-5827 GCA_036557635.1 Gemmatimonadaceae bacterium
TCTTCTAGACTTGCGCTGAAGCCCTCTAGACGAGCACTGGACTCTTCTAGACCTGCTTCCACAATGAGCGTGGGCCGCACGGAACGCGTCAGTGGTGTCAGCGCCGTGTCAGCGGTTTCAGCGGCCCTCACATAGCCAAGCGTCGCACAGTCGCTGAATACCACCCGCCGAACCCAAATCCGACTCACACCGCCGCTGCGCGCTCCTGAAACTCGTCGTACGCCTCGAGCACTTCCTCCGGCGTCACCGTCGCCGCGCCCGACTTTCCGACCTCGACCCCCGCCGCATAGTTCGCGATCACCGCTGCCTCGACTGCCGTTCCCCCCGCGGCGAGCACCGCGGCCAGATACGCCGTCACCGTGTCCCCCGCGCCGACCACGTCGTACACCTCCCGCGCCACCGTCGGCACCCGTAAGAGCTCACCGTTAGGCGAGATCAACGCCATCCCGCGCTCGCCGAGCGTGAGCAGCAGGTGATCGACGCCCAGCCGCCCCAACGTCTGCGGCAAAGTGTCGGGGTGGTCGAGATCCACCGCCGCGCCGAGCGCCGCCTCGAGCTCCCGCCGATTGGGCTTGAAGATCGTCGCGCCACGATAGTGAAAGAAGTTCTTGTACTTCGGATCGACGACGACCGGGATGTCGCGCCGGCGTGCATCGGCGACGGCCTCCTGGATCACTCGCGACACGAGCACGCCTTTGTTGTAGTCCTCGAGCACGAGTGCATGCGCCGCTTCGACCGCGGCCCGAACCGCACCCAGGAGCTTCTCGACCTCCTCGCCGTCCAGATCGACGTCCTCTTCCTCGTCGACGCGGACCACTTGCTGCGCGCGAGCGACGATGCGGGTCTTCGTCGTCGTCGGGCGCGCCACCGTCACGAGTGAGCTCGGATCGGCGTCGATGGCGGTGAGCATCCCGCGCAGCGTCTCGCCTCCGCTGTCGTTGCCGATCGCCGCCACGAGATCGCACTCGGCCCCGATCGCCGCGACGTTCTGCGCGACGTTGGCCGCGCCGCCCAGCGCATAACGTCGCTCTCGCACCCTAACGACTGGCACCGGCGCCTCGGGCGAGATGCGCTCGACGTCCCCGCGGAGATAGACGTCGAGCATCGCATCGCCCACGACGGCGATGCGCCGGTCCTTTGCGCGCTCGAGCAGGCCGAGGATACGATCGCGGGATGGCATGGCGCGAGAAGCTAGCCGCTGTCCCTGCACGGTCAATGTCGTGCCCGGCTCCGGCACAGGCCTTGCCCCTCGTCAAGCAACCGGCGTGCTCGTCCAACTCCACACAACAAGCGCAGGTGCACGCCGACCTCGAACGCTCCGCGATTGACTCAACCTCAGCGACTCCCCACGCGCAACCGCGACGTCACTCCGCTCCGGCTCGAGGAGCGGAGAAGGACCGGCGTCGCTACGCGCATCAACGACTCGGCTAAAGCCCGAGTGCAGTGGCTGCAGGAATACTTCATTCTCGCCGGCAAAGCGCTTCGGTTCATCTTTGCACGCCCGTTCTACGCCCAGGACCTGGTGCAGCAGATGGACGAGATCGGTGTGAAATCGCTCGGCATCGTGCTCCTGACGGGGCTGTTCACGGGCATGGTGCTGGCCCTCCAGTCATCGGTCCAACTCCGGACTTTTGGCGCCACGATCTACATCGGGCGACTCGTGTCCGCGTCGATGATTCGCGAGCTCGGACCCGTGCTCGCCGGTCTCATGGTCGCTGGCCGCGTCGGCTCTGGAATCGCCGCGCAACTCGGATCGATGCGCGTCACGGAGCAGATCGACGCGCTCAACACGCTCGGCACGGACCCGATCAAGAAGCTCGTCACGCCCCGCGTGCTCGCGGCGCTGATCATGCTTCCCATTCTCACGATCATCAATGATCTGATCGGAATCATCGGTGGCAACGTCATCGCCAAGTTCATCGTCGATATCCCGAGCTCACTCTATTGGCGGACGGTCTGGGAACAGATTGCCTCGGACGGCTTCACGCTGCGTTACCTCCCGAACGACTTCGTCCAAGGACTGTCCAAGCCGTTCGTCTTCGGTGGAATCATCTCGATCACGGCGTGCTATTTCGGCCTCGGCACAACCGGCGGCACCGAAGGGGTCGGGCAGAGCACCACGCGAACAGTGGTGACGTCGAGTATCCTGATTCTCGTGGTTGATTATTTCCTCACGCAGCTGCTCCTCTCGATGCTCCAGCCATGAGCGATTCCGAGGAGCATCCGGGCTCGACCGGTCTCGACGACGCGCCGATGGCGCCTGAGCGCCGGGAGGGTGAGCGCCGTGACGGTGACCGCAAGAGTCAGGCGGTCCGCCGCGCGATTCGCACGGAGTTGGAGAGCGACGCGACGAGCAAGCGAGCTCGCCCGGAGCGCGGCCCTCGCGATGCCGTCATCGAGCTGAGTCACGTCTACCTCTCCTTCGACATTCCCATTCTCGAGGACGTGAGCTTCAGCGCGCACGAGGGCGAGACGATCGCCGTGGTTGGCGAGTCCGGCACCGGAAAATCGACGTGCCTCAAGCTCATTCTGCGTCTGCTCATTCCCGACAAGGGCACTGTCTGCATCGACGGCGAAGACATCACCGAGCTCTCCTTCGAGGACGCGCTCAAGGTTCGTCAAAAGATGGGGATGGTCTTCCAGGGCGCGGCGCTCTTCGACTCGATGACGGTTTTCGAAAACGTCGCGTACCCACTGCGTGAGCATACGCAGATGAGCGAGGACGAAATCATACAGCGGGTCCGCGAGAAGCTGGAGTTCGTCGATCTCGACGCCGATCGCGTCATGGATCAGATGCCGGCCGAGCTCTCCGGCGGAATGAAAAAGCGTGTCGGCATCGCGCGCGGCATGGCGAACAATCCTGAGATCATGCTGTACGACGAGCCGACCTCGGGACTCGATCCCCTAACGACGGGTACGATCACGCGCCTCATCAAGAAGCTGCAGAAAGAGCTGCGTGTGACGAGCATCGTCGTGACGCACGACATGCGATCCGTATCGAAGCTGGCGACCAAGGTCGCTCTGCTGCACGACAGGCACATCGTGTTCTTCGGCGATCCCGAAGAGATGTTCGCCAGCGAAGAGCCCTACATCCGAGAGTTCCTCGGAGGGTAGCCCCCATGAAGCGATCATCGTTCATCACGTGGGACCAGCTGCGCGTGGGACTCGTCGTCCTCGCCGCGCTGGGCATTCTCACGCTCGCTGTGTACAAGCTCGGGCAGGCGGCGAATCTCTTCGCGAAGCGGTATGACCTCGTGGCCTTTCTGAAGGAGGCGAACGGGCTCCGGGTCGGCGGCACGGTGACGCTTGCCGGGCAACTCGCGGGCACCGTGAAGAAGATCGAATTTCTGCCCGTCGACGCGGACACGTCGCGCAACCTCAAGATCACCGTCGCCGTCGATCAGGACCTGCAGCAACAGATTCGCGGCGATTCGAGGGCGCAGATCCGCACGCTGGGATTGCTCGGCGACAAGATCATGGACATCTCGCCGGGATCACCGCGATTCCCGGCGCTCAAGTCCGGCGACACGATTCACGTATCTCCCGCGCTGGACTACGAGCAGGTCCTCGCGCAGGCGGCGGGCGCCGTGGGAGACGTCGTCGAGCTGACGCGAGACCTGCGACAGCTGACGGGCGGCATCGTCCGCGGCGAAGGCACGATCGGTCAGCTCGTGACGAATCGTGGCTTGTACGATGAGCTGATTGGAACACTCGGCAGAACCAACACCATGCTGGTGAAATTGCAGAATCCCAACGGCACGGTTGGAAGGCTGCTCGACGACCCGACGCTTTACATGCAGATCACGGGGATGATCGCGTCGACGGATTCGTTGCTCCGCACCGTGAACTCGCCGCACGGCACGTTAGGCAGGATGATGCGCGACACGGTCCTCTACGGAAACATGGTCGACATCAGCCGCGGCGCCGACTCGCTGATGCACATGCTCACAACCGGGAACGGTCTCGCCGCCAAGCTCCTCACCGACCAGACGCTGTACGACCAGTTGAACAAACTGGTGACGGACCTGAACGCGGTGCTCGCCGACGTCCGGCGCGATCCGGCGCGATATACCAAGGGGGCGATCCAGGTCAGGATCTTTTGAGGGCAACTGTCGCCCCGAGGAGCGAAGCGACGAGGGATCTGCTGTTACGGGGAAGAGCAGATCCCTCGTCGCTTCGCGTCCTCGGGGTGACATCGCCGTTTCCTTTTCCGCCAACCACCAGTCACAATCACCAGCCACCATTCCGAAACGACCCCAATTATCTTTCCTCCGTGGCAGCCGCGCCGATTCTCTCGCCGTCCTCGATGAAGTCGATCGAGCTGGACGTCCTCGTCACGCGTGGCGCCGTCGTCGAGTCCCGGCACCGAGTTCATGCCGCGGTCGTCGACGAGACCGGCGCCCTCGTTGGCGTGGCGCGCGACCCCTCGTATGTCACGGCCTGGCGTTCCTGCGCGAAGCCGTTCCAGGTGATGCCCCTCCTCGAGTCGGGTGGATTCGACTCCCTGGGCTGGGGCGACGACCAACTGGCGCTCGCGTGTGCGTCGCATGGCGGAGAGCCGGAGCACATCGCCCTCGCCGCCGCGATGCTGAGCGACATCGGAATGGAGGAAGGTGATCTCGCCTGTGGCCCGCACGAACCGCTGTCCTCTCGCGGCGTGCGGGCTCTGCGTGAGAGCGGGACACGTCCGACGCGTCTCCACAACAACTGCTCTGGGAAGCACGCGGCGATGCTCGCTCGCGCGCACACGGCGGGATGGCCGGCCTTCGGTTACGAGCGTGAGGAGCATCCGGTACAACAGTTCTGTCTCGAGGCCGTGGCCAAGTGGGCGGGTCTGCCTCAGTCGGCGGTCGGGCGCGCGGTGGACGGCTGCGGCGCGGTCGTGTTCTCGCTGCCGCTGGAGCACATGGCGCGCGCCTACGCGAACCTCGCGCGGGCGGCGCGCGAAGACGACGAAGTCACGGGTCGCATCGTGCATGCGATGCAGACGCGGCCTTTCCTGATCGGCGGAACGGATCGATTCGATTCGATTCTGATCGAGGAGACAGAAGGCGCCGTCATTGCAAAGATTGGCGCCGAGGGCGTCCATTCGGTCGCCGTGCCCGCGAGAGGACTGGGCATCGCGGTGAAGGTCGAGGATGGAGCGCAGCGGGCTCAATTTGCGGGTGTCGTTCGCGTGCTCCAGTACTTCGACGTGTTGCCGAGCCACCTTCCGCCTCGCCTGGATGAATTCCTCCACCGTCCAATTCGGAACACGCGCGGCGAGGTTGTCGGAGAGCTTCGCGTCGAGAGCTGATCCCTCGTTGATTATCTTCGCTGCGATTCTCCGATGCGTGTGTTCGCCTCCTCGGACATTCCGGCATCAACGAATCTGAACACGGACAAAGCCGGACAAGGCCGGACTACAAGCGGTAACGTCTCTTTCGAGAGTTGTTTTGTTCCGCTATTCGTCCGGCCTTGTCCGGCCGTGTCCGGCTTTGTCCGTGTTCACAACCGTTGATCTCTGCGAAGCTATTCAGCGTGCGTCGGGTCGCTCCACCGTGCCAATCGGGGTTCCCTCGTTGATTGTCTTCGCTGCGATTCTCCGATGCGCGTGTTCGCCTCCTCGGACATTCTGGCATCAACGAATCTGAACACGGACAAAGCCAGACAAGGCCGGACACGGCCGGACTACAAGCGGTAACGTCTCTTTCGAAAGTTGTTTTGTTCCGCTGTTCGTCCGGCTTTGTCCGGCCGTGTCCGGCCTTGTCCGTGTTCACAACCGTTGATCTCTGCCAAGCAATTTCAGCGTGCGTCGGGTGGCTCCACCGTGCCAATCGGGGGTCCC
>DATBHD010000225.1:0-1645 GCA_036557635.1 Gemmatimonadaceae bacterium
GCCGGGGATCGCGCTCACCGCGATCGTCGGTCCACTCATCGGTCGCGATGCAAGCTCGAGCCCGATGCCATGCGCAGTGTACTCGAGCGGATCCCAATACCGCATGCTGCGTTGCTCGTAGGTCACGCGACTCACGTCGTAGATCGCGGCGACGCCGGGAACCAACGAATAGCGAAGGATTCCGTGAAGCGTCGTCCGAACGTTGCCGTCGCTCAACTGCGACTGCTCTCCAGTGACAGCCACGTCCGCTTTGCCGATCGGTCCGCCCAGCGTTGCGCTCACATCCTTTTCAGTGAGGATGTCGTCTTCGCCGTCGAGAAGGCGCACTGCCGTCGTGGTGAGCAGCGATGGATAGGCCGGCCCAGTCGACCCGCCGACGGCAAGCTCCCACGCGTTCACAAACAGCGCGCCCGTCGCCGAACCGAGTGGAATGGACTGCGAGCTCGGAGCGCGGAGCGTTCCTCCGCTGATTCCCAGTCGAGTGAACAACGGACCGTAGCCGCCCTGAACCGCGAAGGATCCTTCACCGCCAACGGCGTTGAGATCGAACGTTCGCAGATCGGACCGCTCGCCGAGGTATTGATGCAGGGCCGCGATCGAGATGCTCGCGACTTGACCGAGCGGTGCGGTGACGCGGAACTTCGACGCCGCGAAGTGAACGCCGAGGTTGTCGCCGGCTCCGTCGCTGCTCACTCGAAATCCGCCTGCGTCGCCAATCTCTGGTGCGAGCGTCACCGGCCGCTCTTCGCGTGCGAGTCGCGCAAGCGCCGCTTGAACCACGACCACGTCACCGTCGTCTTGATCGACGCGAGCGAGCGCGGCGTGATACATCATGCCCGCGGCCAGATACTCGCGTCGCTCGCGGAGGATGTCGCCGAGCATGAGGTGCGCGGCGAAAGTCGAGCCGATGGCAATGGATGCATTCAGGTCTGACTCCGCACCGGCCTTGTCACCCGCGTCGAGCCGAAGCCGAGCGCGCTCGGCATAGATGGCTGGGGTTTGTACTGTGGCAATGAGCGTGTCGTAATGCGCTCGCGCTTCCTCGTGCCACTCACGTGGACCTGCCGCCAGCGCGACGGCCAGCTCGTGCCGCAGCGCGGTGTCGGTCGGTGCCGTCCGGAGGACGTCGCGAAGCGCTCTCGCGCCCGCCTCCAGGTTGTCGGCTTGGAGATACGCTTCGGCTTGTTCGCGGCGCAACACGGACGCAACCGGAATTCGCTCGGTGCCCGCGAAGGTCATTAAAGAATCATACTGCAGCGCGGCGAGCTGTCCCTCGCGTTCGCCCGCGAGCGCGCGAGCGAGCGCGAGACGATAAGGCGGATAGTCGGGCCGCTCACGCACCCACGCAAACGCTTCGGACGAGGTCGGCTTCATGGCATCGCGCACCTGACGAAGCAGCGTGTCGACGGCGAGCCGCACTGGCTTTCGAGATGCCAACGCTCGCAGCTCGCGCTCGGCCTCACGGGGCTGATCACCCCACGCGAGCGCGCGTGCAAGCGCCAAACGGTAGTCGAAGTTCGACGGATCGCGCACGAGCAGCGCTCGGTATTCACGCGCGGCCTCGGCGTACCGTTTGGATTGCAACAACACCGCTGCGAGCTCGGCGCGGACTGTCTTCGTCGCCGTGGCTCCAGATTGTTGTTGT
>DATBHD010000226.1:0-17026 GCA_036557635.1 Gemmatimonadaceae bacterium
GATCGTCGGATTCACCTTCACGATGGACTTCACGTGCTTGCGAAGGTCGATGCCGTGCAGGTTGTAGAAGCGAGCGGAGATCATCCGCCACATCGGACTATGCAGCTTCCACGCGCTCTGCTCGGCGACGTCGGCAGCGTGGAACGTGCGCATCGCTTCGGTGATTTTGGTCGGGTCGAGCTCCGGCATCCCTTACTCCTTGTCGCGGAAGGTGGTCAGCAACTCACGCAGTTACAGTGTGGCTGATGCGACTAGTAATGCCCCGTGCGTGGCGGACGCGAGACGAAACGACAGGATTGGAATGACGCCTGATCGTTAAAGAACGTGGAGAGCTCCCAACACGTGTTTTCGCAAACCACAGTGACTCCGCGTCGGCGATGTGATAGTAGTTTTCTTCTTTGGCGATTAGACGACCAACGGCGCCCATTTCTCCCGCGCATACCCCCAACGCTTGGGTCTCACCGCCGGTCTCGATGAAGCTGCCTTCGTTGATCAGGAGCGTCGCCCGCGCAGCTCCGGACGGATCAATCTCTTCCAACACCGTCTTCATCTCGTGCCGCAGTGCGGATGCGCTCGTGCGACGAGTGGCCCGAGTGATCCGCAGCTGAAATCTCGGATACGTTCCTCGGCTTGGAAGCTGGATGACTGCGGGTTGAGCCCAGTTGCCGAGATTCATCGGCCCCGGCGGAAGCTGTCGGAATACGTACTGAGGGTCGCTGTCATGAGTTCCGACGCGAGGAACACCGGCGGAATCAACATGGATCGTGTACGACACGAGCCCGCGGCCACGTTCGCCGATGCCTTCGATCATGATAGTTCGAGCGCCACACGCCAGCGTGTGGGTCTGGAAGTCCTCAAGACCAACCTCGCCCGCCCATCGCGGCCCACCAACGTCGTCAAAGCGCGCGACTCGAAGGACGTGGGGCTGAGTGATGCCCGGTGTATTGAACGCGCGGAATTCGATGGCGATGAATCCTGCACCAATGCAAGCGTAACCATCGCTATCCGCGCGCATCGCACGCCCGGCAAGGACAGTAAGAGTCGCTCCATAGAAGCACGATCGAATGGCCCAACCTGTCATAAGCAGCGTCTGACAATGAGTGGTATGGGTGACGGCTAACGTAAACGGAATGCCACACGCAGTAATTGCGCGATTGCGCAGCCAGGTATTATTGCGAAGCGCGGCCTCGGCGGCCATTTCCCTTCTAGAAAACGACAACGGCGCCCACTTCTGGACGCCGTTGGATATTCCTAAACTTCAAACGAGTGGAGGCGCCGGCAAATCGGACTCTGTCAGCCGATATTACGCCGCATCGACGCGTTACTACGTCAAAGACAGAAGGCAATTCTGGCGATCCCCCCACGATCCCCCCAAATCGTCAATTTTCATGTCTGTGGGGATCGTTGAACCAGAGTTCAAGTTCCCCCGCCCAGCAATCGAAGCCGAATCGCTAACGCGTTACAGCGGTTGTTCTTGCGTCGGTGTCCGTCCGGTTCGAGGCGGGTGATATCCGCACTGACTACCGGAATGACGGCTGTTTCCGTCGCGCTCCGAGTGGTAGAGCAGCAGAACGAAACGGCGCACGACTGGCTGCCCGCGCGAACTACTGCACGTATTCGTACAAGCCGATGGTTCCGATCACCGCTCCGCCAACCATAATGATCGTTCCCGGGTCCCCGCCGATGATTGCTCCGGCGAGGAGCGCGCCGAAGCCGACGACCATCATCGCCCGCGCTTGGCCAAGCCTGGTAGACCGAGCGACCTTGACGGTGGGCTCAGACGCCCGCTGAGTCTCGCGAGCATGTACACCTGCACGCAGCCCATTCACCGCCGTACCAGCGACCAACGTTGGACTTGCAACGGAGCTGTCACGGACCGGCTTCGCGGTGTCGGCGACGACGCGCACGGAATCAACCGCCGCGCTGACCGACTGCGCGCGGACCGGGCTGACGGCGACCATCAGCAACGACAACAACGCCACCGGAGTGAATACACGCATGTGGTTCTCCTCAAACGGGGATGCAAGTTTCTTCGAGAAACGAGCCAAACGAATCATGAGAAGAATGCCATACAAAATGCCCCCGGAATGCGAGGTGGATCACACTCCACGGAATCCCCTTCTTGCACTGTTTCTGGGCGGTGTCGTCGCCTTGACCTAATCTGACCCCGGACGTTGATCCAGAAATTATGTTGGTCCTCAGCCGACAGAGGATCAATGCGGAAGAGTCGATTCACCGAAGAACAGATCGTCCAGGTTGTGCAGGAGGTCGCTCGTGAACGAGAGCGGAGGCGCAGATGCGAGCTTTACGCGGGTTACTTGCGAAAATACTCATAAGTAAAACATAAGAACTCGCGAGCGAAGCGAGCCGCCATCAGCGAGCGAAGCGATGCGGCCATCAGCGAGCGAAGCGATGCGGCCATCAGCGAGCGCAAGCGAGCGGCCAACAGGGCCAAAACAAAAGCCCGCGCATTTAGCGCGGGCTTTTGCATTGGTCCAATGGAGGCGCCGGGAATTGAAGCCTCGGCGCCAAAGCGCGCACTAACAACGCGTTAGGCCGTTGTCCACGAAATGCCGTGCAGCGGATACCCGACCGATGCCCGGTTCTTCGTTTCGCGCTGTCGACTGGCCACTTCCGCATTTCCGTCACTTCCGCACTTCCGGCGGCCCGGGGGTGACTGTCGGGTGTCGTTGCGGGTGACCCGAAAGGCATTACGGCAACGAAAGTGTTTGGGGGCACAGAAACGCTCATTCGCGAATGCGCACGACGGTCGCGCAGTCGAGCGTGAACGGGAAAGATGAAACTTGAAGCGGGGTGTTGCTGACGCACCGGTCCGCGTGCGTTAGCGTGCGGTCGCGATCACACGCACGGCTACGCACGATGCGTCCGCGCGATCGCGTCACCGTCTTTTCTTCCGCTCATGGTCAACACCATCGACAAACCGGGCAACGAGAGCCCGCCCACCGAGCGCCCGCTTCGCGTCCTCGGGCTTCCCGCCGTGATGGACCGGACGAACCTGTCGAAGTCTCACATATACGCGGAAATGCGGGCCGGGCGATTTCCGAAGTCGGTCACACTCTCGACCAATAAGGTAGGTTGGTTCGAGCACGAGATCGACGCGTGGTTGCGTGACCGCATGCGCGAGCGCGACAACGCCGCGGTCGCCGTCTGATGCGTAAGCTCTCAAAGGCCGAACGGGCCGCGCTCAAGAAGCGTTTCCCCGTCACGCTCGGCGATATTCGCGGCGCGCTCGAGGCGGCGCCGCCGGGCGAGCGCGTCGTGATCGAGTTCTCGCCGGGCGCGGTCGATTGCTTGAAAAAGCAATTCGACAACCTCGCCGATCTCGTCGCGTGGTCGCGCGACAACGCTGCCGAGCGCGTTGTGCAGGCCGCGGAACGCATCAAGCGGCGCTCGTCGGGGAGCAGGTAGGCGACGTGAGCGAAGCATCGAAGCCGCGCCCCGGTCGTCCCGGCGGCCCGTCGACTCTCACCTCCGAGCAGCTCGAGCGATTCCTTCGCGCTATGCGCACGCTCGCGACGCGCGACGCGTGCGCCCGCGCCGCAGGTATGCGCGACGTGTCGAAGTTGTATCGCTGGCTCGCGCGCGGGAAGCGCGCCCGCTCCGGCGAATATCGCGAGTTTTACGAGTTGACGGTGCGGGCCGAAGCAGAGGGCGAGGTCGCGGCAATGGCGCTCATCACGAAGGCCGGTCAGCCGCGCACGGTCACGAAGGTGACGGTCGGACCGAAGGGCACGACGACGACGACCGAGCAGGTCGAGGGCGATTGGAAGGCGAACGCGTGGCGCCTCGAGCGCCTCAAGCCGAAGAAATACGGCGAGCGCCGTCGCGTCACGCACGCCGGTGACAGCGAAGCCCCGCCGGTGCGCTTCGAGCTCGAAATCCCGAAACCGCCGTACTTCGATCGTCGCGACGACGGGCGCGACGACGACGAGAACGACTAGTCCCGTCGACACTCGATCCCAGCATTCGATCAATGAAACCCACGACCACGACTCCCACCCCGTCACCGCTCGGCCTCGATCCGGCTACCGCGAACACGCTCGCTCGCACGACTGCGAGCAATGCCGCGGCCGACGCGCAAAAGCTCGCCGAAGTCGCGGCGCGCCCGATGACGAGCGACGAGCTCTCGTCGATCGCCGCCGGCAAGACGCCGCGCTGAGAACGCACCGCGCTCGCGCTGTGCGCTCCGTGGAGACACGATCGGCGCACGGCGCGGGTTCACCCCCCTTCCCTCACTTTCAAAGAATGTTCAACCTACCAATGCATAGACCGCGCGGCCCGTACGGTCCCGCGCTCCCGGACTGGCCCGCCGACGCGCCGGCGACGCAGCTCGGTCGTGACTTTCAGAACTTCCGCGAGCTCGTCGGCGAATTTTTCGTCGACGCGAAGGAGGCGCGCGGCGACGCGACCCTGTCGGAGCTCGGGAAGCGTGAGCTCGTCGCCGAGCATGCGCAGAGCTTCAAAGAGGCGCAGCTCGAGGCCGCACGCGAGCGCGTCGCGGCCGCGCGCCTCGAACTCAAAATCCGCGGCGAGCGACTCGACGAGAAGTACAAGCCGGTCGACGAAGCGAGGGCGAGAGAGATTCGCGCCGCGTGGCGCGAGCACGTCGTGGCGAGAGGTGCGACGCTGGCGAACCTCGACCTCGAGCAGGCGATCACGGCCGGCGACGACAACGAGCTGCTCGCGGCGATCGTGTACGCCCCGAAGATTGTGCGGCAATCGCTCGCATCGGACACGAACGCCGACGCCGCTCGCCGGTCGTTGTGGGCTTCGGATGATAGCCAGTCGACCGCGGCGCGAGTCGCCGAGTACGACGCGGTCGGGGCCGGCGTCGAGATTTTCGACCAAGCGATCGAAGTCGCGGACCAGTTTGCGGACGAGGTCAAAGGCGCGAGTCAGTCGGCGTTCGACGAGATCGTCGCCGACTCCGACAGATCCCTCGTCGCGAAACAAACCGTTGCCGAGTTTCTCGAGCGCCGTAACGGTTCGAGCGCCGATGCGCCGAGCAACGACCCGACGAGCGACGATGTGGGCGCCGCCGTCGCCGCTTACCTCAGCATCCGCAAGGCGTGACGGTTCGCCTGCTGTGCGTCGCCCCGCCGGGTATCGGACCGGACATCCGCCGGCAGCCGCGTTTTCTTCGCGCTCGCAACACCAACGCCACGGCGCGTTTGAGTGAGTCGGCTCAACTCCCGGGGCAGCAATTGAACGCCGCACCCCGGGGCGAGTGTCCGCTCGAGCCGGCGATGCCTAACAACGTTGTCCCGCCCGCCGGCCGGTGTGAGTCGGTTCTGCGGAACGCGCCGCTCGGGTGCATGGCCCGCCGTCGCGTCGGTCGGGTGGGACAGCGGTAGACCGAGATTGACCAAACCTTCTAACGATAAAACTTGCATGCAACGGATTCCCGTTTTCTCTGCCGCCGGCGAATCGCTCGGCACCATTCCGGCGAACGTTGTCGGCATCTTCGGCTCGCCGACTGACCCGACGCTCGAGCAGCTCGCGGGCGACATCAAAGACGCCGGCGATCTGCCGCGGTTCCGCAGCTCGAAGTACTTCGTCCCCCGCGATTTCGTCGGCGCGTTCGACGCCGTCGTCATCGACCAGTCGGCGCCGAACGCCGACGCCGTCCGCGAGTACTTCGCGGGCAAAGGCGTCGCCGTGTATGTGGTCCAGCGCGACGAGCACGGCGCGCCGACCATTCCGGCCGAGTTCGAGCAGCTCATCGCCGAGAGCGCGGCGCGCACCGCGACGCGCCCGTAGGTCACGGACCGACAAACCGTGCGCCTCGAGTCGTCGTGGCGCACGGTGTCATGGGCATTTTCTCAAGAGCTGTCGGCTCCGTCACACTTTCCAGCGCGGCCCGTGTTCCCGTCCCTATGGCCGAATAGGCGACGTACAGACGAAGACGACTCGCCAATCGCCGCCTTCTTTCCGCCAGGCGCGGAGATAGTGAGCGGCGATGACCGCACTATCCGGCTGGCCAATGATCAGCGTGCCGACTTCGCTGGCGGTGGAGTCGCCGGCCTCAATGCGAACATCGAGCGGATGCTGGGACAGGTTCATCCCGCCGGGCAAGACCTGTTTTTCTCGCGCCCTGTTCGCACTGCTAGTCTGACAGGCCTGCTCCGGCTTCAGCCGCGGTGGCCATTCTATGTCCGATGGACTTCGCGTGCGGATGTTTGCGTTGCTGTCGACCACGGCAGCGATGTCCTGCTTCGAGAGGACAAGCGGCGTCATGTAGACGACCACACCTGGTCTGCGAATAGGTTCGCGTTGAGCCTCCGTTCGGCTAAATGGAAGCACGAGGACTGCGACGAATCCACACGTGGGAGCTGAACCTATGAGATTCTTGAGCGTCTCGACAATCTTGTCTCTCGTCATTCGTACCTCGGGATACAGTTCAGGAGCTCATCGCTCGGGGCAGATCACGGCACCGGCCACGCTGCATCTCAGTACCGTCATGCTAAACTGAGCGTCGAGCATGACGGTCATGCGTCCGGGTGAGCCGAAAGGCGTCGTCAATGCCGAGGCGCGGGCGTTGAAGTACAGCGCGTGGAGCTAGCGGCGCGTCACTATTGGCGGCCGCGGCTGGACCAAATCTTGGTTGGTTCCGCGCCTCTGCGCGCGGAGAACACCGCTTTACGGGTTCGACTGCCGTCGCCAACATTGCAGTGCGCGCCGTTTCCGGAAACGACCCGTCCCGTGAGAAAGAACGATGCACACTGTGAAATTGCGTCCCGATAACCTCGTGCGCATCACGGCGGCGCGCTGGTGTCGACCGGCCGGCCTCGTGCTGGTTTCCGCTGCAACCTTCGCATGCCAAGACACAGCGCCTGCTTGGATTCGACTGCCGCGGGACACTACAGTTGTGAATTCGACGGACTGGACTCCGATTGGTGTCCAGTTCCTCAACAGGCGAGGCACTGCCGTGATTCCCGCTCACGTGACATACACGAGCCTAACGCCACAGCTTTTGGCGGTGGCACCCAATGGCACGGTCAACTGCCAAGACGACGGCGTTGCCGTTATTGAGATCGCGGCGGTCCCTGCGCATGCGCGCGTACCTATTCGCTGCTTGCTTGTTCGCCGCTTCGGTCGCCCGAACATGGTGCGTCTCATCGCGGGCGGGCCGCCCGTCCCGCTCGACATCGAGGCCTATGATGGACGTGACAACCCAATGCCAAGTGTTCGCCTCCAACTTACGATAGACGATACGACGATCATTGCGTTGCGCAACGGACTTGTCTATGGCCTTCGCGCCGGCGCGGCAAGCATTCGCGTGCGGTCATTCCACCGAGAAGGCGGGCAAGTGTTTTTCGTCTATTCGCCGTCCGACCGCGATTCCTCTCTATCAAACGCAAAAAACACCCGGTGAGGCCCGCTGGCGAGCCGCGACGTGGTTGGCGACGGCATCGGCGGCGCGCTTCAGTGGATCGGCCCGCGGCGCCATCAACTGGCACCATGCGGCGCTCGACCTCATCGCGGCTGACCTCATGGTGAAGGGGCGGCTTTCCGGTGCGGAAGTCGACGCGATTTTCGCTTCGTCGCTCCGCTTCGGCTGACGGGCGCGCGCTCGAGCAGCTCGAGCAGCTCGTCGACGACGAGAGCGGGCATCGGACGGGTATCGGGCCGGGTCCGCGATTTTTCGGCGACGCAACGCCATTGCCCCGCAGCATCTTAGGCGAACGGGGTCAATGCCCGGGCGGGCGATTGAACGCGCCTGCTCGGAGCTTACGTCGCGTCTTGGTAGGCGACATCAAACAGCGTGCGGTCGTCGCCGATCTGACCGATTAGCACGGCTCGCAATCCGGGGGCCGGCGCGATTTTCCGCTCGAGCGAAGTTGCGCGAACGCGATTTCGAAGATCGTGAAGCTGCGCCGCCTGCTCGGGCGTCAGTTCGTTCTCCCAATGCACCACGAACGCGGTTCGCGTTTCGGTCTCAACGACTCCGATCGGCTGGACTCCGCGATCGGCGCCCGGCCACGAATTGCCGATCGGAACGTCAGCCGTAGGCATGAGAATGATGCCAGCCGTCGCCGCGTGACCGGCTTTCGGTGGTTGAAGCCACCGCATCGGGTCTTTTTCGGTTGAGTCGTAGATCGCGAGATCCGATTCGGCGACTACGACCTGCACCGCTTTGACAATCCGGTCGAGCGGGACTCTCCATCGGTCCATGTGCCGCTGAGTCACTGCGATTTCACTCGCAAACTCGTTCGTAAGCCCGGAATGGCACCGTCCGTCTCTGTGAAGGCTCGTTTTGAGCGAGCCACCAAGCCAGAGGGCGGAGAGATAGAAGTCGCCCTTCTTGTTTGCCCAAAGCCTGTAGGTCGAGCTGCGCCGTCCGCCGGCAGAACCGAACGCCCAACGAATCCCATGAGACGGTCGCAATTCGGTTTGTTGCCAGTTCATTCGGGTCTCGAGTTCATCAACACGCACCTCAGTTCGCGACGCATCGCGATTCGAGACAATGCTCATGGCTCGCTCGAGCGGCCCATCGCGAGGCAATCGGCTATAGTGTCGCCAGGTATTACGAACATCAGTGCTTCCGGTTTGCCCTTGGTAATGGTAACCCAAGCATATGCGTCTGCGGTGTCGTTGATGGCAGCCGGCACCCGATAGGATGTTTCAGAACGGCGTGATGGCGAAATCGGAAACGCGACTGGGCTCTTGGGAGTCACCGACGCCTGCGAGGTGGCCTGACGCAGGAGCTCATGTCGGGCTTGTTTCCACAAGGCGTCCGATTCGATGCTGACTGCGTGTTTAGCACGAAACGCCCAATCCAAAAACCCATCTGGGGCCTCACGGACCCCGAACAGGTTCGCTCCCTCAAGACAACGAATGTCGCGCCAGTTCTTTATGTCCTTGAGTTTGGCGTACCGTAAATCAGCGCCGGCCAGACGCGTGCCGCCTAACTCGGTTCCTGACAAATCGGTCCACTTCAGGTCTACCGCTCCCATAGCAGCGTTGTGGAAGTCGGAGTTAGTGATTGCCGAACTATCCATGCGGACGGCGAACATCTCGGTACTGTCAAACAACGCATACTCGAAGTTGACCTTACGCAACTTGCCCCGCCGAAACCAAACGTGCTGAATGAGTGGGTTATAGCCGCGCGACTCAGATAAATCGGCTTTATCCAAATTCGCGTCGTCAAGGCGTACACCGGTCAACTGGGCGTGCGTCATGTGCGTTCCGCGAAGTGCCGCACCTCTTAGGTCCGCGGAGTCCAATAACACAGAATCGAGCACCGCGTATGGCAGTAGCGCGCCACGAAGGCGAGCTCGGTAAAGCCAGGCTCCCGGAAG
Organism: Gemmatimonadaceae bacterium; assembly: GCA_036557635.1. Taxonomy (GTDB): domain Bacteria; phylum Gemmatimonadota; class Gemmatimonadetes; order Gemmatimonadales; family Gemmatimonadaceae; genus AG2. Next base: position 9,324 of record DATBHD010000226.1, read on the forward strand.
CTTGACTTTTTCCACGGTGTCATGAAGTGCGACGAGTCCTTCAAGAGCTTCTTTGACCGCTCGGCTCGGGCCTCGCTCCGGCGCCTTGATGACCTCGTAATAACGGAGCCGGTGTTCTTGGCGTCGGTCCTCGAGAGTCACGTACCAATATCCAAGGCCCACCAATGCGGTGATACCGCCGAGACCGAGGATCCGCATTATCGGATGGTTCTCGAGGTATCGAGCACATCGCTCCAACCAGCCAGCCGGACGCGGCGTCGGAACCTGCGAAATCGGTTGCTTGATACGAGTTCTCTTAGGCTTTCGCATGCGCGAAAGCTCGCGCTTCGCTCTTTTGTCTGCAATATTGGCTCAGTCGCACAAGTGACGGTGCCTGGCACGAGTGACACGACGACGGCCGGAGAGACGGCGGACCCCTTCCGAAACGTTCCGGCGTCACGCACGTTCGACAGCTCATGATCTCGAACGCCAAGTTCGACGAGCTTCGCGGGCTCGCGAAGGGAATCATCTGCGACGGCGAAGTCGTTGCTTCCGAGGCGGACGCCCTCCGACAATGGCTCGTGTCGAATTGCGAAGTGATCGACGATCCATCGTGTCAAGCGCTCGCCATGCTACTGATCGAGATGCTGCGCGATGCGCAGTTTGATGCAACGGACAGCGCTGAGTTGAAACGTGCACTGCGCGAGCTCATTGACACGCTCCCTAGATCGTCACCTGACGGCGAGGGGCCGATTACGGTCTACACATTGCGCACGCGCCCGCGGGCCGGGCCCAACGCCTCGGAAACGCCCTGAGCGCGAACCGTTGCAAAACATCTAGTTCAAGAACCACCCATGACATTCCGCACGCTGCTCCCCGCCCTTGTTGCCCTCTCGTGGGCCTGCGCGGCCGCAGGCCCGGCTGCGAGCACGCCGGAGCCAGACAACGCGCTCGCCGACCGCTGGCTCGAAGTCGGTGTCGTCAAAAGCAATCAAGCCACGGTCTATATTGACACCGTCTCGCTGGACCGTCACGAGGACGTGGCCGCAGTTTGGATGATGTATCGCTATGAGACGAACCACACCGATGCGCTGGGCAAGAACTATCGGCGTTATCTCGTCCATGAGACGATCAATTGTGCGCGGCGGACAGTGGCGGCGGACTCGTGGGCCACTTACACGGCGTCGGGGTCGGTCGTCATGAGCGGTACGATGCCTCCGAGGACGGACGCCGTGCCACCGGGGAGTGTCATCGAGGCCGTCATGCTCAAGGCCTGCCGCCCCACATCGCCGCCGTCCTAAGAACGGGTACGGCGGCTGAACTGGGGCATTAAGTCGCGAACGTTCACTCTATAGCGCGAAGCATGACCCTCAATTGGCCGGCTGTTGGGCTCATTCTCGGTGTAGTTGCCATTCTCGTATTTCGGCGCGCTCTCACCAGCCTCCTCGAGCGCACAGAGAAGGTCAAGGATTGGCTCGTCGCTCCGAAGCAACCGGCGCTGCCCGAGCCGGCGAATAAACCGCTCCCAACTCGCGACACGGCCGAAGAACAGCGGGCCCTCGAGGAGCTAACGACCGGATTCGATAACCAGTCGCTGCGGCTCCAAGAAGACTGGATCCGTGCTGACTTGACCAAGCACGGACTTACCGCCGACGGCGCGACTGAGAAAGTGTTGCTCCGCCATTTGGCCGGAACGCAACTGGTTCTGCATCTCGAACGCATCTACTACTCGATCTATAGTTCTCAGCTACAGGCTTTGCGATGGCTCAACTCTCAAGGGACCGGCGTGAGCGCCGACAGTCTCGTGGGCTTTTACGACCGAGCGGTTTCGGCGTGGCCGGCGATCTATCAGGACCGCGACTTTCGTAGCTGGCTTGCCTTTCTCGCCTCTCAGGGGCTGATCACTGAATCAGAAGAATCAAAGAACGCACCTCAGGATGCCGATCCTTTTGGACTCAAAATTTCGGTGTTAGGGCGAGAGTTCCTCGCGTTCCTGGTGAATGCCGGTCGCGCGGATCCGTTCATCGGCTAATTCGCACACGATCCAACCGAACGCTGCAAAATGGCAGCCGTCTCCTTGTATTAGCGTAGCGGCATCACGCGAGTAGAGTGGACAAGCGAAGCGCCCCGGCCTCGACTCCCCGGGGCGCTGTTGCGTTTGTGCTTCAATCGCTCGCCGAGGGATTGAACCCGTCCCGCTGACGCTGGGGCGCTGACGCAAGAAGAAACCGCGCGCCGCCACGGATACCCGACCGATGCCCGGCGAGCTGCTCGAGCTCGAGCTGCCGCGAAGCCCGCGCGCCGGCGACTGCCGGGTATCGCTGCTCGTCGACGCGAACGGCGTTCGCCGGCGATCATGTCGCTGCTCGGGGCCGAGATTGATCGACACCGAAGCGGAAAAATCGTTGCACGCAAGACTTTTGAGAGAACTTTAATCGAATCGTAATATTCGATTTGCTGACGCGTCGCGCGGCACTCGCTTTCTTGCTCGGCACCGAACGCCCGGTCGCGTGGCCGTGTTTCGAGATCCGAGAGAGAGGAGACAACGAATGCACGACGTGCACGATGATATGGTCGACGAAGTGAAGATCACGGCGTGGGATCTCCCGGCGTGGCTCGAGCGGAATGCAGTGATCGACGAGAGGGAGCTCGCGGCGTGGATCAAAGTTGGACGCCAGACGCCGGCCATGTGGCGGCATCGGCGCCAAGGACCGCCGTTCATCCGGCTACTGCCATCGAGAATGGTGCGCTATCGGGTCGCCGAGGTGCTGGTTTGGCTCGAGAGTGGTCGGAACGTCGCCACGACGACGAGCACCGCTTGATCCTCGAGGCAAAAAGAAATCGCCCGGCGTCAGCGCGCCGGGCGACTCAAGAACCAGAAAACTTTAACAGAGGCAATATGTACAATAGCATGACGCCGGACAAGCCCGGCAACCGGTCGAACCGGTGGAAGATCTTCAGTCCCGAAGCGACGCGGTTTTCGGGACGCGTTCTCCTGAAGGACGCCGAGCCCGAGCTCTACGCCGAGATGTACGCGGAGCTCGAGGGCCTCATCGCATACATCGACGCTCGCGCCGAGGCGTTCGCCGATCGGCACGTCAACGATTGGCGCGGTATCCCGGCGCGCCACCTGCCGGAGCCGCCGAAGCGTGTGACCGTCGAGCCGGCGCGCGCACCGCGCCCGAGCTACTCCGCGATGTGGGACGAGCGTCGACGCGCTCGCGAGGGCGGCACGCCGAGCGCGTGGCGACTCGACGCGCTCGCGAAGGCGGCAATGTACGAACGCCGGGCGAAGGAAACCGAGGCGCTCGTCGTTGCCGTGAAGGATCACGCGACCCCCTACTTCCTCGAGCGGCTCGCGCGTGCGGCCGAACAAGAGTGGAAGAAAGCCGACGACTTTTACGCGACGTACGTCGCCTCGACGCGGGTGGTCGCGTGACGGCGCGACACCTTCCGTTCGAGGGCGAGCGTTCGCTCGCGACGCGTGACGCGGTCGCGAGCAACGTCGCGAGTGCGCACATCATTTCGCTCGACACCGTGAAGTCGCGCGCCGTACGCTGGCTGTGGCGCGGCTATCTGCCGTTGGGCAAGCTCGTCACGCTCGACGGGTTTCCCGGTCAGGGGAAGTCGTCGCTCCTGTTCGACATTGCCGCGCGGCTCTCGCGTGGCGCGGTTATGCCGGACGGATCGAACGGTATCCGCGAGCCAAGCGGGACGCTCGTGCTCAGCTACGAAGATGACGCGGCCGACACCATTCTGCCGCGCCTCATCGCCGCGCGCGGCGACCCGTCGAAGGTGCACGTTCTTGCAGGTGTGCGCTACAACGGCGACGACGTGCCCGTCCCGGCGACGCTGCCGCGCGACATCGCCGTGCTCGACGACGTGCTGACCGAGCGTCCGTCGTTCCGGCTCGTCGTCATCGACCCGCTCATGGCGGCCGTGGGCGCGGACGTGGATTCGCACAAGGACCAAGACATTCGTCGGCCGCTCTCTCGTCTCCGCATGCTCGCCGAAAAGCACAACGTCTGCATCGTCACCGTGCGCCACGTAAAGAAGTCGCCGGGCACCAACGCGATCACGGCCGGCGGCGGCAGCATCGGGATCATCGGGCAGGCGCGCGTCGGCTTGATCCTCGACCGGCATCCCGACGACGAGGAGATGTCCGTGCTCGCCGTGACGAAAAGCAATGTCTCCGCGCTCGCGCCGTCGCTGATGTTCCGCAAGGTCGGGCACAGCTTTCGCGACGAGGCGACGGGCGATGTCATCGAAACGAGCGTGATCGAGTGGGAAGGCCGTGCGTCGATGACCGCCGACGAGTTGCTGTCGGCTCGCGATGATGCGCCGCTCGAGCAGGCGCGCGACGATGCGCAGTGGCTTCGCGACGTGCTCGCGGCCGGGCCGGTGGAGCGGAAGGAGCTGCTCCGCATGGCGAAGGACCAAGGCATCGAGGAGCGCCGGCTCGAACGCCTTGCGAAGCGAATCCGCGCGATCAAGAAGCGAACCGGCCAAGGCCGCGACCACGTCTCGCATTGGAGCTTGCCGACCTCTCCCGCCACACCCGACAAACACCCCCGGGCCGGCGGAAGCGACGGAAGTGACGGAAGCGCGGAAGTGAAACCCGAAACGCGTTCCGCCAAGGTGCACTACTGATGCGCCTCGACGCTGCCCGCTTTCTCGATTTGGCGTTCGAGCTGTTCGGCATCGACGCGTACCTCTGCGACGACGGACGGTTTGCGGTTCAGGGGCCGGCCGCCGTCGTTCGCGCGCTGCACCCGCAGATTCTCGCGATCGGCCGTGATGCCATCTTCGCGGAGCTCGTGCGCCGCGACGCGGAGTCGCGCGCCCGGCTTGCGCCGCTGCTCAGCCCCGTCGACCACCACGCCCCGCGCGACGACGAGGCCGCCGACTGAACGCACACCGACGCCCGCCGTCGCCATCGCGCGCGGCGGGTGATCGGCGGCCGGGGTGTTACTTTCCTAAAGGGCTTTTCAGGAGGCGAAAAATGCCTCAAGACGACGCGTACCCGAAGAACTGGCGCGCCCACTTGGACGCGATGCGCGTGCCCGCGAGCTGCCACACGTGCGCGCACCGCCGGTTCACGACGCTCGGATGCGACGCGTTCCCCGACGAGATACCGCCTGAGATTATCCGCGGCCGACACGACCACAAGACGCCGTACGCGGGCGATCGCGGCGTCATGTACGAACCCATGAGACAGAGGCCGCAACGAACAAAGACGACTTCCCGCCCGGCGTGAGCGTGGCCGACCTCGACGTGCCGTCGAGCTGCAACTCCTGCCGGCATCGCCGGTGGGGCACGCGGGGGTGCGACGCGTTCCCCGACGACATCCCGCTCGAGATCAGCACGGGCAAGCACGACCAGCTGACGCGTTACCCGAACGATCACGGCATCACGTACGACCCGGCTTGATCGTATGCCGCTCGAGAAGAACGGAATGGTGACGCTCAACGAGGACGGCGGCGACGCGCAAACCGTCCCAGCGTCGTGTCACACGTGCGTGCACCGCCGGCTCCGAACGATGGGGTGCGACGCGTTCACCGACGAGATACCGCTTCCGATCATGCGCGGCCGGCACGACCACAAGACGCCATACCAGGGCGATCACGGCATCATGTACAGCGCGGGACGCGATCCACTGGCGGACCTGCTCACAATGAGCGACTCAGATCCCTCGCGCTGAGCGCACGCGCCTCACCAAACGACTACCGGCCCCGCTGTGAGGGTTCTGGTATGGGCCGACAAACAAAGCGCCCCGGAGACAATCCGGGGCGCTTTGCCGTCGTGCGTTCGCCGTGAACGTCACGTGGGGTCGATGCGGTCGAGCAGCTCGTTGCCGGCGGCGCGTGCATTCTCGCGCCACGAGCTCGAGCGAGGTGCTTTCGGCCACACCGGCAGCGCGAGGCGGCCGGCGCTCGTCACGACGAGCATCGAGTCGCCGAGGAAGTGAACGCCGCGGGTGGGGCGCGTCGTGGTGCGGCTGACAGTGCGGCGCGTCGTGGTCCGGCGGAATGGAAGGATCGTCATTGCATGCTCGGGGTTGGTGGTAGGGGGATGCCAGGTATCACGCGGGCCGCACGAGCGGCAACACGTTTGACGGTCGGTGTCGCTCGCCGAGAGGCGTATCGCTCGAGAGCTGCGAGTCCCACCACGTCGCGAGCCGAAGGCGCTCGACGCGACGCTCGCCGCGGTCGTATGCGCGAGCGACTTGCGAGCTGTGCACATGGTCGAGCGCGAGCTCGATCGCGTCGTGCTCGAAGCCGTCCGGCGCTTCGTGCGCGAGCGTGGAGAACGCGGCGCGCCAGCCGTGCGGACTGTGCTTGCCAGAGAGACCGAGCGTGCGTGAGTACGCGCGATCGAGGGACTCTTTAGTGATCGTCGTCTCACGTCCGGTCGGCGACTTGAACACGTGGCCCGTCCCGCCCGTTACATCGCGCCACACACGCAGCTCGGCGGCGATCGTGGCGCCCAAGGCGACAACGTGATCGAACTGACGGCCTTTGTTGACCTTCATCGCAGCGCGCGGAATCGTCCACGTCGGCTCATTGGAGTCGAGCGCGAACTGTTCCCACGTCGCCTCGACGACGTTGCCGATGCGTTGCACCGTGAATGCGGTCAACAAGTGAGCCATGCGAACGCTCGGCGACAAGTGCGCGCGCTCGCCGCGGCGGATTGCGTCGCGCAGCTCGTCGAACGAGAGGAGCGCGGGACGCGGGTTGACCGCGGGACGCGCCGGCAACATCGCCTGCGCCACGACCGCTGGGTTCTCGCGGTCCGGATAGAGGCCGAGTGCCATCGCGCGCCGAAAGATCGCCGCCATGTGCTGCAACTCTCGCGATGCCGTTTCCACTACGCCGCGCCGCGTGATGCGCCTGACGAGTTCCGCGACGGCGGGCGCGCTGATCGTGTGGATCGGCAGTGCGCCGAGCGTCGGGTACACGTCGCGCTCGAACGCGCGTGTCGCTTTCTCGTCGTGCACGTCGGACCAGCCCTTCCGCTGCTCGGCGAACCATGCCTCGGCGACGACGCGGAACGTCGCCTCACTGCTCACGCGTTGCGCCACGCGCTCGAGGCGACGCTCATTGACGGGATTTTTGTTTTCGCGCAGTAGTGCGCGGGCAGCGTCGCGCGCGGTGCGTGCTTCCGCCAAGCCGAAGCCGGCGCCGTGCAGCCCGAGCGCGTACGTCTTTTCCTTCCCGCCGAAGCTGTAGGCCAAACGCCATGAAGCCTCGCCGCCTTTCGTGATCGTGAGGTACAACCCGCGCCCATCGCTGAGCTTTTTGCCGGGCTCGTTTTTCTTGATGAATGCCTTGACAGCGACGGCGGTCAGCCGGTCGTGTCCGCGGTTGCTCATTCCTTACTCCCGAGTCAAAACCGGGTATCGGCGCCGATACCCGGTTGCCGTTTGGTACGTCGGCGCCGGATACCCGTACGATACCCGGTTTTCTCGTGGATGGCTAGGCACTGCTGAGCACGCCTGAGCACTGCTTAAGCGCGTATTTCGGGCCTTAAACGGCCAACGGCGCCCATTTCTGGACGCCGTTGGACTCGTGCGCACTGTCCTAAAGTGGAGGCGCCGGGAATTGAACCCGGGTCCGAGAATAGATCGACCACAGCTCCTACGTGCGTAGTCCGCCGTTCATTGTCTCCGTGCGCTGGTTGGCAGACGACCCACTCACGGATAAGCCCCCTTGATCTCGCAGGCA
>DATBHD010000227.1:0-15908 GCA_036557635.1 Gemmatimonadaceae bacterium
GTTCGAGCCGCCGAAGCCCCAGGCCGATACGACGCGCCAACCAGGGTGAGGTCCGGTCGCCTAACGAGTCAGTCCTGATTGGAAAATCTTCTATTGGCTGCCTGTGAAGCGCGACGAAAGCTCGTCGTCGGAGATGGCATCAGCAACCTTGACACGGACAAAGCCGGACACGGCCGGCTTTGTCCGTGTTTCACAATCGTTGATCTCGCCCGACACTTCAGCACGCATGGCGGCCAGAATTCACACTCGGGACCGGCTTTGTCGGCATCGCATCCACCTCCACTTTGGACCGCATGCCACGTTTCGTCGAGTTCCAGGCGCCAGAAGTCGCGAGAAAAAGAAGGATGATTTGCTCAATTCGGGTAATTCGTGATTCGTGTCCGCCGGATCGCGGACCCTATTCGGCGACACTTACCGCGAAGCGCCCGGCCGGTATCGACGGATGATCTGCGCGTCGACGTCGGCCGGCGTGAACGCCACCTTTTTCAACTCCCCACGCGCGAACATCGCCGCCTGGTCGTCGTGGAAGGGTGAGTCCGCACGGTCGCTCTCACCATATGCGAGCACGGAGTACGCGTGCGGCGTGTCGGTGAACTCCACGGCGAGGATCCAACCGTCGCCGCCGGCGGCGGCACGCTTGCCGTCGGGCTCGTTGCGGTACCAGATCACGCGGAAGCAGCCGAGGTCACCGTTGCAGCCGCCGACGGGGGCGTCGACACTGCCGACGCGGACGCGGTGCACATCGCCCCATGCGACGTCGGCCGCGCCGAAGCGACGCGTGGTCTCGTCGACGGCCCACGCGAAGGCGGCCGCCGCGCGCGCGGGATCGCGCAGTCCCTTCGGCGTCGACGCGGGAGCCGTTATGCTCCACGGCTGCGCGTACATGCTGTCAGGCCTCTCGCCCTGGATGTAGCGGCGCCACCAGATCTCGAAGAGAACGCCGCCCTTGCTCGCCGGCGCGACGGTGTTGTCCCAGCGCGTGATCGCGTCGATCGCCTGCGCGACGGCGGGGGTTGGATTCGACGCGCGAACCGCGGCGATGAGATCGGTCTTCACGCGATCGGCGAGCAGCATGTGGTACGAGTGCTTGAGCGCGATCACGTCCTCGAGGCTCAACTTCTTGTTCGTGTCGATGAGCTCGAGGCTCATCTGCGTGCGAAGTCCGACTTTCGGCTCGGGGAAGTTCGCGGGATAGCGTTTGCGGTCGAGCGGTTGATGCAAATTCGTGAAATACGGCGGATCGTTCGAGTTCTCGACGTAGCCGCCCTTGGGATCGAGCAGCTGCGGAAGCGAATCCCAGGGCACATAACGAGTCCACACGTCCGACGTCGCGTGCGCCGGCACCGCGATCGTGTCGCCGCCACTCGCCTGCGGGAGCGACGGGATCGACGCATTCCACACGTAGAAGATGTGGCCGGCCCGGTCGGCATACGTGAAATTCGAGTTGACGCGCGCGCGCATCCGCATCGCGTCCTTCCACTGGTCGAGCGTTTTGGCGCGCATCATGCGCAGGAACTGCTCGCCTGCGCGGAAGTCGCCGTCCCCGGCGGCCTTGAGGACGTAGACCTTGCCGGCGCCACGGTAGATCACCGGGCCTAACGGCGTGCGCCACATCTCGCGCGTCTCGCTCGAGAGCCCCGGTCCATTCCTGTACTCGACGGTCACGAGCTCGCGCTCGAGCGGGAGCGACGCGCCGTCGAACAAGTAATGATCGACGCGCGTCGAATCGACGTCGAGCGCGTAGATCGCGTTCAGCTCCGGCGCGTTGTTCGTCGTCGCGAAGCCGAGGTCGTGATTGAAGCCGCCGACGACACTGAAGGGGCCACCGATGCGGAAGTCGCCGTAGAAATCCATCACGTTAGGCACGGTGACCTGTGCCTCGTAGTAACCCGCGTCCCACGAGAGATGCGGGTTGCGCAGCAGGATGGCGCGGCCGGATTTCGTTCGACTCGGCGCGAAGGCCCACGCGTTGGAGCCGTAGTCGGGAACGTCGTCCGGGTAGCCGCTGCTCGCTGTCGCTCGCGACGGCTCCTCTCCTATTTGGAGTCGCGCGCGCTGGTCGCGCGCGCTCCCGTTCCCGTTGCCCTCTGGCGGTTCGTTGGACGCGGGCGGGCGCTGACGACGCGGCGCTTGCGGCTCCATCTTCGCGAGGAAGCGACGCACCGCCTGGGGTGAGGGCATCTCGACGTCTTTCGTCGCGACGTCGTAGCCGGTGAACTGCGGCGCGAACCCCGCCGGAAACTCCTCGGGATGGAGCTCGACGTACCGGTTGGCGCCGGCGGCGAACCCTTCGTAGACGTCGCGCGTATCCTGGTCGAGCGATGCGTAGTGCCTAACGCCTAACTCGTAGGCCAGCTTCGCGCGGAAGTCGCCCTCGATGCTGTCCTGGCCGAACCACTTCCCCATCTCGCCGCGCGCCTTGATGAGCGCGAAAGCGACGCGCGGGCCGTAGTCCTCGAGCTGCACGTACGCGAGCGCATACGCGGCCGCCTTCAGGTTCTCGGCGCGAATGTGCGGGACGCCGTGCTCCGTGCGCAGCACCTCCACCTGGGATGCGAGCGCCGGAGGCGCGGCGGGAGGGGGAGGTGTTTGCGCCGCGACGGGGACGGGGACGCCGACGACGACGGCGAGCGTCAGGGCTCGCCGGGCGAGAATGCTGACAGCCACGAAGGACTCTCCGAATTGGACCCCGACAACCTAACGCGCCGGCGCGCGCCTCGCCCGGAATTGAGTGGTCAGCGTGGCGCGCACGGTGCGTTCCCTCAACGTGGGCCCGCCATCGTAGCGGCGCCACTGCAGCGCGACGTCGAGTGCCACGCCACGCGTGAGATACGTGCGCACGCCGGTCCGCACGCCGTGGCTGCCCCGCGTCTCCGGGCTGAAGCCGATGCTCTCGTTGCCGACGAAGGCGTCGGCGAATGGAACGGCGCGCGTGTCGATCGGGAGATAGCCGCGGCCGAACAGCTCCAGCGCGTGCGTGCCGCTGCTGCGGTAGAACGCGAACTGCATGTTCGCGGTCGCGCCCGCCTGTAGCCAGCGCGTGACGAATGGCGCGACGGTCGAATTGATCGTGAGCGCGTGCCGCGGGCGCATCGCATAGTCGGCCACCATGGTTGCGTCGAAGACGCCGAAGGAAGGCGGCTTCGTTAGGCTCCGGTCGGCGCGGCCGAACAGATAGGGATCGAACGTGAGCAGGAAATCGGTGCTCGACGGCGAGCCGGGCGTGCCGTCGTGCCGGAAGCGAAGCTCGGACCGGAGCGCGATGGATGGAGAGAGAAATCGCAGCCATCCGGCTTGGAACCCATATGCGCCAGAGCCGGGGGCGTAGGAGGCGCCTCGCTGCGAGGCAAAAGCACCGAAGTACGGGCGCGAGGGGCCGGCGCCGAGTGGGAAATAGTTCACCACCGCGTCCGCGCCTCCAGCGAGGAAGTATGGCCGGATCCCGCCATCGACCTCCCACGTCGGCGACACGCCGACCTGCCAGTGCTCGTTCACGAAGGGCATGACCGCCGCCGTCCCCGTGAACGTCGAGTACACGGGTTTGACGTAGGCGATGTCGAGCGCGACGCGCGCCTTGCCGACCGCCGAAGAATCCTGGGCCAGGCTGGTGCCGGCGAGCGCGCCTAACGCGAAGAGTGGGAGGGAGACCAACAACCGCGACTGCATCTGCAACGTCCAAAGGGAGGCGTTGCAAAGTGCGCGGCGACACGGGGCACGACAAGCCCCTTGTCATCCCGACGAGCGAAGCCTAGAGGGTCACCCTCGTCGCTTCGCTCCTCGGGATGACACTCAGGCGATCGAGCGGAGCTGAGGGTCGGGGATCAATTCGTCGGCCAGCCGCCGGAGCAGCACCGTGAGATCCTCCTCCTTCCGCGACGGCTCCCATTCCGCGGAAAGCCCGGCGAGATGATCGCGCCGCGCGGCGACGATCTTGCTCAGCGTCGCACAGCCCTCGGAGGTCACTGACCAGCGCCGGAGCCGACGGTCGCTCGAGGCTTCGGTGATCAGCCCTCGCTCGCGCAGATCGGCGAGCGCCGAACGCACCTGCACGACGTTGGCGCCGCGCGACCCGCCTAACGTCTCCGGGTCGGCCATGGGATGCGCGTCGATCCGCACGAGCAGGCACGCGGCGCGCGGCGCCAGGTCGACGCCGGCGCGCTCGAGGACGCGCACGATATGGCGGCGCTGGACGTCGCGCTGGGCGAGCGCGCAGAGGCCGCGCAGCACGTACCCCTCGGACCCCGCGTCGGCAGGCATCGCGAATGCCTCACCCAACTCGCCGGCCGCGCTGGCGGCGGCGACGGTTTGGCGGAGCGCCCGCTCCGGCATGAGCCAGGCAAGCAGGAAGCCGACCAGCGCCACCGCCGCGGCGACGACGAAGATCGCGCCTAACGCGACCGTGAACGCGTGGACATAGACGTCGCGCAGCGCCGGTGAGAGCTGGCTCATCGTCTGTTGGTTGAGCGCGCCGTGGCCGCTCACCCGCGCGCTCGACGGAAGCGCGCGCGCCAGCGCGTGCGTGAGCGACGATGAGAACAGCGCGCCGAGGACCGCCGTGCCTAACGAGCCGCCGACGAGCCGGAAGAGCGTCGCCCCCGACGTCCCCGCGCCGAGGTCTCCGTACGCCACCGCGTTCTGCACCGCGATCACCAGCACCTGCATCACCAGACCGAGCCCGAGACCGAGCACCAGCATCGTGATCGACGCGCCGAGCGTCGACGTCCCCGCGCTCATGCGCGACAGGAGATAGAGGCCGAGCGCCATCACCAACGTGCCGGCAATCGGAAAAAATCGGTACCGTCCCGTGTAGCTGATCAATTGGCCCGACACGATCGATGTCGCCAGCATCCCGACCATCATCGGGAGCATCTGCAACCCCGACGCCGTCGGACTCGCCCCCTTCACGACCTGGAGGAAGAGCGGCAGATACGTCACCGATCCGAACAGGGTGAAGCCGACGATGAGCCCCACCGCGGACGCGACGGCGAAGGTCCGATTCGCGAACAGGCGCAGCGGCAGCACCGGTTCGACCGCGCGCCGCTCGACGAGCACGAACGCGGCGAGCGACACGAGCGCGGCGGCGATGAGGAAGAACATCATCGGCGACCGCGGCCGCAGTGCGCCGCTCACGTCGGAGAGGAGCACGATCGCGCTCAGCGCCGCCGCGAGAAGCGCGGTGCCGGCGTAGTCGATCGTCGGCTGGCGCCGATCGGCGGTCGACGGAAGCGACGACGCGATGACGACGAGCGCGACGATGCCTAACGGCACGTTGGCGTAGAAGATCCATCGCCAGGAAAGGTGCGTCGTCAGGTAGCCTCCGCAGAGCGGTCCGGCGATGGTCGCGATGCCGAATGCCGCGCCGAAGATCCCCTGATACCGTCCGCGATCGCGCGGCGGCACGATGTCGCCGACAACGGCCTGTGTCGTAACTATGAGTCCGCCGGCGCCGAGTCCCTGAATCGCGCGAAAACCGATGAGCTGTGTCATGCTCGCGCTCAGCCCGCAGAGCACCGAGCCGGCGAGGAAGAGAACGATCGCGCTCTCGAGGGCCACCTTGCGCCCATGGAGGTCGCCCAGCTTTCCATAGAGTGGGGCGACGACCGTCAGCGCGACGAGGTACATCGTCACCACCCAGGACAGCCGCGCGAGCCCACCGAGCTCGCCGACGATCGTCGGCAGCGCGGTCGACACGATGGTGGAGTCGAGCGCGGCGAGCAGCATGCCGAGCACGAGCGCACCGAAGACGATCAGGATTTGCTCGCGGGAGGGGACTTCGGGGCGCGCGGCCACCGCAGTGGTCACGTGGTCATCCTTGCGAGGTTGCCTCGCCTGTGTTGCGAATTCTGCGCCTTCGATATCACAACCTGCGAAACAGCGTCGACGGCTTGGACAGCGGATTTCACGTTCAATCCGCGTAATCCGTGTGATCCGCATCCCAGCCGTTGCGCTGTTGATCCGGCCGCTTCCGGTTCTTCTCATGCCCTCTCGCTCGACGCGGGGGCGCGCTTGCGTTGCTCGGGACGGCGCTCTAATTCCCGGTTGACCGCGCCGGGAGCGACGATGAATGAGAGCGTGATTCGGTTCGACGTCGAGCGCGTCGACCGCGGCGGAAGGCGTGCGACGTCCGATCTGCTCGCTGTGGAGGAGCCGCTCGAGATCCGCGTTTCGTGGGACGAGAATCGATTGCCGGCGACCGTCTCGGTAACGATGCGCACCCCGGGCGACGACGTCGAGCTTGCCGCGGGGTATCTCCTCACCGAGGGCATCATTCGACGCCGCGAAGACATCGCCGGCCTGCATCCCTGTCGCGCGGGTGCGATTCGCGTCGAGCTGGCGGCGGGGGTCGCGCTCGACCTCGCGCGACTGGAGCGGCACTCCTACACGAGCTCGAGCTGCGGCGCGTGCGGCAAGACATCGACCGCCGCGCTGCGCGCGACTCCGTCGTGGCCGCTGCCGACGACCGCGGCGGCGGTCGATCTCGACCTCGTGCGTTCGCTGCCGCAGGCGCTGCGCGAGGCGCAGGTGCTCTTCTCGGTGACGGGTGGGTTACACGCGTCGGCGCTGTTCGATCTCGCCGGGCGCTTGCTCGTTATGCGGGAGGACGTCGGCCGGCACAACGCGCTCGACAAGCTGATCGGCGCCGAGCTGCTCGCCGGTCGCCTGCCCGCCCATGAGCGCATACTCATCGTGAGCGGGCGCGTGAGCTTCGAGCTGGTTCAGAAAGCACTCATGGCCGGGATTCCGACCCTGGCGGCGATCGGTGCGCCGTCGAGCCTCGCCGTGGAGCTGGCGCGCGAGGCGGGGATGACGCTGTTGGGGTTCGTGCGCGCCGACCGGGTGAATGTTTACTCAACGTGTCATTGGGAGCGAATTCGCCACTACGCGCGCACAGACAACCTCGAGACAGTCTGTCTCGAAGCTGGTCCTTCCGTCGCCGGCAGCACGCCAATCAGATGAATCATCTTTCCCCGGAAGAAGATCTCTCGAAGATCCGGATCTCCGACCCCGCCTCGGCCGCGGCGGGAATCGGCGGCGTCGTCACGAGCTTCAAGCACGCGCTCGGGGAGATGGGCGTGCGCCGCTCGCTGAAAACCTTGACCTCGATCAATCAGAAGGATGGATACGATTGCCAGTCGTGCGCGTGGCCCGACCCGGACGGCGAGCGCCACCTCGCCGAGTTCTGCGAGAATGGCGCGAAGGCGACGGCATGGGAAGCGACGAGGCGCCGCGCGACACCCGAGCTCTTCGCGCGCCGGAGCGTCGCCGAGCTGGCGGGGCTCTCCGATCACGAGCTCGGCGAGTTGGGACGTCTCACGCATCCACTGGTCCTGCGCCAGGGAGCGACGCATTACGAGGCCATTTCCTGGGAGGGTGCCTTCGCGATCATCGCGTCCGAGCTGAAGGCGCTCGACTCGCCTGACGAGGCCATTTTTTACACGTCGGGGCGGACTTCCAACGAGGCCGCGTTCCTGTACCAGCTGTTCGTTAGGCTGTTCGGTACCAACAACCTCCCCGACTGCTCGAACATGTGTCACGAGTCGAGCGGCACCGCGCTCTCCGAGACGATCGGCGTCGGCAAGGGGACGGTGACGCTCGAGGACTTCGATCAGGCGCAGGCGATCTTCATCGCCGGGCAGAATCCGGGGACGAACCACCCGCGCATGCTGTCGACGCTGCAGCGCGCGAAGCGCAATGGCGCGACGATCGTCGGCGTGAATCCGCTCGCGGAGACCGGACTGCGCCGCTTCAAGCAGCCGCAGGAGCTGACGGGCCTCTTTGGCCGCGGCACCGAGATCGCCGACTTCCTGCTGCGCG
Source organism: Gemmatimonadaceae bacterium (assembly GCA_036557635.1). GTDB lineage: Bacteria > Gemmatimonadota > Gemmatimonadetes > Gemmatimonadales > Gemmatimonadaceae > AG2. The sequence continues at coordinate 7,816 of DATBHD010000227.1, forward strand.
TTCGTGTCGGTGGCGACGTCGCGCTCTTCCAGGGAATCGGGAAGGCCCTGCTCGAGCGCGACGACAGCAGCGGTTCGACGACCTTCGATTCGCGTTTCATCGCGGAGCTCACCGACGGCTGCGATGCGTACCTCGACCACCTTCGCGCCACGAGCTGGGACGCGATCCACGCGGCGTGCGGCGTGCCTCACGAGGACATCCTGCGCGCCGCCGAGGTGTTCGCGCGGTCCGACCGGACGATTACCTGCTGGGGGATGGGACTCACGCAGCACGTGAACGCCGTCGCGAACATTCAGGAGATCGTCAACCTGCACCTCCTGCGCGGCCAGATCGGGAAGCCGGGCGCCGGGCTCTGTCCGGTGCGGGGCCACAGCAACGTGCAGGGGGACCGCACCGTCGGCATCTGGGAGCGTCCACGTCCCGAGTTTCTCGACCGCCTCGGGGCGGTGTTCGGCTTCACGCCGCCACGCCGTCACGGCGTCGATACGGTCGGCGCGATTCGCGCGATGCACGCGGGCCACGCCAGGGTGTTCTTCGCGTTAGGCGGCAACTTCCTGCAGTCGACACCCGATACCGAATATGTGGCGTCGGCCTTACGCCGGTGCCGCCTCACGGTGCACGTCTCGATCAAGCCGAATCGGGCGCACCTCGTCACCGGGGAGCGCGCGCTCGTCCTCCCCTGCCTCGGCCGCTCCGAGCACGACGTCCAGCAAGCCGGCGAGCAGTTCGTGTCGACCGAGAACTCGATGGGGATCGTCCAGGCGTCGCGCGGCGTGCTCCCGCCGGCGTCGCCGGAGCTCCTGAGCGAGCCGGCGATCGTGGCGCGGCTCGCCCGTGCAACGTTAGGCAGCCGAGGCGATGTCGCCTGGGAGGCGCTCGCGGGCGACTACGATCGCATCCGCGACGCGATCGAGCGCGTGATCCCCGGCTTCGAGCGGTACAACGAGCGCGTGCGCGCTCCGGGCGGTTTTCACCTGCCCAACGCCGCCCGCGATCGCGTGTTCCGCACGGCGACGGGACGGGCCCGCTTTACCGTGCACCCGCTCCCGGCGCGCGCGCTGGCGCCGGGCCAGCTCGTGCTCACGACGGTGCGGGCGCACGACCAGTTCAACACGACGGTCTATGCACCCAACGACCGGTATCGCGGCATCCGTGGCGGACGGCGCGTGATCTTTCTCCATCCCGACGACATTCGCGAACGCAATCTCGCCGCCGAGGTGGCCGTCGACATCACGAGCCATCACGGCGGCGAGTCGCGCTGCGCGCGGAATTTTCGTGTCGTGCCTTACGACATCCCGCGCGGGTGCGCGGCCGCGTACTTCCCCGAGGCGAACGTGCTCGTCCCGCACGACCATGTCGCCGCCGGCAGCAACACTCCCGCCTCGAAGGCGATCGTCGTCACCGTTAGGCGCGCGGCGTCAGCGGTCACGTAGTATCCCGCGGCAGGAGGATACTCAGGCATGTCGGCCCTCCTTCTGCCTTGCGCAGCTCCGTCAAATCGATCTCGTGCACGTCGAGGCCGCGATCGCGCAGCGTGCGGGCGGTGCGCGGGAATCCGGTCAGCATCACGATGCGCCCGTCGACGTCGAGCACACTCGCGCCCCAGGCCTCGGAGGGAGGCACGGCGATGATCTCCATCTTCGCGAACGGCCCGAGGTCGACCCAGTCGGGATTCGCGAGCACTCCTTGCCCGCCCACCGAGGTGCACGCCGACTTGAGGTGCAGCGCGCCGGCCACTGACACCGGAATCACGTCGTAGTCGTAGGGCTCGAGCAGCCGCGCGAGCTGTTCGACAGCGGCGGTGTTGGTGCGACGCGAAGTGCCGACGAAGATTCGGCGATCGACGCGTAGCACGTCGCCGCCATCGAGCGTCGCCGGAGGCGTCAGGCGCTTCACGGGAAGGAATTTCGCGAGCGCGTCCTCGACGGTTGGTGATTCAGCGACGCGGCTCGCGGCCCCCATCGGCGCGACGACGGCCAGCTCATCGAGGGCGATCGCGGCGTCTTCGACGAATACCGCGTCGGGCTGATCGTCGAGGGTTGGCAATCGTACGATCCTCCTGCCGAAGGAGGCCAGTAGTTCTTCGTAGGCCGCATGTTGTTTGCGTGCGTGATCCAGATCGATCGGTTCGCGCGCGAGGTAGGTGAGCTCGCAGTGGGCCAGGCTCGCGCTGACGGCGCGGGTGAGAGCGATGGCAGACATTTATTTCTCATTCCGAGGAGCGGAGCGACTCCATATAAGAAGGATCTGCTTCGAAACGCCAGCGAGAAGCGGATCCCTCGCTTCGCTCGAGATGACAGGTTAGGTATACACTCCGGAATTGACAGGTTCGGTACGCACTCCGCATGACTACCAACGAACAGTCGCCGCGCCGCCGTGATCGATTCATTCAGGCGATCGCAATCTTCAAGTTTCTCAAGACGCTTCTCTTCCTGTTGGCGGCGCTCGGCGCGTTCGGCCTCATGCAGGAGGGAATCGCCGATCGGGCGCGCGAGTGGGGCTCGGATCTCGCCTTCACGACGGGGCAGCAGCTCGTGCGACGCGTGATCGTGCTCGTGACGGGACTGAGCCGGTCGCGCATCGGCGCGCTCGGGCTGGTGGCGTTGTTCTACTCCGCGGTCTTCGCGACGGAGGGCGTCGGCCTCTGGCGCGAGAAACGATGGGCGGAGTATCTCACCGTTGTCCTGACAGGCTCGCTGATCCCGTTCGAGGTTTGGGAGATCTTCAACCGGCCGTCGCTGATCAAGTTCCTGACGTTCGCCGTCAACGTCGCCGTCGTCATCTACCTCATCTATCGCCTGCGCCGGCCAAAGGGCGCGGGGCTCGCCGAGCCGGCGGTGCCTAACGCTGCTCCGGCGCCGGAGCCGGAGCAGTCGAGAGTTGGATGACGTCGTAGTACGTCTGGATCTTCCCCTCCTCGACCGCTTTCAGAACGTCCTGGATCGGCGAGAGCATCGTCGTCGATCGCGGGCCGGGGATGCCTGACGAGGGATCGCGAAAACCCATGTAGTTGAACACGGCGCGAATGAAGCTGCTCTTCGCGTCCAACGGCAGCGCCCCCACGTTCGCGAAGAAGTGCTTCCAATCGTCCGCCTGTTGGAACAGGTACTGCTCGACGTTCGACGTGTAGAACGCGGTCACCGTCGCGTTGTGCTGCTTGAGGTAGGCGCCGACTGCGCGCAGCGCCTTCTCGCCGGCGAAGTCGCCGACGATCGGCACGAGCAGATTGTTGAGCTCCAGCTCGCGGAGCGTCCGGTAGCCGTCTTCGGTCGCGAGATAGCCGCGGTGCACGCCTAACGCATCCGTCTCCGACATCAGTTCGGCGTACGTCGGCATGCGGCGGCCGAAATAGCCGGCGCGTCCCTGGCGTCCGATCGAGAACGAGTAGTTGAGCTCCGGCCCCGCGTCGAAGAACGCGTCATAGACGTAGGTGAGCGAGGCGAGATCGTCGGCGGAGAGCGCGAAGTGATGTTTCTCCATCAGGTGCTGCTTGATCGTCGCGAGATTCTTTCGATACTGACCGCTGTCCGCGGGCGCGGCGAGATACGCCTGCATGAGCGCCGGCGCGCCGGTCGTATCGGCGAGTCCCGCCGGCCGGGGCCGCGAGAAGAGCAGCGATAGAAACTGGGCGCGCGTCGGCGACAGCTCGATCACCGCCTTGTACATCAGGTGCTCGATCATGTTCTGCCGGCGGATGTCGGTGATGATCGCTATCCGCGGCTTGAGCGCGACGATGTAGGTGAAGTTCTGATCCGGTCCGACGCCGAGGTACACGCCACCCGCCGGATGAGACTTTTGTAATTCCGGAATGACGTACTGAAAGGTGGTTTCGTTCGAGACGAAGTTGTCGGAACGAAAATACCCACCCGGCTCCGAGAGCTCGCCGATCAGGCGCCAGAAGTCTTCGTCCGACAATCGGCTCGGCAGCGACTGCGCGCGCGTCGGCGCGGCATACGCGAGCCCACTCAGCGCCGCAAGCGCGGCGACCCTGCGGATCGTACGCATGGAAGTAGTATGCACTGGCGCCGCCCTTCGGGAACAGGCTACACTCGTCGCGTTATGGCTCTCTACGCTTTCGATGGAACGTGGAACAGCGAACACGACACGGGCGTGTACGGCGTCAACACGAACGTGGTCGAGTTCGCGCGCGCGTACGACGGGCGCCTTGCCGTCGTACAAGAGGGCGCAGGCGGAGCGGCGAGTGTGCGGGACGACTTCTACGAGGCGGGACTCGGCACGCGCCATGGATGGCTCGGCAAGATCATCGGCGGCGCGTTCGGTGTGGGTGGGCACGAGCGCATGGAAGAGGGAAAGGCCGCAATTGCCAAGCACTTCGCCGAAGGTGACGAAACGATCGACGTCATCGGCTTCAGTCGCGGTGCCGCGCTCGCCCTGCATTTCACGAACATCATCAGGCGGATGACGTTCCCGAATCAGATCGGACAGCAGCGGCCGGTGAGTGTTCGCTTTCTCGGATTATGGGATGTCGTGGCCGCCTTCGGCATCCCGTTGGACCTTGGTCCATTGCATTTCACGCGCATCAACCTGGGTTTCAAACTCACTCTCGGCGATCACGTGCAGCACTGCTTTCATGCGGTGTCGCTCGATGAGAAGCGCGACGCGTTTCGCGAGACGCGCGTCGACAACGGCTATCAGGTGTGGTTCCGCGGCGTCCACTCCGACGTCGGCGGCGGGGACGAGAACAGTGGGTTGAGCAACATCACATTGCGGTGGATGCTGCGGAAAGCGATGAAGGTCGGGCTGCCGGTCGATCCCGGACTCGCCGATCGGTTGGTGGTCGATCCGTCCGCGGGAACGAAGCCAGCGTCGTTAGGGCCATCGCACGCCTTCCGCGCCCTGAAACCGGCGGACCGAATTCATTACACGGTGAGCGCGCGGGATGTGAAGCAGTGTCAGGATCCGCCCTCTGGATGTCCGGTGGAGACGGAAGACGATGAGAAAAATCTCCTCATCGTGACTTGACCTCGGTTGTCTCCCCAACGCGGCGCTTCGCCCGAGGACCGCGAGTGAGGAAGGAAAGAATCCGTACTTCGGCTTAGGGGCAACGCAGCCAGCTCGCGCGCTCCAATTGGACGAGGTGGCGGATCTTGCCGCCAAGCGGTATTTTGGCTCCAAAATATTCTGACGGGTTCCGCCATGTGGGACTCCGAGCGCGGAGAGGTCACGCAATTGCTCACGGCTTGGCGCGCGGGGGACGAGGCGGCCGGCGAGCGGCTCATGCCGCTCGTGTACGCCGAGCTCCACGCCATCGCCGCTCGTTATGCACGCGATGAGCACGCCGCGGCAACGCTCCAGCCCACCGCGCTCGTGAACGAGGCCTACCTCCGGCTCGTCGACAGCGACGTGCCGTGGGAGGGCCGCCGCCATTTTCTGGCGATCGCCGCGCGCACGATGCGCCGCGTGCTCGTCGATCACGCTCGCGCACGCTGCCGCGACAAGCGCGGCGGCGGTGTCGTGAACGTCACCCTCGGCGACCCGGCGTCCGATGCCGGCGCCGATCCGATCGACATCATCGCCGTCGACACCGCGCTCGAGCGGCTCGCCGAGATCGACGAGCGAAAGGCGCGCGCGGTCGAGCTGCACTATTTCGCCGGATTGGACTACGACGAGATCGCGCATGCGCTCGACATCTCGCCGGCGACCGTGCATCGCGACCTGCGCTTCGCGAAGAGTTGGCTGTTCGACCAGCTTCGAAAGGAGTGACGACATGAACGCGGCCGAGCTCGAGCGACTACAGTCCGTCTACGACGCGGCGCTCGAGTGCCCTTCGGGCGAGCGTGAGGCTTTCCTCGAGAAGGCCTGCGCCGGCGACGAGCGACTCCGCGATCAGATCCTGAGACTGTTGCGCGCCGCCGACGGCCCGACTGTCGGCGGCATCGTGAACAGCGCGGTCCGCGCCGCCGCGCTCTCCTTCGCCGGCACCGGCGACCATTCCGGCCGTACGCTCGGCCCGTATCGATTGCTGCGCGAGATCGGCCACGGTGGCATGGGCACGGTATGGCTCGCCGAGCGCGCGGACGCGGCGTATCGCGAGCAGGTAGCGATCAAGCTCGTGCGCGGCGATTTTGCAAATCCTGAACTCGCGCGGCGCTTTCGCGACGAGCGTCAGATCCTGGCTGATCTTCGTCACCGGTACGTCGCGGCGCTGCTCGACGGTGGGGAAGCGCCCGACGGCACGCTGTACCTCGTCATGGAGTACATCGACGGCGAGCCGATCACGACCTGGGCGACGGCGCGCGAACTGCCGCTCGCCGAGCGGCTCCGGCTGTTCCGTCTCGTCTGCGATGCTGTGCAGCACGCGCACGCCTCGCTCGTGGTCCACCGCGACATCAAGCCGTCCAACATTCTCGTGGGGCAGGACGGTGAGCCGAAGCTGCTCGATTTCGGTATCGCCAAGCTGCTCGCCACCGACACGGCGGCGGAGACGACGGTGCAGGCGCGGCGCCTGACGCCGTCGTACGCGAGCCCCGAGCAGATTCGCGGCCAACGCATGACCGTCACCACCGACGTCTTCTCGTTAGGCGTGCTGTTGTACGAGCTGGTCACCGGCGTGCATCCCTTCGTGGTCGACGGCGCCACGACGGACGAGGTACGGCGCCGCGTGCTCGAGGTGGAGCCGGCGCGGGCGAGCGATGTCCTTCGCCAGCGCGCGTCCGGCGGCGCCGTCAGCGCGCGCGCCGTCGCCGGCGATCTGGACAACATCATCGCCAAGGCGATGCGCAAGGAGCCGGAGCTGCGCTACGCCTCCGTCGCCCAGCTCTCCGAGGACCTCGGCCGCATGCTGGGCGGCCAGCCGGTGCTGGCGCGGCCGACATCGTTAGGTTACCGCGCCCGCAAATTTGCCCGACGCCACGCCCAGGCGGTCGCCGCGGGCACGCTCGTGCTTCTCGCGCTCGTGGGCGGCCTGGCGACCACGCTCTGGCAGGCGCGCCGCGCCGAGCGGGCACGCGCACGGGCCGAGGCGGCGCTGGCGCAGGCCAACGAGGTGCAGAACTTCCTCACGGGGATCTTCGACGCCAATGCCCCGGACCAGAGCCTCGGCGCGCAGATCACAGCGCGCCAGCTGCTGGACCGCGGCGCCAAGCGCGTCGACTCGCTCACGGACCAGCCGGCGCTTCAGGCGTATCTGCTCGAAAGGATCGGCAAGATCGAGTTCACGTTGGGCGAGTACCGCATGGCCAAGAACATGTACGACCGCGAGCTCGCGATCCGTCGCTCGCTGCCTGGCCCGCCTGACACGCTGCTGGTGGATGTGTTGAACAGTCGCGGACAGGCGTACGAGAATCTCGGCTTTCCCGACTCCGCAGCCGCCGCGTATGAGGACGCCGTCGCGACGGGCAGCAAGTACCTCGGCGATGAAGACCCGCTGGTGCTCTCGGCACTGCACGACGCCGCCGGCGTGTACTTCCAGCTGGGTCGAGATCGAGATTCCGAAGCGGCATACCGGCACGTGATCGCGGTCGAAGGACGAACCCTCGGATCCAACGATGTCGACCGCTCGTTTACACTCTGTAGCCTCGCGGCGCATCTGGCCATCCAGGGACGCTATGCCGACTCCGAGCAGCTCTATCGTGAGTGCCTCCGCCTCCGGCTTCGCTCCGACAGTCTAGTGACACGGCCAACCACCGCCTCGGCCTTGGCTAGCTACGCGACGCTGCTCGCTGAGACGGGCCGGTACGACGACGCGGAGCCGTACGTCCGGCGCGCCTTGGCGGTCTACGTGAAGACGCTGGGTCCACGGCATCAAGCCACCGCGGGGCTGTATTTCAGGTACGGCACTCTGCTGGCACTGCGGGGGCGCGGCGACGACCTGACTCGCGCCGACTCGCTTCTCCGCGCGGGGCTCGACATCCGGCGGGCGCTCGGACCCACGCACCCCACCCTTGCCTACCCACTGCATTCGCTGGGAATCCTGGCGCTGGACCGTGGCGACCCCCGCGCGGCGGAAGGGTGGTTTCGGCAGGCGCTGGCGATCCGCCGCCGTGGCGGCGATGCGCCACGCGAGACGGTGCGGACGCTCGTTAGGCTCGCCCAGGCGCAGCTCGCCGCCGGCGACACCGGTGTCGAGACGA
>DATBHD010000228.1:0-10053 GCA_036557635.1 Gemmatimonadaceae bacterium
AGAGGGGCATCTGATTCCTGACTGAGGAGTTGGGTGTAGAATGGCTACACCCTCAGGGTTCGTCAACGCTGTCATCCCGAGCAGCGAAGCGACGACAAGACTGGCGTTCGAATTCGGGACGACCATCCCACAATCGAACGCCCGAGCGCCGCGCGCACGAAACCAACCCTTTGCCAGTGCGATATTTGAGAGAGCTCGAGCGCGGCACAGGAGTTCCATTCCTCACCCGCCACCAGCCACTCGTCTCGAGCCACCAGCCACTCATCACGTGGATACTCTGCTCCGCGATATCCGCTATTCAGCGCGCAAGCTGCTGCGCACACCGGGCTTCACAGCGATCGTCATCGGCACGCTCTCGCTCGCCATCGGCGCGACGACGGCGGTGTTCAGCGTCGTGAACGGAGTCCTGCTCGAGCCGCTACCGCTACGCGATCCGTCGCGCGTCGTCGCCGTGTCGTCGATCGGACGCGACGGCAAGCGCAACGCGATGTCGTATCTGGATTTCCTGGACTATCGTGCGCAAAGCCGACGCGTGTCGGCGATGGCGGCGCTCGATCACGGGACACACAATCTCACCGGCGCCGGTGGGGAGCCGATGCGGTTGGAGGGGTCGCGCGTGAGTGCGAACTACTTCGACGTGTTGGGCGTCTCGCCCATTCTTGGACGCACGTTCTCGCGCGATGAGGACCAGAAGGGTGCGGCGCGAACCGCCGTGCTGTCCGAGGCATTGTGGCGTTCGCGCTTCGGAAGCGATCCCACCGTGATTGGCAGACAGATCACGATCGACGGCCGCGCGCACACGGTGATCGGCGTCGCGCCCTCCGCGGCTGCCACGCGCGCGACGGACATCTGGCTTCCACTCATTCCAGAAAATGGCGAGGACGATCCGTCGAATCGCGGCGGGCACTACCTCCGCGGCGTCGGTCGTCTCGCGCCCGGTGCGACGGTTCCGCAAGCCGCGGCCGAGTTGGCGCAGATCGCCGGACGACTCGAACACCAGTATCCAGAGACCAACGCGAAGTTCAGCGCAACGGTGCTCCCGCTCAGCGAATCAATCGTCGGCTCCGTCGAGACACCGTTACTCGTTATGCTCGCGGCCGTCGGTTTCGTCCTCCTCATCGCCTGCGCGAACGTCGCCAACCTGCTGCTGGTGCGCGCGTCGTCGCGCGAGACGGAGATCGCCGTCCGCAGCGCGTTAGGCGCCGGCAAGCGCCAGCTCGTCCGCCAGCTCGTCACCGAGAGCATGTTGCTGTCGGCCACCGGCGCGCTGATCGGAACCTCCATCGCGTCGTGGGCGGTCGACGCGATCAAGGCGTTCGGCCCCGCCGGCGTTCCCCGGCTCGCCGACGTGGCGATCGACGCCCGCGTGCTCGTGTTCAGCGTGGTCGTCGCGCTCGTGACGGGAGTGCTGTTCGGCCTCGCCCCGGCGCTTCACGCGGCGAAGACGAATGTCGGCCAGATGCTGAAGGAAAGCACACGCGGCTCGAGTGGGCGAGGTGGGACGCGCCGCGCGCGCAGCGCGCTCGTCGTCACCGAGATGGCGCTCGCCGTGATCCTGCTCGTCGGCGCCGGGCTGCTCGTGCGGAGCTTCATGGCGCTCACGAACGTGAATCCCGGTTATCGCCCCGAGAACGTCGTCACGATGAGCGTATCACTGCCCGCGACCAAGTATCCCTGGGATCGACAGGCAATCACATTTGCTCACCAGCTGCTCGATCGCGTGAGTCAGTTACCGGAGACGCAGCGGGCGGCGTTGGCGTTCGGCCGTCCGCTGTCGGAGAGCGGCATGCGCATCGGCTTCGATCGCGCTGACCGGCCGAAGGCCACGCCCGACCGACGCACATCCGCCGATGTGCGCGTCGTGACGCCGGGCTTCTTCTCGACGCTCGGGATCCCGATCGTCGCCGGTCGTGGCTTTCAAAACACGGATCTGCCTAACGCGCCACAAGTCGTCGTCGTGAGCCAGGCGTTCGCGAAACAGTTCTACCCGAACGAAGATCCGCTCGGCAAGCGGATCGAGCTCGGCTGGGGACGGCAGCGGTCGGAGAACAAAGCGGACACGGTGAACGCGGGAGGAGAGATCGTCGGCGTCATCGGTGACGTGAAGTCGCTGGGCGCCGGCGAGGCGGCGCCCGCGACCGTGTACCTCCCCTTCGACCAGGCGCCGATCAGCGACGTCAGCCTGCTCGTTCGCTCGACGGCTTCGCCGGCGGTGATCGAGAATGGGGCGCGAGCGGCGATCGAGGAAATCGACGCCGACCTGCCCGTCTTCGACGTCAAGACGATGACCCAGGCCGTGACGGAATCGATCGCGCAACCGCGATTCTACGCGATCCTGCTCGGCACATTCGCCGCGATCGCGCTGCTCATCGCCGCGTTAGGCATCTACGGCGTGATCTCGTACGCCGTGAGCCAGCGGACGCGCGAGCTCGGCATTCGCATCGCGCTCGGTGCGCAGCGCGAGCGCGTCGTGAGACTGGTCATTGGCCAGGGGTTGTCGCTGACGCTGGCCGGCATCGTCGTCGGGGTCATTGGCGCCTATTCGCTGACGCGACTCATCGCGACCCTGCTCTTCGGCGTCGCCCCAGTCGACCCCGTCACCTTCGCGGGCGTTTCGTTGCTCTTCGTGCTCGTCGCCTGTCTGGCGAGCTACCTCCCGGCGCGAAGGGCGGCCGCGGTGGACCCCATCATCGCGATGCGCGCTGAGTAGTTTTCAGGGCATGAAACGAGTTGTCTTTTTTGCCGTCGCCGCGCTGTTGATGACGGGGAGCGTCGGCGCGACAGCGCAGATGCCGGGAGGCCGCGGGCAGCATATGGGCGTCGGCCGGTCCCCAGTGCGTGACGATCCGGCCATGAAGGAGATCGGCGCCGAGCTCGAGCTGCGGCTCGCGAACGGCGTAAACGTCATCATCGCGCACGCCAAGGATCTGTCGCTCACGAGCGAACAGCTCGCTCGCGTCGCCGTCATCAAGAGACATTTGGACTCGCTCAACACGCCCCTGATGCGAGAGCTGGACTCGCTCCAGAGTGCGAAGCGCGATCGGGCCGAGGTGCCGCACTCGAAGGGCGACTTGCCCACGCCGAGGGATCCGGCGATGGACGAGACGCTCGAAATGATGCGCACCAACATGCACAGTGCGGAAGAAGACGCATTCGAGGTGCTGTCGGGGACACAGCTCCAGCAGGCGTTGCAGCTTGTGAAGGAGGCACGAACGAACGCCGCTCTCGCGGCAGGTCGCGATAGGGCGCCTTAATCGCTCGCCCCACTCCGTGTCCACGCCCGCCGTTCGCGACGCCACCGCCGCGCCCCCTCGACCGGTCGAAGCAGATTCCGAGGTCGAGGAGTACCGCTGGCTGATCCTGCTCGGCCTCATCACGGCCGCAATCATGGAAGTGCTCGACACGACGATCATCAACGTCGCGCTGCCGCAGATGGCGGGAAACCTCGGCGCGACGATCCAGGAGATCGCGTGGGTCAGCACCGGCTACATCCTGTCCAACGTCGTCGTATTGCCGATGACGGCGTTTTTCACGGCGACTTTCGGACGGAAGAACTACCTCACCTTTTCGATCATTCTCTTCGTCGCCGCCTCGTTCCTGTGCGGGACGTCGAACAGTCTGGGCGAGCTCATACTCTGGCGAGTCGTGCAGGGCGCCGGGGGCGCGGCGCTCCTTTCGACGGCGCAGGCGACGCTGCGCCAGATCTTCCCGCGCGAGCAGCAGGGGTTGGTGCAGGCGATTTTCATCATGGGAATCATCGTCGCGCCGACACTCGGTCCGACGCTCGGCGGCTGGATCACCGACAACTACCACTGGGGTTGGTGCTTCTTCATCAACGTGCCGATCGGCATCGTCGCCGTCTTTCTCGTCACGAGCTTTCTCCACGATCCTCCACACGCGAAGCGGCGGAGCGGCCCGATCGACTGGGTCGGCATCAGTCTCCTCACGGTCGGTCTCGCCAGTCTCCAGTACGTGCTCGAGGAAGGACGTGAGAAGGACTGGTTCAACGACACCCTGATCATCCGCTTGAGCATTGTCGCCGCCGTCGCGCTGTCGGCGATGCTCTGGTGGGAGCTGTCGCCGCGGAATGAGCACCCGGTGGTGAATTTCCGGATCCTGAGGAATCGCGACCTGGCGGGCTCGATCTTTCTCTTCATCACGATGGGCTTCGGGCTCTACGGGGGCGTGTTTCTGTATCCGCTCTTCACGCAGAACCTGTTGCACTTCACGCCGACGGAAACGGGGCTGACGCTGATGCCCGGCGGAATCGCGACGGCGATCACGGCGATCTTCTGCGGGCGAATGCTCAACGGCGCGCGTCCGCTCGTGGACGCGAGGATTCTCATCTACGTCGGCATCGCGGTGTTCGTGTACTCGATGTGGCGGCTCGGCCACCTGACGACGGTCGCGGGCGAGGCGGACGCGCGCTATCCGCTCATCATTCGCGGGATCGGTCTCGGATTCCTCTTCACGCCGATCAACAACGTCGCGTACGCCAACCTCAAGCCGAGCGAGGCACAGCAGGCGTCGGGACTGATCAATCTTGCGCGCCAGCTTGGCGGCTCGTTCGGAATCGCGATCATCACGACGTACCTGCAGAGCCGCGTCGCGCTGCACCGCGCCGATCTGGTCGCGAACACCTACGCCACGAACCCCGCTTTCGTCGAGCGATTCCAGGGCGCGCTGGCGCACTTCATGTCGTTAGGCTTCTCGTACATCAGGGCTCAGGCGGCAGCCTACGCCGCGGTGGACCAGGCGCTCACCGGACAGGCGTTGATGCTGAGCTACAACGATGCGTGGATGCTCATTCTGAAGAGCTTCCTGCTCACCGCGCCGGCGATTCTCATCCTGCGCAAGCCGCGCGGCAGGGCGGCGATGGGAGAGGCGCACTAGGGTAGAGGGTTGCGGGTAGAGGGTAGAGGGTGGCGGGTAGAGGGTAGAGGGTAGAGGGTAGAGGGTGAAGGGTAGACGGTAGAGGGTAGAGGGTAGAGGGTAGAGAGCGGCGACCCTGCCCACGACCCTCTGCTCTCTACGCTCCACCCTCTACTCTCCACCCTCCACTCTCTACCCTCTACCCTCCGCGCTCTACCCGAAACACGTGTCCAACCTGGCCGGTCGCCGGGTCCAGCCGCACGTAGTTGCGCGCGCCGCGCCAAGTGTAGTGCGTGCCCGTTAGTAAATCATGAACGACGTAGTTCGCGTCCTCCGGCAATCCGAGCTCGGCCAATGGCACGTGCACAATCGTCTCCTGGGGCGTGCGTGGATCGAGTGTCACCGCGATCAGGAGGTCGCCGCCGCCCTGATTGTGTGCGCCCGCGAGCATCGTCTCCGGAACGCGGTAGAACGAGGCACGTCCACCAGTCCATTCACGCGGACGCACGGTTGCCGCCTTGCGATAGAAGAGCACTTGCGAATTCTCGCTCTTGTGGAAAGTGAGGTTGTCGTACTGCTGCAGCGCGCGATTCTCGCGCCGCATCGCGTTTATCAACTGAATCATTGCGTTGAGGTTCCCCGATGCATCCCAGTCGCGCGGCTTGATCTGATACTTCTCCGAATCGAGGTACTCCTCACTCCCCGGCCGCATGGGCACGTTCTCGAAAAGCTCGTATCCACTGTAGAGTCCGTACAGCGGCAACAGCGTCGCCGCGAGCAATAAGCGTATGCGAAAGGCTGCCGGACCGCCGTGGACGAGGTACTCGTTGAGAATGTCCGGTGTGTTCGCGAAGAGATTACCGCGGAAGTACTCCACCATCGGCGAATTCGTGAGCTCGTCCAAATACTCGCGAAGCTCCCCCTCGCTGTTCTTCCAGGTGAAGTACGTGTACGACATCGTGAAGCCCAGCTTCGCGAGGCTCTTCATCCGCTTCGGCCGCGTAAACGCCTCGGCGAAGAAGATCGCGTCCGGATGATCGCGCTGCACCTCGGCGATGACCCACTCCCAAAACGCGAGAGGCTTGGTGTGCGGATTATCAACTCGAAAAATCTTCACGCCGCGCGCGATCCAGTAGAGAAAGATGTCGCGGCAGGCATTCCATAGATTCTGGCGATCCTCGCACCAGAAATTGAGCGGGTAGATGTCCTGGTATTTCTTCGGGGGATTCTCGGCGTACCTGATCGTCCCGTCGGGACGAATGTGGAACCAGTCGGGATGCTCTTTCACCCACGGATGGTCGGGCGAGCACTGCAGCGCATAGTCGAGGGCGATCTCGAGGCCGAGGCTCTCTGCCCGGCGAACGAAACGCTCGAAATCCTCGACGGTGCCGAGTGCCGGCTCGATCGCCGTGTGGCCGCCGTGCTCGTTGCCGATCGCCCACGGGCTGCCGACGTCGTCCGGCGTCGGCGTTAGGCTGTTGTTCTTTCCCTTGCGAAAGGTCCGGCCGATGGGGTGAATCGGCGGCAGATAGATGACGTCGTAGCCGAGCTCGGCAAGCCGAGGCAGGCGCGCGGCGGCATCGTCGAAGGTGCCATGTTGACCGTTAGGCGCCGCCGACCGCGGAAAGAATTCGTACCACGCCGCGAACCGCGCGCGGGGCCGATCGACGTAGATGCCGAGCTCACGGCCGTACGCCGTGAGATCGCGCGGCGGAAAGAGCTCGTTCATCTGCGTGAGCAAATCCTCATCGAACGCGCGCTGGAGTCGCGCCTCCGCCGGCGTCCCGCGACGGTCCTCGAACATTCGCGCCGTTTGCAGCAGTGAGGCGCGGATCGCCGGCGACTTCGCGCGACGCGCCGCCGCGCGCACGAGAAGCGCTCCCTCCAGCAGCTCGACGTCGACGTCCTGCCCCGCATCGACCTTCTTTCGCAGCTCGGAGCGCCACGTTCCGAACGCGTCCGTCCACCCTTCGACCGTGAATTTCCACTGGCCGATACGATCGACGACGAACGAGCCGAACCAGCGATCGCTGTCGAAGTCGAATACGAGGGGCACGGCCGACCAGCCCGTGTCGCCGGGCCCCTTGTAGATCGCGCGCGCCGCGAGCAGGTCGTGCCCTTCCTTGAAGATGTCGGCGCCCACCCACACCGTGTCACCGATTACGCGCTTCACGGAGTAGCGCCCTCCCCCTCCCCCGCCATCCACCTCCGGCGTCACGCACTCGATTGTCAGATGGTCGAAACCTCGAGTCGTCGATCGGCGATCGCGTTTGTTGGCCGCGGGGTTAGGAGCCAAGGGATAGGGGTTGGGGGATAGTGATGTGCTCAAGCGCGGACACCTGTCATTCGGAGCGAAGCGAGGAATCTGCTTGTCGCTGCCACTCGAAAGCAGAACCTATTTTGGGATCAACCGGGAATTCCTGGATATGGCCGGTTTGGTCACTCTCATCGTTGTGAACGACTGAACGCAGACGGTCGCAGATGAGAAGAGCGCTAACGCTTTTGAAAAGATCGTGACCGTTTTTCTCATCTGCGGCCATCTGCGTTTATCTGCGTCCTGCCCTCCACAACTACAGAGCGACTTGAGCCAAGCGGCTAGTAGAACGTCGGCGTCCATCGAGCAAGCAGATCCCTCGTCGCTAGGCTCGGGATGACAACGGGCAGTCCGCGCTCGCTACGGCACAACTGCAGGGCCAGGCACCTTCACGCTACCAATGAAATTCTGATCCGTGCCGAACCAAAGCTGCCGCATTTTCCTGTCGAAGACCATGTGACGCACCGTGTTCGGCGCCTTCGCTCCCACCGGAACCGACGCCACCCAACGACGCGACTTCACATCGAACGCAACGAGTGCGTTGGGCTGAATCCCCGTCTCAGCGACCCAGATGCGGCCCTGATCATCCGTCGCCATCGCATAGGGTAGCGACGCGGGACCCGAGGGCATCGCGTATTCGTCGATCTTCCCTGTCGCCGGATCGAGCCGGCCCAGGAATCCCCGTGTGTAGTCGCCGTACCAGATGATGCCGTCCGCCGTCATCGCGATGCGGCGCGGCCGAGTGCGCGCGTTGGGAAGTTCGTATTCCTTCAACTCTCCCGTGTTCGGGTCGATCGTGCCGATCTTGTTCGTGCCGAACTCGTCGAAGTAGGGGCGGCCTTTGGCGTCGAGCACGATACCGTAGGGACGCGAGTCCTTGGCCAGGTGCCAGAGTTTGATGGACCCGTCGGCGGCCTCGAGCCTTCCAACCACGCCGCCGAACTGCGCCGTGAACCAGGCATCGCCTTTCGCGTCGAGCGTCATCGTGTGCGGATCGCGCACCGCCGAGTCGGGAATCATGTACCTCTCGAGCTTTCCCGTCCGCGGATCCAGGTGCACGATGCGCCCGTTACGGTTACCGGTGAACCACACCGTGTTCTGCCGGTCGACGACGAGGTTGTGCGGGTAGGTGCCCGCGTCGATCTCGTAGCGCTTGAACTCACCGCGCGCGGGGTCGAGAACGGCGACGTAGTTCCCCATTTGGCCGACGAACCAGACACGTCCCTGTTGATCGACGAAGGGATCGCGGGGCGTTGACCGCTCCCACGGCACCTTGAACTCCTTGACGGCGTCCGGATCCATCCGCAGCCCGCCGGATAGTGAGACGGACTGCGAGGCGGCGGAGCTGACGGTGACGAGCATAAGCGCAAAAACAACGGCGAATCGGCGCATGGGCTCTCCAGGCTATCTCGCTGTCCTGTTAGAGATAGGTGACGAAGGGGCTGTGGAGTAGGGGCTAGGGCGTGACCATGAGCAACCGCGCACGTCAAGTTGAAGGAATCCCAGCGCCTACCTCTTGCCCCACCCCCCTACCTCCCTCGGCACCCGTTCCCCTCCGTGCGCCTTCTCTCCATCCCGGCGATGCTCTTGGGCGTCGCCCTCGCGATCGTGTTCTTCAACGTCTACGGCTTCTTCTCGCGGCCGTCGGTTCCGATGCCCGTCGCGGCAGTCGTCGGACAGTTCGCGCCCGGGGTCGAGATCGGCGCCAGGGTAACGGAGGCTCGTCACGGCGTGGCGGCGATGAACTATGTCCCGCATCTCGGGTACGTCGGCGTTCCCCAGTCGAAGGATCAGAACACGCCGACGGGCCGCACGGTGAACTTCTCACAGGTGCGCCTCCTGCTCGATCAGGGCACGCGCTCGCAAGCGAGCCCCGATCCCGCCAAAGCCCGCGTCGACGCGGTCGAGCTCGTAACGGCCGACGCCGCCGCGACCGACGACATCACCGCGGCGATCGCCAGCGTCATCCGGCGCCCGCCACGCGAAGGATGTCTCAGGACGCCCGACGCGGGTCGCCTGCGCCAGGTCCACGTCTGGACGACGCCTAACGACCGAGGCGGCATCGCGGTCATCAACGATTTCTTCATCGGTTCACCGTCGCTCGATCACGGACCGTATATGACGAACGTTCTCGCCTTCGTCGGCAAATTCGAGGGCGGCCGCACCCTGCGTGGCAACTACACGGATGCGAACTGCACCGAGGTGGAGGCGCCGCCCTCATGATCGCGCGCCGCTTCTGCCTAACGGCTATCGCTCTCGTCGCCGGCGCGGCCTGCCATCACGCCTCGAAGAGCGACGCCGACGAGCTCGCGCTCGCCGCCGCCGCATCGGACAGCCTCACTCGAGCGGTCGCCGATTCGATCGGTGAGCTGCAAGGTTATGTCGTCGCCCAACAGGGTACGGCTCTTTCGGCTTGCGGCGACCACCTCGACGCCTCCGGCTGGCAGAGCGTGACTTCACGCATCGTCGACATGGAGCTCCCGCCGGGCTTCTCCGAGGGAAGCAGGAGCGACATGTACGCGACGTGGACCGGACCCGCCGGCAGCCTGCGCGTCTCCCAGCATCGCGGCTC
The DNA here is from genome assembly GCA_036557635.1 of Gemmatimonadaceae bacterium. Classification (GTDB taxonomy): domain Bacteria; phylum Gemmatimonadota; class Gemmatimonadetes; order Gemmatimonadales; family Gemmatimonadaceae; genus AG2. The sequence goes on from DATBHD010000228.1 coordinate 9,759, forward strand.
GAACCATGGCTGGTGGGGGGACAAAGTGACCAGCGAGTGCGACATCTACATCTCCGGCTCGCCGGCGCATGTCGATCTCGTGACGACAGAGTCCGCGCGATCGGTCTACGCGACGATCACGATTCAGGACGCGCCGTCGATCGAATTGGAGGGTCAGGCGCGGACGGTCGAGGGTCAGGCGGAGCTTCTGCATTCGATCCGCACCGCGCGGATTTCGGCGGCGTGGGGGCGGAAGCCCTAGACGGGTAGAGGGTAGAGGGTAGAGGGTAGAGGGTAGAGGGTAGAGGGTAGAGGG
>DATBHD010000229.1:0-58355 GCA_036557635.1 Gemmatimonadaceae bacterium
GCCTCGCCGCGCATCACTTCGCGCGGGAGATTGCGGAACTCCAGCCTGGGCAGCAGGGTCCCGTTCCATGCCTTGACGGGCAGGAGCAGCGCGAGGAGTCCGTCGCCGAAGATCGGCGTGAGTCCCGCGAGCAGCATGACGCTGATGGTCGCCGCGGCGAAGGTACGCCCCGCGTTGCGTCGCGCGGTGCGGCGCGAGACGGGAGCCAGCGTCGCGCCGACACCGCGCAGGCGGTTGGCCATTTCTGTCGCCGCGTGTCGACCCAGGGTGCCGCGATCCGCGACCTCGAGCGCCCCTCGTAACGCGCCCGCGCGCAACGCCTGCTCCCGCTCGATCGTTGCCGCGACACCACCGCGCGTGACGTCACCGCGCAGGCGCCGCCAGCTCCAGACGAGCACCGCGACGTCCAATCCGCCGATCACGAGCCATACCGCGAACGGCGCCGATCGTGGCAGCGCGATCCAGCGCGCGTTGCCGAGCAGCAAGACGCCGAGCGCGAGGACGGAAAACGTCATCGCGAGGGCGAGTGACGCTCCCGCAACGATGTGCAAGCGACGGAGACGCGTGCGCTCTCGCTCGACGAACTCGAGTGGGGTCATGGCACCGGTCGACTCGTGACGGCGTAGACGAACAGATTCACGCCCATGCGCAGCGCCGCTTCATGCAGCGCCGGCGGATCGTGATACACCTCGTAATCTTCCCATCCGTTCCCGAGATCGCACTGCCAATCGTAGAACACGGCGAGACGATCTCCTATGAAGATGCCGAATCCGCGCGCCGGCTTGCCGTCGTGCTCGTGAATCTTTGGTAAACCTTTCGGAAAGTCGTAGACGATGTGATAGATCGGATGCGACAACGGCACGTCCACGAGCTCGCGATCGGGAAACACACGCTTCATCTCGCGCCGGAAGCTCGAATCAATGCCGTAGTTGTCGCTGACGTGCAGGAATCCGCCGCGCATGAGATACTCGCGCAGGCGAACGACTTCCTCGTCACTAAGTCGAATGTTGCCGTGACCGGTGACATGGAGGAACGGATAGTCCCAGAGTTTGTCGTCCATGATCCGGACTCGCGCTTCGACCTTGTCGACATCGAGCGAGGTCCGCTCACGGATCGCGGCCAGCAGATTCGGAAGACTCGACGGATTCGCGTACCAGTCGCCGCCGCCATCGTACTGCAGGCGAGCGATGGTGAGACGGGCGGTGCTGAGTGTGGCGCGTGCAGCGTGGCGCGTGGCCCGTGAACGGTGGGGCGTGGGACCGGCGGCGAACGCCGTGCCGGCCGCCACGATAGCAATGCCGAAACCGATCCCGCGCGCCACGCGCCACGCTTCACACTTCACGCTGATTTCTCCTCTTCCACGATCGCGTACGCCTTGTTCCGTGATACGCCGAGCTCCGCGACCAGTTGAGCGACAACGTCTCGTGCACTCCGTCCTTCCGCGGCGAGGGCGCGGGCACGCTCACGCACATCCGATTCGTCCACGACTCGCGCTCCGGCGCCTTCGAGTACGAGCACAACCTCACCTCGCGGCGGCATGTCACTGTAGTACGCCCGGAGCGCACTCACCGTTCCGCGACGTATCTCTTCGTACTGTTTCGTCATTTCGCGGGCCACCGCGGCTTTTTTTTCTCCAGCGCCTCGCTCCTCCAGCTCCGCGAGCGTGCTGGCCAGCCTCGTCGGTGCTTCGTACACAACCGCAGTATGTGGCAAAGTTACGAGCTCGGCGAGCGCCGCGGCGCGTTCGCGTCCCTTGCGCGGAAGAAAACCGTAAAATGTGAACCGTTCCGCGTCGATGCCCGATGCGACAAGCGCTGAAAGGAGAGCGGACGCACCAGGAATCGGAGTGACAGCGATGCCGGCGTCGATTGCCGCCGCGATCAAACGCGCACCGGGATCCGAAAGCACCGGCGTGCCCGCGTCGGAGATGAGGGCGAGGTCCTCGCCCGCTTGAAGTCGTGCGACGAGACCGGGGGTCGTCTTCGCTTCGTTGTGCTCGTGGTAGGGCGCGACGCTGGTGCGGATCTCGTACCGGTCCAACAGCGTTCGCGAGTGTCGCGTGTCCTCGGCGAGAATCAGTGCGACGCCGCGTAATACTTCGATCGCCCGAAAAGAAAAATCCCCCAAGTTCCCAATGGGGGTGCTGACGACATAGAGTCGTCCCGCGGCGGGCGACGAGTTCACCCCATTTAGGATACTCTCCACGGAAGCTGGTCGTACAGCCCAGCGGACTGGAACATGTGCCGTCGATCCCAAGTGAGCTCTTTGATGAGCTGCTCTGGTGGGAGCACATCATGATCGACGGCGGCCCAGATGACCTCTTTCATCCAGGCGGCGATCGCTTTCGTGAGTTTCGCGGTTTCCGTGACGGGATCCCTCGCCGGTCGGCCGTTGAACGAGAACCCCTCGAGCGAGTCGTGCTCGGTGATCAAGTTCTGACGCGCTTGCTCGGCGATCGCGGGGGCTCCCTCCTTGCCCTGCGCGATCAGGCGTTGCACGAGACCGGTGGCGAGCTCACGATACGCTTGCACGAGCGCGGGCGGAGCTTGCGCCGGGAGAGGCGGCAGCTCCGGCCACCGCTGCAGCTTCGCGGCGGCCCCCCGACCGTCGCGCGCGAAAAGCTTCGAGACGCGCTCAATGAGCGTGCCCTGACTGTTCGTGGACATGTACGCGCGCTCGACGTTGCCGTTCTTGAAGACGAGATAGTTCACCGTGTCGTCGGCGACGATCTCGACGGCGCCATCGAAGGTGATCGCCATGAGATAGGGAAAGAGCACTGCGGGATCGGTCACGGCGAGGCCGTCGGGCCACGCCTCCGGCTGGTGCGTCTGCGCGGTGAACATGCACGCGAGCTGCGCGTCCTCCGCTTCGTGGAAGCAGATGTCACCGTATTCGGGCTCGTGCGGCACCTTTTCAAGCGCCTTCGCGATCGCGATGACCCGCGAGCCCTCGTGATCGCGAATGGACGCATTCACCACTTCCCCGCGCTGCATGTACAGCGTCACGAACTCTTCGGGCAGCCAGATGGCGACATAGCCCGACACCCGCGCCGACCGATCGCGTTTCGCGTCGGTCAGCAGGTTTCGGAGATGGATGTACGCGAGCCGGGTGCGCGGGAGCAGCACGCGAGCGTGCGGATACCGCAGGCCGGCTACATGGTGATGCATTGCGAAGCGGAGGAGGAAAAAGAAACGCCCGGGCGCCGATGCGTCGGCCCAGGCGTTTCAGAATCCCCCCCGGTCCGCCACGTGCGGCACTCCTTAGGGACGCTTAGATCGGCTCACAGGTATCAGGGGCGTGGAGCGCTCTGGGCCAATGGCGCGTGTTCCTCGAACTTGGACTGAATCATCTTCTTCGGCACCGCCCCGACGATCTGGTCTACGACCTTACCATTCTTGAAAAAGAGCAGCATGGGAATCGAGCGAACATTGAATCGCGACGCCGTTTTGATGTTGGCATCGACGTCCATCTTCGAGATCTTGACCCGTCCCTCGTATTCCACCGAGAGTTGATCGAGGATCGGTGAAATGATGCGACACGGACCGCACCACGTCGCCCAGAAATCGACGACGGCAAGGCCGTCGTGCTTCTCGACCTCTTGCTCGAAGGTCGCGTCGGTGACCGCTACGGCGTTGGACATGCTCGGCTTTTCCCTCCATTGCGTATGAGGCCGCCCAGGCTGATGGCCTCGAAGTTAGCTTGGTCTGACCCAGTCTCCATCTCCACACTTGCGCAAATCTTCTTCTGGAGCCCGCATCGCCCACATCGGCATCGCCGTGCGGGAGCTCGACGCGCTCATTCCATTCTATCGTGATGTGCTCGGAATGGACCTGGTTGCCTTGGATGACTCCGATGGTGCGCGAATCACCGGATTAGCGGCCGGTGAGGCGCTCGTCGAGCTGCTGGAGCCGATAGCCGACGATTCACCCATTGGCAAATTCATCGCCAAGCGAGGGCCGGGAATCCATCACGTCTGCTTTGTCGTCGATGACCTTCCGGCCGCGCTGGATCGCTGTCGCGCGGCCGGCATTCGACTCATCGACGAGGAGCCGCGCGTCGGCGCTGAAGGCAAGCACATCGCTTTCCTGCATCCTTCCTCCACTGGCGGCGTCCTCATCGAGCTCACCGAGCTATGAATTTCGGTCCTGCCGGCGGAGTTCGCGTCTAGCGACTCTTCGCCCGGCAGAGATCGGTGAGCGATTCCATGTCGAATCCCCGAACATACCACCGCCCGCCAGGATCGGCGACGGCATAGAAGTTCGAGGTGCGTGCCAGAGTGCCGCGGTGGAGCTGGGCGGCGACGACGCGCTCATTGTTCGCCGCCGGGGCGTCGCTCAGGATCTGATGCGAGTCGTGAGTCAGATAGCACATCATGATGAGCTCGCGCTTCTCCATCTCGTCGCGCGGAATCTTTCCCGTGTCGCGCACCGAACCCTCGGCCGAGCCCCACACCGCCGACAGAGCCTGGAGATCCTGACTCTTGGCCGCATCGAGGAACGCGAGGACCGCGCTTCGCGCGTTGGCGGCGCCGGTGACATTTCCCGCGGGGGCGACGGCCGGCATCGGTGCGCCCGGCGTCGTGCGCGCGGCGGGAGAGGTCGCGCAGGCGAGCGTGAGTGAGGTTATCGAAGCTTTGGCCAGTACGGTTAACTTCATCGTGACTCCTTGGGAGGCGCAACGGATGGACGACACAGCTCCTGGAACGGCGCAACTCCTGGACGGCGTAATGCTCAAACGACAGCGGTTGTACATCAACATCGATCACGTCGCGACCGTGAGGCAAGCCCGGCGTGGGAACGAGCCTGATCCAGTCGCCGCGGCTCGTCTCTGCGAGCGTTCCGGCGCCGACGGGATCACCGCGCACCTGCGCGAAGACCGCCGGCACATTCAGGACGTCGACATCGAGCGTCTCGCAACCACGATCAAGACCGTCTTCAACCTGGAGATGGCGTGCACGGACGAGATGCTCGCGATCGCGACGCGCCTGCGCCCGCACCAGGTCACCCTCGTCCCCGAGCGCCGCGAAGAGGTCACGACCGAGGGTGGGCTCGACGTACGGCACGATCCGGAGCATCTGCGCGAAGGCATCGCGCGACTCAACGAGGCCGGGATTCGAACGAGCCTTTTCATCGCGCCGCACCCCGACGCGATCGAGCGGTCGCGCGAGCTGGGAGCCGCGGCGATCGAGCTCCACACCGGGCAGTACGCGCACGGCGTCGGTGATTCGCAAACGCTCACTGCCCTGCAGGACGCCTCCCGCCTCGGCGCCAGCCTGGGGCTCGGCGTGCACGCCGGGCACGGTCTCACGGTGGCGAACGTGCGTCCGGTGTCGGCGATTCCCGAGATCGAGGAGCTGAACATTGGCCATTCCGTCGTGAGCCGCGCGATCTTTGTCGGACTCGCCGAGGCGGTTCGGGAGCTCCGCGACGTTATGGACGAGGCCCGAGCGTCGTCCTAGCTTCCGTCAGGCTCCCTCTCTTCCACCGCCTTCTCGCCATGACGAACCCGGCGCCCTCCTCCGGATTCCTCGATTTCTTCATCCTGGAAGCAAGCGAGTACGTCGAACAGCTCGACGGGCTTCTGTCGCGCGCCGGCACGACCGGCACCGGACCCGATACCGAGGCGATGGTGCGGAGCGCCCGCGCTCTGCGCGGCAGCGCGACGATGGCGAAGTTGACCCCCTTCGCGGAGCTGGCGACGGCGTTGGAGCGCGTCGGACGCGGTCTCCGTGAGGGCACCGTGTCGTGGTCGCCGACGGTGGCGTCGACACTCGTCGCGACGATCGATGATTTGAAGATTCTCATTCGGTCCGTGCGTGCGTGGTCCGCGGGGGACGATCAACGCGCCGCCGCTCGCTCGGCGGAGCTCAGCCGCATCGCTCCGTCGCCGACGCCCACGGCGTCGGCGGCATCCAGCGCGGGGGCCGCGGGGGGCGGATTCTTCGCCGCGGAATCGTCGAACATCGCCGCCGGCCTCGAGCTCCTTGCCACTCGACCTAACGATCGCGACGCCGCGGTGAACGTGCTGCGACGGGTGCGCGCGATGCGCGGCGTCGCCGGGATCAAGGATGTCGCGCCGCTCTCGGACGTCATGGCGGGAGCGGAGCTCGTGGCGAAGCCGCTCGAGTTGGGACAGGGGCCGCTCGACGCCGATCGGATCGCCTTTCTCCGCGCCGCGGCGGCCCTGCTCCGTCGCGCGTCGGCCGCGCTGCGCGAGGGGCGGCCCGCCGACGCGCCGTCACCCGAGCGCGACGCGTTCATCGACGCACTCGGACGATTCGAGGCGCGCGAGCAGGAAGCTGGTCGCATCGTGCCGATCACCGAGCTGTTCTACGCCGACGGCGGGCCCCACGTCGTGAGCGCTTCGCCGCATCCACCGACGACTCCCGCCGAGCGCTTTCGTCTCGAGGTGGTGAGCCAGGGCGAGCACCTGCGTGGGCTCGTCGCGGGCGCCCGCCGCATCACCGACGCGGCGGGAACCGAACGAGTGAAGCGCGAGCTGCGGCATGCTCTCGCCGCCGTGCGCAGCGACGCGGAGAGCTTCGGCGAGCACGAGGTCGCGGAGCTCATCGGCGCGCACTTCGATGCCGTGCAGTCGCTCGACTATCTGTCCCTCGCCGCCCTCGAAGCGCTCGCGCAGGCGTTGGCGAGCCCCGGGCTTCAGGGTGAGCACCTCGCCTCCCGGCTGGCCGACCTGCAGCTGGGCCGCAGCATCGACGCCGGCATCGGCGAAGCCTTCGCGGCGCTGCCCGCCGGTGAAGGCGCGCCGGCGGCGCCGACTCGTCAGGCACGCCCCGAGCCAGCATTTTCCTCGACCGCACCGACGCCGGTGGTGACGCCCGCGATCCGCGCCGACGCGCGCATGGCGACGTCCAGCGCTCCGCCTAACGCTGCATCCGCGCCTCCAGCCCCGCCGCCCGTGAACACGACGTCGTCCTCCTTTCCCTCGCCCACTCCGGCGCCCCGCGCCATACCGAGCGGGCCACGGAGTCGCACGCCCGTTGGTGCTCAACACATCTCGACGCCCCGCGACACGATGGCCGTACTCGATCAGGGCATCGACAGCCTCAGCGCCATCGCCGCGCAGCCGATGAGCGACCCGGTCGACATCGCCGAACAACCGCTCGTGCCGATCGACGCCTTGCTCTATCGCGGCCGCGCCGCCATCGAGCGCGCGATCGAGCTGCGCGAGGTGATCAAGCGCGGCGGTGGTTCGGCGAACGACGAAACGATGGCCGAACTGTTCGATCTCCTGGATCTCGCGCTCGCGGAGTAGCGCGATGCGTCTTGGTTGGCGTGGCGCGCTCGGCATTCTCCTCAGCGTCGCGCTTCTCTGGTACGCGTTTCACGGCATCGAGTGGCAAGAGGTTGGACTCGAGATTCGTCGCGCGAATTTCTGGCTGCTCCTGTTGTCCGCGGTTGCCGCGACCGGGATTTTTCCACTCCGCGCGCGACGCTGGCGCACGATTCTCGACCCTGTCGAGCCGAACATTCCCTTCGGACCGCTCTGGCGATCGACCGCGATCGGCATGATGGTGAGCAACATCGTACCGGCGCGGGCCGGCGAGCTCGCGCGCGCGTACGCGCTCTCGCGCGAGCTCGACCGGGTGCCCTTCTCCACCGCCTTTGCGTCACTCGCGGTCGATCGTGTGTTCGACGCATTGATCGTGTTGCTGCTGATGTTCGCGGCGATGCTGTTGCCCAGCTTTCCCACGGGCGCGGCGGCGTCGGTCGCGCGACTCGCGATCGGCGGCGTGGTCTTCGTCGCCATCGTCGTCGTCGGCCTGTATCTCATCGTGTTCTTCCCGACGCAGATCATCTCGCTCTTCGAGCTCTTCGCGCGCAAGGTCGCGCCGTCGTTCGAGGCGCGAGGCCGAGCGATTCTCGTGTCGTTCGCGAGCGGCCTGAGCGTACTGCGCAGCCCGCGCCGCTTCGCCGCCGTCTTCTGCTGGGCATTGCTGCATTGGTTGTTGAATGCGCTGGCCTTCTGGATCGGCTTCGAGGCGGTGGGAATTCACGCGCCGTTCGGCATGGCGCTGTTCACGCAGGGGATCATCGCGATCGGCGTCGCGATCCCCTCGAGCCCGGGTTTCTTCGGTACGTTCGAGGCGTTCGGCAAGCTCGCGTTAGGCGTCTACGGCATGTCGCAAACGGTGGCGCTGACGTGGGCGGTGGGATTCCATCTGATGTCCTTCATCCCGATCACGCTCATCGGCGCGTACTACTTTGCTAAAGCCGGATTGACGTTCGCGGAGCTGAGCAAGGCGGGGAGCGCCGCGGAAGCACGCGACGACGCCAGGCGGTCGCTCGTCACTCCCTCGGTCAAGCCACCGGCCGCATGAGTCGCAGCGCGCGAGTGGCGGCGGAGGCGAAGATCAATCTGCTGCTCCGCGTCCTCGCGCGCGAAGAGAGCGGCTATCACGCGATCGAGACAGTGTTTCTCCGCATCACGCTGGCGGACAATGTCGTCGTGCGGGTCGGCGACGACGTCCGGGGCCGCTCGCTCGACTGCGCCGGCGATGCGGTGCCCAAGCGTGGGCTCGGTGCCACGGAGAAGAACCTCGCCTACCGCGCGGCGGGCGTGTACGCGGACGCCACCGGTTGGCCGAAGAGCTTTGCGATCGAGCTCACGAAGCGAATCCCGACCGGCGCCGGCCTCGGTGGCGGGAGCGCGGACGCGGGTGCGGTGCTGCGGGCGCTGGACGCACTCTCCCCATCCCCGCTCGGACGAGAGTTGTCGGAGCTCGGGCCACCGCTCGGCGCGGATGTCTCGTTCATGACGATCGACAGCCCGATGGCGCTGGCGTGGGGGCGGGGCGAGCGACTCCTTCCCCTTCCCGTCCTCGCGCCGCGCAGCGTTGGGTTGGTGTTGCCGGACTTCGGGGTGTCGACGAAGGACGCGTACGGGTGGCTCGCGCACGATCGTGGCACGTACGAGGCGCGAAGCGCGGTGCTGCAGCCGACGGAGCTCGACACCTGGGAGGGCATCGCCGCGGTGGCGATGAACGAGTTCGAGCCGGTCGTGGCGCGTCGCCACCCGGAGATCGCGACGTACGTGGAGGCGTTGCGTGGTGCGGGCGCGCTTCCGGCGATGATGAGCGGTTCTGGATCGGCGGTGTTCGGGATCTTCGCCGATGCCGAACGGGCCGAGGCCGGCGTGGAAGCGGCGGCACGGGCGTGCCGGACGACGAGCGCGCGTGGACTCGTGGTCTCGACGGCGGCGCGCGTGGAGCGGGTCGCGATCGAATCGTGACAGCGCATTTGTAGTTCGCGCTGCGAGGTCTTCCCCGCGCGTTTCGCGTCTGCTCAACACAAGCGGACTGGTGCGTGTCACAATGCCCAACGCGCGCAGGCGATCGGGTGTTACTTTCCGACCTGTTGGGCGAGTTCTTCTTGAGTGATTCGGTATCGATCCGTTGGCGCATCGTGGCGGCGATCGCATGCCGGTGTCGAGCTCACTCACCGAGCGGGAGACGCTCGAGGCGGTGATTTCGCCGGCGCCGCGTCGCGATTCTTCGCCACCGTGATGCGATGGCCGTCATGATCGTTAGGCGAATCGTGTGCGAACCGCGCCAATGATCATGGTTCACCCTGTCGACGCGTGTCGGCAGCCCAGGTTCACTGATTCCCCCTGATGTGGAGGCATGCCGCAAATGCCAAGGACGCTGTCCCTCGGACGTCTCTGCTTCGTCCGCGCTGCTTCACTGAGTGTCGCGCTGCTCGCGTCGCCGCGGTTGGTGCTCGCCCAGACGACGACCGGCGCATTGCGCGGGTACACGCGCGACGCCGTCGGCGCGCCGATCGACGGAGCACAGATCGTCGCGCGCAATCTCCAGATGAACGTCTCGCGCAACACGCTCAGCAATTCCGATGGCTTCTACAACATCGCCGGCTTGCGCCCCGGCGCGTACGAGGTCACGGTGCGCCGAATCGGCTTCAGCCCGCAAACTCGCGCCGTGCAGATCCAGATCGGACAAACGCAGGATCTCGACGTGCAGCTCACGCAAACGGCGACGACGCTGCAAGGCGTCGTGGTCACCGCCACGACAGCGCAGGAAACGCGCACGTCGGAAGTCGGAACGAACGTCACACGCGATCAGATTCAGAACTTGCCAAACTTCGAGCGTAACGTGCTGGACTTCGCGAGTCTCGCCCCCGGCATCTCGCCCCAGGCAGTGAATTCGACCAACAAGGTCATTTCCGCCGCGGGCCAGCCTCCGGAGGCGGTGAACCTCTTCGTCGACGGTGCCACCTACAAGAACGACGTCCTCCGTGGTGGCGTCGCTGGTCAGGATGCCAGCAAGGGGAATCCGTTCCCGCAGAGCGCCGTTCAGGAGTTCCGTGTCATCACGCAGAACTACAAAGCGGAATATCAAAAGGCATCGAGCGCGATCATCACCGCGACGACGCGGAGCGGTGGCAATCAGTGGGAGGGTGACGCGTTCGCCTCGGGCGTGGGAAATTCCTACGTTGCCAAGGACGCCTTTGCGGCCGAGAAGGGTCTGGCGAGGCCCGCCTACAAGCGCCTGCAGGCCGGCGCCAGTCTCGGCGGCCCCCTGGCGAAGGACAAGCTCTTCTTCTTCGGAACCTACGAGCTGAATTTCCGCGATGAGCCGCAGTATGTGACGTTAGGCGGAGACGCGGCGCAGGCCCCGGCAGGCCTCAACCCGCAACAATACACCGGTCAGTTTCAGTCACGATTCCGCGAGCATCTGGGCTTCGCGAAGGCCACGTGGGCGAAGTCCGATCGCAGCACGATCGACTTCAGTGCGGATCTGCGAAAGGACGATGAATTTCGCGGCTTTGGCGGCCAGACCGCGTACGAAGCCGCCGAGGACTTCCGGATCAACGTCCTTACCGGCGTGATGAATTGGAAGTATGCGGGCGACCGCTGGCTCAACGAAGCGCAGATCAACGGGCAGAACTTCCTCTGGAATCCGACACCGATCAATCCCGGACTCATCGCGAAGGACTACCAGGGCATCATCCGCATCGGCGGCGAAGGCGCGAGTCAGAAGTTCACCCAAAATCGGTTGTCGCTTCGCGATGACATCACGCGCTCCGGCGTCCGTTGGTCGGGGGATCACGTATTCAAAGTCGGCGCGTCGATCGATTTTCTCGGATACCAGGCGATCAAGAACCAACAGGAAGACCCGGTCTTCCGATTCAACACGAGCAACAACTTCGCATTTCCGTTTCAGGCCGCCTTCGGATTCGGCAATCCCAAGATCTCCACGAGTAACAATCAGATCGGCGTCTATGCACAGGACGACTGGTCCGTCACGCAGAAGTTGCTGATCAATCTTGGTCTTCGCTGGGACGTCGAGACCAACATGAACAACAACACCTACGTGACGCCGCAGGCGATCCGAGACTCGATCACCGGCCCGCTGCGCAGTCGCTTCTTGGTCGATCGACCCGTCCTCAAGGCAGACGGCACCTGCTGTGACATCGCGAAAGTCGATGTCATCGATGAGCTGGGCGGATTCGATCGGTTCATCTCGAATGGTCGGAGCTCGCGACCCATCTATCTCGGCGCCTGGCAGCCACGGTTAGGGGCATCGTACGACCTGCACGGTGATAGCAGAACCGTGCTCTTCGGCGGCGGCGGCATCTATTTCGATCGCGACTACTGGAACTCGATGTTCGACGAGATGTTCCGGCGGCAGTATCACGTGCTGACGGTCAACTTCAACGCGACCGGACCTAACGCGGCATGCCCGAACTGCGTGCAGTGGGACCCGAAGTACTTCAATCCAACGCAACTGCGAACGCTCGCCGGTACGGCGGGACTCGACGAAATCTTCATGGTTGCGAATGACCTCAAGCCGCCCAAGACCTATCAGTTCAGCGCCGGCGTTCGGCAGGCGATCGGCGCCGAACAGCTGACGCTCTCGTACAATGGGTCGCGCGGCTTCAACGGTTTCAATTTCGTGAAAGCCACGAACTTCGGCGGGCTCACTCCGACATACGCACAGGCTTTCATCACCGACGATCGAGTGCGGACGTGGTACGACGCGTTACAGCTTCAGATTCAGCGTCCGTTGCGCGGTGGGGCCAGGTGGGGTGGCTCGCTTGCATACACGTTCTCTCACGCCGACAACCAGGGTCGCACGGACGACTTCTTCTGGGATTTCGACGATCACCATCCAACCGTCGCCGACATGCCACGTCAGCGCGCGCTGAACAATCAGACGCACACCGTGGTCGCGAACGGCGTCTTCCGCCTCCCGTACGACTTCCTCCTGAGCTCCATCGTGAATCTCGGCTCCGGCCTAACGGTGATCGGGACGGACCAGACAAACGGCGCCGGGTACGGGCTCGAGCACACTTACGTCTTCACGCCGCCGGGCCGCCCATTCTTCGGACTCGGTCACGTATTCAACACCGAGAATGTCGATCTGCGCGTGCAGAAGGACTTCCCAATGCTCACCGGCCAGAATGTCGGCCTCGTCGTCGACATCTTCAATGCGTTCAACACCGCGAATTTCGGTTGTTACGACACGCGCATTGGTCCCGCGAGCAGTCCCAATTCGAACTTTGGGCAGCCTGGCTGCGCGGGACTGGGGAGGCGACTGCAGATTGGTCTCCGCTATGGCTACCGGAACGAAACCCCCGGCAACGGACCTCGTTAGTCCGATGCCGGTGGCTGACTGAGATGAACGATCTTCGACACGCGGCGGCTCGACCATCTCGAGCCGCCGTGCCTTTCTGTGTCGCCGCCGCAGCGATCCTGCTTGTCGTGGAGTGCGGGGCGTGTTCCAATCGCATGCCTACGACTGGGACAACCGCTGTCGGCTCGTTCCAGTCCGATCCGTTCCTCGACACCGTCGAGACGCGGACCTTTCGCTGGTTCTGGGAGACGACCAACCCCAGGAACGGCCTCGTCCCGGACCGGTGGCCGACGAAGTCCTTCTCGTCGGTCGCCGCCATCGGGTTCGGCCTAACGGCGTACGTTGTCGGCGTCGAGCGCGGCTACGTCTCCCGCGCCGACGCCCGTGCGCGCGTCCGTACCACGCTCGACTTCCTCTACCACGCGCCGCAAGGCGCCAGCCCCACCGGCGTCACCGGCTACAAGGGCTTCTTCTACCACTTTCTCGACATGGACACCGGCCGGCGATTCCAGCAGGTCGAGCTCTCCACGATCGACACGTCGCTCCTCCTCGGTGGCGTCCTCGTGTGCCGCGAATACTTCGACGGCACCGATCCCGACGAGACGGCGATTCGCGACCTCGCCGACTCCATCTACCGGCGCGTCGATTGGCCGTGGGCGTCGCCTAACGCGCCACTCGTGAGCATGGGTTGGCATCCCGAGTCGAATTTCATTCAGGCCGACTGGCGTGGCTACAACGAGGCGATGATCCTCTACGTGTTGGCGTTAGGCTCGCCGACGCATCCCATCGACTCGACGGCCTGGGATCGATGGACGTCATCGTACGAATGGCAGACCTTCTACGGCCAGGCGCACGTGAACTTCGCGCCGCTCTTCGGCCACCAGTATTCGCAGCTCTTCATCGATTTCCGCGGGATTCAGGACGCGTACACGCGCGCTCGCGGCATCGACTATTTCGAGAACTCGCGCCGGGCGACGCTGGCCCAGCGCGCCTACGCGATCGACAACCCGAACAAGTTTCGCGATTACGGCGCGACGATCTGGGGACTCACCGCGTCCGATGGCCCACTCGACACGACGATGATCGTCGACGGGATCTCGCGGCAGTTTCACAGCTACAACGCGCGCGGCGCCGCCGCGAACGACATTCGCGACGACGGCACCATCGCGCCGACCGCCGCTGGCGGGTCCGTCCCCTTTGCCCCTGAGATCGCGGTGCCGGCGCTGGAGGCAATGCGCGCCAGGTATGGTGACGCGCTGTTCGGCCGGTACGGCTTCATCGACGCATTCGATCCCACCTATCATGACGCAGGCGCTCGTGTCCAGGCGGGCCGCGTCGTGAATGGCGTCGGCTGGTTCGACGTGGACTACCTCGGCATCGACCAGGGCCCGATCATCGCGATGATCGAGAACTATCGCACTGGGCTGATCTGGAAGCTCATGCGCCAAAGCCCGTACATCCGCCGAGGCCTGCAGCGGGCTGGATTCACCGGCGGCTGGCTTCAGTGACCCACGATCGGACGCTTCGGCGTTGGTTCGATCGTTTTCGCGGCCGAAGGATTTGACCCACGTCTTTCCGCTGGTTTATTTCCAGTGCTCCGGACGTCTGCCCCGTCGTCCAATGGCAGGACATGCGGCTTTGGACCGCAGAATCGTGGTTCGAATCCACGCGGGGCAATTGGATGCGCTCCGCTCAGCCAATTGCTGTCTCATTTGAAGTCGCGCGCGCTTTTGCCCGCTCCTTCTCGTCGTGACCACTCCAGCGCTTTTCTGATCTGAGCTTCCCAAAGTCCATGGACGGACTAGCCGTACCGAGTCACGGCCTGAAGCTGCTGTCCGGCTCGGCCAATCGCGCACTGGCCGAAACGATCGCCGATCACCTCGGCGTCGACGTCGGCCGGGTGAGCCTCGGCCGCTTTGCGGACGGTGAGATCTCCGTGCGCATCGACGAGAACGTGCGCGGCCTCGACGTGTTCATCGTTCAGCCGACGAATCCGCCGGCGGAGAACGTGCTCGAGCTACTGCTGCTCATCGACGCGGCGAGGCGCGCCTCGGCGGCGCGCATCACCTGCGTCATGCCCTACTACGGCTACGCTCGGCAGGATCGCAAGGATCAGCCGCGCGTTCCGATCGGCGCCAAGCTCCTGGCGAACATGATCGTCACGGCGGGCGCGGACCGCGTGCTCGGCGTGGACTTCCACCAGCATCAGCTCCAGGGGTTCTTCGACGTACCGGTGGATCACCTGTACGCGATGCCGGTGTTCGTGAATCACTATCGACGGAAGCAACTCACCAATCCGGTCGTCGTCGCTCCCGATGTCGGTTCGGCGAAGATGGCGCGCGGCTTCGCCAAACGGCTCAATGCCTCGCTCGCCATCATCGACAAGCGCCGTCCGGCGCCGAATGTGTCCGAGGTCGTGAACGTCGTTGGCGAGGTCGAGGGAATGGATTGCATTCTCGTCGACGACATGATCGACACCGCGGGTACGGTGTCCGAGGCTTCGCGCGCGCTCAAGGCGCTCGGTGCGCGCGACGTCTATTGTTGCGCGACGCACGCCCTGTTGTCGGGTCCGGCCACCAAACGGCTGTGCGAGTCGGCGATCACGGAGGTCGCGGTGACGGACACGATCGCCATTCCGCCGGAGCGCTGTTTCGCGACGCTCCGCGTGTTGTCGGTTGGCGAGCTCCTCTCGAAGGCGATCCGGTTTACGCACAGCGAGCAGTCGGTGAGTAGCTTGTTTGATTAGGTTGTCATCCCGAGCAACGCGAGGGATCGTCGCTTCGCTTCTCGGAATGACAGAGGTCGATGATCGCCGCGTGACTCGTGCGCGGCGCGGTATGGTAGGAAGGACGCAGCCTTCCGAGAGTAGCAGCCGCTCATCGACCGATCGCTGCACACGAGTTGTTTCAGACTTTGGTAATCAGCAATGGCAACGGCAAATCTCAACGCCAAGGCTCGGAGCGACGCCGGCACCGGCGTCGCGCGGAAGCTGCGGCAGAGCGGGCAGATTCCCGCGATCATCTACGGCCACAGCCGCCAGCCGCAATCGTTGGCGATCGACACGCGCGAGCTCGAGCGACTTCTCGAGCGCGTGGCGGCGGCCAGCACCGTCATCGAGCTCTCGATCGACGGGCGCTCGGCGCGTACGCTCATCCGCGAGATCCAGCGCCACCCGGTGAAGCGTTCGATCCTGCACGTCGATTTCCAGGAGCTCGTCGCGGGCGAGAAGGTGACGGTGAGCATTCCGCTCGTATTCGTCGGATCGGCCGAGGGCGTGCGCGAAGGCGGCATTCTCGACCAGGTGATGCACGAGCTGCGCATTCGCGTCGATCCGTCGAGTATCCCGAATCACGTCGACGTCGACGTCTCGCCGCTGGTGATCGGGCATTCGATTCACGTCGGCGAGTTGAGCATTCCCGCCGGCGTCGAGGTGCTCGACGAGGAAGACGCGACGGTCTGCACGGTGTCCGCGCCGCGCGCGTCGGAAACACCGGCGGCCGGTGTCGCGGTGGTGCCGGAGGCGGCGCCCGAGCCGGAGCTCATCCGCAAGCCGAAGGAAGGGGAGGAGGAGGGCGGCGAGGAGTCGTAAGGCTCGTCGCCATGCTCCGCGCGCTCGCCCGCCTTTTCGCCCGCCACGACAGAGAAGAGGGGCCGGTGAAAGTGATCGTCGGCCTCGGCAATCCGGGGAAGGAGTACGAGCGCACGCGTCACAACGTCGGTTGGTGGGTCGTCGACCACCTGGCCGACGTTTGGCGTTTGGACGGATGGCGCCGCGACGGTGACGCTCGCGTCGTGAGCGGCCAGGTCGGAAGCGCGAATGTGCGTCTGGTGAAGCCGCAAACGTACATGAACCTCAGTGGCGCGGTGCTCCGTCCCTATCTGCGCCGCGCGGGATGGTCGCCGCAGCACGACCTGCTGGTCGTTCTCGACGAAGCCGCGCTCCCGTTAGGCTCGTTTCGCTTCCGCAGCCGTGGCAGCTCGGCCGGCCACAATGGCCTCAAGAGCATCGAGGGCGCGCTCGGTCACCAGGACTACGCCCGGTTGCGAATCGGCATCGGCCCGCCACCAGGCCGGCATCGCGGCGACCTGGCGGACTACGTGTTGAGTGAGTTTGGAAAGGCGGATGCGAAGGTCGTGAAAGAACTGATGCCGACATTCGTGGAAGCGATCGAGACGTGGATCGAGGAGGGCATAGAGCCGGTGATGAATCGGTTCAACCGCAAGGTGACAGCGGACGATTGATCGTGGTCGAGGATGCAGCCGTGAACCGATGGCCGTCAGTTCGGCAGTGCGAAGTGATTCAGTGGGCAGTGGTCTACCACTGCCCACTCTCCTACTCCCCACTCTTCGACTGACGGCTATCGGTTCGCTTTTGCCTTTTCGGTTCGACGCTCGACTTGGTTGCTCGTTTGAGAGGGTACTTTCGCCTTACCGCAGCTGCGAGAGACCACAACATCCGGCGAATCTCGTCGATCCGCTCCTTGAATTCCTTGAACTTCTGAAGAGAGATGAAATTCAGCGCGCGTGCGCGCATCAGCTCACTCAGTAGCTCCTTCGCCGAGCCGCTGGCCATGTCGCAGAATCGAGCAAGCTCTCGCGGCGACTCCTTGCCCATCTTTCGTCTTTTCCTTGCATGCTCAAGCTCGGTATCGTTGGCCTTCCGAACGTCGGTAAGTCGACCCTCTTCAACGCTCTCACCGCGGCGCGCGCCGAGGCGGCGAACTATCCCTTCTGCACCGTCGAGCCTAACGTCGGCATGGTCGAGGTGCCTGACGAACGGCTGCGGACGCTCGCGGACATCGTCCAGCCCAGGAAGGTCGTTCCGGCGGTCGTGCAGTTCGTCGATATCGCCGGTCTCGTGAAAGGCGCGGCGGAAGGCGAAGGACTCGGCAACAAGTTCCTCTCCAACATCCGCGAGACCGATGCGATCGTGCACGTCGTCCGGTGTTTCGAGGATCCTGATGTCGCGCACGTCGTGGGCGACGTCGATCCGGTCCGCGATCGGGAAGTCGTCGAGTTCGAGCTCGCGCTCGCGGACCTGTCCGTCGTCGAGAAGCGGCTCGACCGCACGCAGCGCGCGGCGAGGACCGGAGACGCGGAGGCCAAGGCGGAGCTGGCGCTGCTCGAGCTCGCGCTTGGATTCCTCCGCGAGGGACGCGGACTGTGGGAGGCGCGCCTGTCGGCCGCGCAACTGAGGGCGTTGCAGCCGTTGTCGCTTCTCACGACGAAGCCGGTGCTGTACGCCGCGAATGTCACCGATCACGAGCTGGCGGGGGACGAGGGCCCGCATCTGCGTCGCCTGCGCGACGCCGTCGCCGCGAGCGGTGAGCACGCGGAGATCGTTCCCTTCTCGGCGAAGATCGAGGCGGAGCTCGCCGAGCTCTCGCCTCACGAGCGCAAGGAATTTCTCTCGTCGTTAGGCATCGAGTCCGCCGGGCTCGATCGACTGATCCGCGCCGGGTACCACTTGCTCGGGCTCCAGACTTACTTCACCGCCGGCGAGCAGGAAGTGCGCGCCTGGACGATTCATCGCGGCGACACGGCTCCGGCTGCTGCCGCCGTGATCCACACCGATTTCGAGCATGGCTTCATTCGCGCCGAGACCGTCGCCTATCCGGATTTCGTCGCCAACGGCGGATGGAAGGGCGCCCGCGAGAAGGGCGTCGCGCGCGCCGAAGGAAAGGAGTATGTCGTCAGCGACGGCGACGTGATGCTGTTCCGCTTCAACGTGTGATGCGAAGATGATCTGAACAGAGGACACGCCGATGATCTGCTCGGCGGACAATCGAGCACGCTCCGGCGTGCTCGGCCCGACGACATCGATCGCGCGGCCCGGTACGGTTCCTGACTATGAAAGATGCGAGACCACAGGCCGCATCAACCTCATCAGGACCTCCCAATGCGAAAGTTCGCGCTGCTTGCCGCGCTCGTCATACTCGGCGCGTGTTCCAACGACATGACGTCGCCTAACGGTTCCGCCACGGGTACGTATTCGCTGGTTACCGTAAACGGGAATTCTCTGCCCTTCACCTTTTCCGACGGTTCCGTGCTGACCAGCGACCGACTTTCGCTCAACCCGGACGGCACGTATGTGGACATCGCGACGTTCTCGAACGCGGGGAGCGTCACCGAGCAGGGGATCTGGTCGATCCACAACAACCTGATCACGTTCGATGATCAGAGCGACAACTTCAGCTATAACGGCTCGTTGAGCGGTTCCATCCTGACCGAATCATTCCAGACCACGAGCGGCGGTGTTACGGAGGTGTTCCAGAAGAATTGATTGTCCTGTAACCGCCGATCTCCGCTCCACGCCAAACGCTTCACGCTTTACGCTCAGCGCTCAGCGCGCTACATTTCGCGTTTCATCGGCCGCCCCCGCAGCAGCCCGTGCGGCCGCCATTCACCCTCCTCGCGCTTCGGCAACCAGCGCGGGGCGGCTACGACCAAAGGGAGGATTGCCCACGCATGTCGCGCCAATATGAGGCGGTGTACGTCTTCGATTCGCAGCTCGAGGACGCCGCCATCAACGATCGGCTCGGTCGCTTCCACGCCCTCCTCGGGAAAGCCGAGGACCTTCAGGTGAATCACTGGGGCCGCCGCCAGCTCGCATTTCCCATCAAGCGCCGCGAGAGCGGCTACTACGTCGTCGCCCGCTTCGGCGTCGACTCCGAGGTGCTCCCCGAGTACGAGCGCGCCATCAAGCTCGACGACGGCATCCTGCGCCACTTGCTCACGCTGTACGAGCACGAGCTCGGCGCGCCGCCGATGACGGAAGAGGAACTGGCCGAGGCGAGCCGTCGCCGCGAAGCCGATGAAGACGAGGATGAG
This sequence comes from Gemmatimonadaceae bacterium, assembly GCA_036557635.1. Taxonomy (GTDB): domain Bacteria; phylum Gemmatimonadota; class Gemmatimonadetes; order Gemmatimonadales; family Gemmatimonadaceae; genus AG2. The sequence continues at coordinate 19,445 of DATBHD010000229.1, forward strand.
GAGTAACCCATGCGACGACCGACCAAGACCTGCCCATTCTGCGAGACACGCGTGCACTTCATCGACTACAAGGATGATCGCGCGCTTGGCCGCTTCATTACCGACCATGGCAAGATTCTCCCGAGCCGCCTGAGTGGCGTCTGCGCGCGCCACCAGCGCCAGCTGTCGACGGCGATCAAGCGCGCCCGCTATCTCGCGCTCATTCCGTACATCCGCGGAATGCAGAGCTAACGCTTCGTTCGGATGACGACGCCCGAAGTCGCTGCGAAGTCGAATCAGTATGCCGCGGGAGAGCGAGGATGGCGCAAGCTGCTCCTCGCCTTCGTGGCGTTTGTCGTCGTGCCAGAACTTCCACATCTGCGCGCCATCCTGCCGGTCGAGCAGACGATCTATCTGCTCGTGCCGGCGCTGGCGGCGTGCTTTCTCGTCGGTTGGTGGGCGGGCGGCCGTGCCCTCCTCGCGATCGGTTGGGTCGCTCTCGCGGCGTGGATGATGTGGGAGCGACCCGGGGCGCCCGACGCGTTTCACAACCTGGAACGCGGTTGGAGTCTCCTGCTCGCGGGAGCCTTTGGGCTGACCTGTCTCTTCGGTGAGCGGAGGCCGCTCTTCGCGCGGGCGTTGGCTGCACTGTCGATCGCCATCTTCCTTGCGCTCGTCATGAGCGCGATCGGACCGATGCCGGTAACCGCGGCAAAGGAAACGATCGCGACCGAGTTCGTTCATCGGAACGACGAGACGATGGGCAGCATCAACGGCTTCATCGGCGAGCATCCCAAGGAGTGGAACGAGCTCGCCTCCCGCGTTCCCCAGCTCGCAACGATGCCGGCCGAGACGGAGAAGCAGTTGAAAACGCTCTCACGAATCGGCCTAACGGTATTCCCCTCGCTGCTCGCGCTCGAGTCATTGCTCGCGCTCGCGCTCGCGTGGGCGATCTACCACCGCCTGAGTCGCGCGCGTCTCGGTGCGCCGCTGCGTCCTCTGCGCGAGTTCCGGTTCAACGATCAGTTGGTCTGGGGCCTTATGGTCGGCCTCACGATTGTACTGCTGCCCACGCTTCACGGCTTCAGTGCCGTTGGACGGAATCTCCTGGTGTTCTTCTACGCGCTGTATGCCATTCGGGGACTGGGTGTGTTGGCCTGGTTCCTCGCACCCGGCGCTCTGGCGGCGACATTGACGGTCGGCTTCGCGCTGCTCTGGCTCCCGATCATACAGTGGGCAGCCATGGCTGGATTCCTGATTCTCCTGTTCGCCTCGTTCGTGCTCGGCCTCGGCGATACCTGGGCCGATTGGCGCCGACGCACGCGGCCAGCTTCGTAATCGCTCGCTCGCGCTCCGCTATCTAACCATCATCTACTGGAGCACCGCAGATGGACGTCATTCTTCGCCACGCCGTCGAGAACCTCGGCAAGCCGGGCGACGTCGTGAAAGTCAAAAACGGCTACGCACGCAACTATCTCCTTCCGCATAACCTCGCGTACGAGGCGACGCCCGGAAATCTCAAGCGCATCCAGCAGGAGCGGGAGCGACTCGAGGCGGCGGAGAACACGCGTCGTGACTCGGCGCAGGAGATCGCCACGAAGCTCGAGCAGGTCTCGCTCACCTTCTCGGCGCGAGTCGGAGAAGAGGGCAAGCTATTCGGCTCGGTGACCGCGACCGACATCGCACAGCAGCTCGAGCAGCAGGGCTTTCACATCGAGAAGCGCCAGATCGATCTGCACGAGCCCATCAAGTCGCTCGGCGTCTACCGCGTTCCGGTGCGCCTGCACGCGGACGTGAAGCCGGAAATCCGCGTTTGGGTGATCAAGCAGTAGAGTGGCTGCGCAACGCGCCACGTAACGAATCGGCCCCGGGCGAGTGCCCGGGGCCGATTCGTTTTGCTTGAGTCCCCAACCACGCGAGCGCAATACCGGGCCATTTGCCCCGACTCGAAATTGGACGCCAGCGCTGGCCTGATATCTGATAGCTGTCTTAACCGTGTTGCACTTCGGTTCCGCGCATTATGCTAAGGGACCGGCTCGCGACGCCGGTTCCCAGACAATCGAAATCACCGGAGTACCCAGGACGCTGATGAACACGACTACTTCGCTTCCCTCGTCTGTGCTTGCCCAGCGTGCGGCGCAGATCTGTCTCGAACACAAAGCGAACGACGTCGTGATTCTCGACCTCCGAGGTGTCTCCGATATGACGGATTTTTTTGTGATCGCCAGCGGTACGTCCGATACGCACGTGCGTGCGCTTGGCGAGCATGTTGTAGAGGAGTTGAAACGGGATGGGGCGGCGGCACATCACGTGGAAGGTTTGACCCAGGGCCGCTGGGTGTTGCTCGACTACGTGGATTTCGTTGTTCACCTTTTTCATCCCACGCTGAGGAGTTTCTATCAGCTCGAGCGCCTCTGGAATGATGCGGCGCTGATTTCGGTAGAGTCTCAAGGAGCCGGTGCGTGACGTCGCGGAAAAGTGTGGTGCTCGCTGCTGTAGTTGTCGTGGCGATGCCACTACGCACGCCTCTCGGGGCGCAGAGTTACTTCGGTCAAAACCAGGTTCAGTACGACCAGTTTCGCTGGCACGTCAAGGAAACTGAGCACTTCCTGATCTACTACTATCCGGAAGAGGCCCAGGCGACGACCGACGCGGCCCGCATGGCCGAGCGTGCCTACGCGCGGTTGTCGCGCGTCCTCGATCACCAATTCCGCGAGAAGAAGCCAATCATGCTGTTCGAGTCGCGCAACGACTTTGGACAGAACAACGTGACGGGCGATCTCGGCGAGGGCACCGGTGGCGTCACCGAAGCGCTGCGGCATCGCATGCTGCTGAACTTCACCGGCGATTACAAGAGCTTCGAGCATGTCCTGACGCACGAGATGGTGCACGCTTTCCAGTACGACATTTTCGCGCATGGAAAAGCCGGGGCCGGGTTGCAAACGCTCGCCCAGGTCAATCCGCCGCTCTGGTTCGCCGAGGGCATGGCCGAGTATCTGTCGCTCGGTCCGAACAACGCGCTCACCGATGCGTGGATGCGCGACGCCGCGATGAACGGCAAGATCCCGACGATCGACCAGCTCACCGATTATCCGGAGCGATTCTTCCCGTATCGCTACGGACACTCGTTATGGACGTTCGTCGGCCGGAAATGGGGGGACGAGGCGATCGGCCAGATCATGAACGCCGCGCCGAGCGTCGGCATCGAGCGCGCGTTCAAGCGCGAGCTGGGCATTTCGCTCGAGGATCTCGGGGACGAGTGGAAGGAGGACATACAGCAACGATACCTCCCGGCCGTCGCCAACCTGGATCGTCCGCGCAAGTTCGCCTCGCCCTTGCTCACGCAGCGCCGCAGCGGTGGTGAGATCTTCCTCGCGCCATCGCTCTCCCCGGACGGCAAGTACATCGCCTTCCTCTCGAATGGAAGCTTCATGCGCGGCGAGGTTTTCATCGACCTCTGGCTCGGCGACGCCGAGACGGGCAAGCGCATAACGCGGCTCGTCAAGAGCACGTTCGATCCGAATTTCGAAGAATTGCGGCTGCTGTACTCGCAGAGCGCGTTCTCGCCGGATGGCCGTCTGCTCGCGTTCACCGCGCAGCGCGAAGGGCGGGATGTCCTGTATCTCCTCGACGTGCGATCACGGAAGGAGATCAAGCGGTTCGATCTGCCGCTCGAGGCCGTCACCGGTCCGAGCTGGTCGCCCGACGGCAAGCGCATCGTGTTCAGCGGAAGCAATGGCGGGCTCACCGATCTCTACATCGTCGACGTCGCGACGAACCACCTCGATCGCCTAACGAACGATCGCTACGGTGATCTGCAGCCGCAGTGGTCGCCGGACGGCAAGATGATCGCGTTCGCGAGCGATCGCGGCGACACCAGCAGCTTCACGTACCTGCGCTTCCCGAAGTGGCGTATCACGGTGCTCGATCTCGAGAAAGGCGTGATGACGGTGCTCCCGAGCCAGGCGGGGCTGAACATCAATCCCCAGTGGTCGCCTGATGGACACTCGCTCGCCTACGTCTCCGATCGCACCGGGATCGCGAACGTCTTCTTGTACGAGTTCGACTCGGGCGAGCATTATCAACTTACTAATGTCGTGGGGTCGGTCTCGGCGATCACCGAGTACAGCCCGGCGATTTCGTGGGCGCGCAAGGCCGACCGGCTCGCGTTCACCTACTACGAGAATGGCGACTACACGATCTGGTCGATGGCCAATCCGCGCGGGCTCAAGAAGCTGCCCTATCGTGAGAAGCCAGCCGACAAGCCGGTGGCGGTCGTCGCCGACAACACGGCCGCGAACGATGCCGGAGCGCCGCTCCAAACGTTAGGCGATCCGACGACGGGGCGCGCGTCGGTCTACCGCAATGCGCAAGGCGAGCTGCGAAGCTCGGCGGATCTCCCCGCCGTCACGGACCGCGCGGTCAAGCCGCCGGTGAGCATCAGCGCGTTGCTGGACTCGAGTGACTTCGCGCTCCCCGATACGACGAAGTTCCGCGACGAGGCGTATCGGGTGCGCTTCCAGCCCGATTACATCGCGCGTCCGAGCATCGGCTACGTCCCCGACAACTACGGCCGCAACGTGTTCGGCGGGACGACGGTGATTCTCAGCGACATGTTGGGGAACAATCGCCTCGCTCTCTCGGGCGAAGTGAATGGACGCATCAGTGAAGCACGGATGTACGTCGGGTACACGAATCTCGCGCGGCGCTGGCAGTACTCGATGGGCATCTCCCAGATGCCCTACTACTTCCTGTCCGGCGACACGCTCTACAAGCCGGATCCGGTGACGCTCAAAGCGCCGGAGAAGCAAGAGATCACGACCTTCATCGCTCGTCAGGCGTTCGCCGTCACCGCGTATCCGCTCAATCGGTTCACGCGCATCGAGTTCGGCGGTGGATTCAACAACGTCGATCGGAAGCGATGGTTCATCAGCCGCGACATTCTCGACAATGGACGCGCCGCCGAGCCATTCCATTTCGACAGCACGGGTCACGATCCGACGCTGAACTATCTCGATGGGCAGCTCGCATACGTCTCCGACAACACCCTTTTCGGGTATACCGGCCCGATTTACGGGCGTCGCTATCGACTGCAGGTGAGCCCGGTGATCGGCTCGTTCCGATGGGTGGAGTATCTCGCCGATTACCGGCGCTACGATCCGATCATTTTCAACTACCTCACCGTGGCGACGCGCTTCTACACGAGCATGTCGTTCGGTCGAAACGAGACGGCGTTCCCGAAGTACATCGCCCGCCCCGATTTCGTGCGCGGCTACGATCGAAACAACTCGTTCTATCTCACCTGTCCGATCATCGGCGCGAATCCATCGAACTGCAGCGCCGTGCAGCTCCTCGGGAGTCGCGTAGCGGTCGCGAACGCCGAGCTGCGCTTCCCACTCGTACGTCGCTTCGAGCTCGGCGTGCTGCCGATCGCCTTGCCTCCAGTGGACGGCCTGTTCTTCTACGATGTGGGCGCGGCCTGGTCGAAGGATCAGTCGCTGTACTTGAGCCGCCCGGCGAACTACGACGTCACGAAGCAGCGATATCCGCTGCGCAGCTACGGCGCCGGTTTGCGGCTGAATCTCTTCAACTACGCGATCGTGCGTTGGGACTACGCGATCCCCCTCGATCAGCCGGGCTCCCACAAGGGCTTCTGGACGTGGAGTCTCTGGCCGTCGTTCTGACAACGGCGTAACCGATCCGACGGCGCAACTGAATCGACAGCGAAGCTGATCTGGCAGCGCAACTGATGTCAGTTGCGCTGTCGGTCCGTTGCGCGGTTGAGTCGGTTGCCAATTGAATCATTTGCGCACTTGACGAGCAATCAGTTGCGCAGTTGCTCTCTTCTACCTAAGTTCTTGCCGTGCGCCCGCTTATCGCGTTTGCGCTCGTGCTCGCTGCTTGTGGTCCGGGTGACCGCGCTCCCGCCGCGCACGAGGCTCCTTCCGCCAGCAAGACCGAAGGCCCCGATCTCCTGATCATGCGCATGCCGCGCGCCGGGGGACAGTTGCGCGTTTTCGCATATCCACGCCTCGACTCGGTGGTCTGGTCAGCGACGGATCCCGCGCCGCCGATCGGGCGCGTGCTCGCGTTCGACGAAGAGGCTGGCCTGCTGTCGTTCGTGGACGCGAAAGGAATTCCGGCACGCGTCGACTTTCGGCTCGACAACCTCTCGATCGCGACACGCACGCACCTAACGGATGTATCCTCGGTCGACGGCGCGACGATCTACGGCCTAACGAAAGACGGCACGCTGCTCCGGGCGACGCCCAGCGGCGACTGGACGTTCAAGCCGCCACGACCGGCGCGCGCCGCCGTGCCGCTCACCGATGGTTCATTGTTGCTCATCGGGAGTCGCGAAAAGTCGGCCATCGTGTGGCGACTCCGTCCCCCCGACACGAGGATCCTCGATTCGGCGGAGATTCCAGGCGCAGCGCGCGCCGCCTGGGCACTGGCCGGCGATCGTCTCTATTTCACCGTCGAGCACACCCTCGTCGGCGTTCGCACGCGTGATTTGCAACCGCTGAACGTCATCGAGCTCGACGGCCACGTTCGCGCGCTCGTCGCGACGCCGAGCGGGGATCGGATCTATGCGCTCGCCGATTCGTCGCGTCAGGTCGACGTCATCGATCGATACCGCGAGAAAGTGAGTGAGCACGTCGATCTCCCCGACCTCGCCAAGGACCTGCGCATCGACCCCCTCGGTCGGTTCCTGCTCGTGCAGGCGGCGGCGCGCGACTCGTTGTGGGTGATCGACATTGGGACCGGGCATCTCGTCGGCGCCGCGCGCAGTGCCTGGCGCGAGGACCTGCCCTTCGTCGCGCTCGACGGCGCGATCGCCTTCGACGCGGGCGGCGACGTCATCTTCGTCGACGGCGCGACGCTCCGAGAGAAACATCGCGTGAACGGGGGCGCGGCCGACTACTGGTACAGCTTTGCGTGGAGCGGTTTCCGTCCGCGTGCGGCCGCGCTCGATCAACCGGTGCGCTTCCCCGGCGCCGACAGCGCCGATAGCGCCGCCCGCGCGAACGCGGATTCGACACAGCCGGCGCTTCCGCCGACGACCCCGCTTCCGCTTCACGACAGCACGCCCGCGCCCGGTGTGGCGGCGAAGGGATGGATCGTGTCATTCGCGGCACTGCTCAACGAGCAGAAGGCGCATGACCTCGCGGGGACGATTCGTGTGCGCAACGAGACCGCGCGCGTCATGACGACACCGCGCGACGGCCAGACGATTTACCGCGTCATACTCGGCCCCTACCCGACCAAGGACGAAGCCGAGCGCGTGGGACGCGACTCGCGACAGAACTACTGGGTGTACGAGGCGACGCCGTGACGACGCCTCACGAGGGCGCGCGATCGGACGGCGCCAGCGGAGACGACGCCGTCGTCGCCGAAGGCTTGCGCGTCGGCGAGACGCTCGACGCGAGCAACCTCGTCCTCGTGCTCGGCGACGATCCGCGTACGACGGCGCTCGCCGCCCTCGGCGTCGCGCGTGCGCAGTCCGGACGTCGTCGCGTGGCCCTTGGCGACCTGCTCGGCGACGCCGAACCGATTCAGCAATTACTCGACAACGACGACCCGCACGGCCTCGCCGACAGCTTCGTGTACGGCGTCTCGCTCAACAAGATCGCGCACGCGGTTCCGCAGTACGGAGAGCTGTATCTCCTGCCGAGCGGTTCCGAAGTGCCGGCGTACGACGAGATCTTCACCAACTCCCGGTGGAAGCGTCTCGCGGCTGGTTTCCGTGAGACGGGTGCTCTTCTCGTCGTGGCGGCGCCCGCGACCGCCGCGCGCGTCGGCGACGTCGTCGACCTCTCGGACGGCGCGCTACTCGTCGGAGATGCCGAGCTCTCGGGTGTCGACGCCACCAAGTTGATCGGTCGGGTGCGATCGGCGACGGCGCCTAACGGCGTCGCGGCGATCGAGCCGGCGGTGGCCGCTACATCCGACGGCGGCGTAACCTTCAGCGACGCGCCGCGCCCCTGGTGGAGGCGCCTCCCGATCAAGCCCGCGCCGGCCGCGGCGCTTGGCCTCGTAATCGCCGCCGGTCTCGCTGCGCTCGGCATCTGGCTGGCGGCGCGCCCGCTGGCGAGCGGCCACGAACCGCTCACGGCTCAGCGCCGGCGCACGGCTTCGGCAGCGGGCTCCCTGAGCACGCTCGACTCGCTGCATCCGGACTCGGCAAGCGCGGCCGCCGCCGCGGCGGCGGCCTTGCCTACCCCAGCCAACCCCGCTGATTCGGCAGCCGCTGCGGCGTACTCGGTGTTGATCGCGCGCTTCAACACGCGCCTGGGTGCCGAAGCATGGCTGCAGAGCCAGACACGCGACCTGCCCAGTCCGACCTTCGCGCCGCAGATCATACAGGGCGAGATGTGGTATCGCGCCCTCGCCGGATCCTTTCAGACGCGCGCGCAAGCCGAGTCGCTCCTCGCGGTGCTCAGCGCGAAGGGGCTGTCACGGCTCGACTCGAACAACGTCGTGCAGGCTCCATTCGCGTTTCTCGTCGACTCGGTGAACGCCGCGGCTGTTTCGGGAATGCTCAAGTACTTCGTCGGCCGAGGACAGCCGGTGTACGGCCTGCGCCAGCCGGACGGATCGTGGCGTTTGTACTACGGCGCGTTCGAGTCACCGGAACAGGCGTCGCTGTCGATCGATGCCATTCGCGCTTCGGGCATCCGGCCCATCCTCGTGTACCGTCTCGGGAGAGTGTTCTAGTGAGGCTCACCAAGCTCGAGCTCCACGGTTTCAAGTCGTTCGCGGATTCCACGGATCTCATCTTCGAGCCGGGCGTGACGGCGATCGTCGGGCCTAACGGCTGCGGCAAGTCCAACGTGTCCGATGCCGTTCGCTGGGTGCTCGGCGAGCAGCGGGCGCGCCTGCTCCGCGGCTCGAAGATGGACGAGGTGATCTTTCAGGGCTCGTCGGCGCGACGTCCGGTGAATCTCGCCGAGGTGTCGCTGCACTTCGAGAACGACGACGGGTCGCTCCCCGTTCCCTTCCGCGAGGTCGTGATCACGCGCCGGCTCTCCCGCTCGGGCGAGGGTGAGTATTTCGTCAACCGCGCCCCCGCGCGGTTGCGCGACATCGCCGATATGCTGCGCGGCACGGGACTCGGCGCCGACACCGGCGTCGTCATCGAGGCGAAGATGATCGACGCCCTCCTCTCCGATCGCCCCGACGATCGGCGCGAGCTGTTCGAGGAGGCGGCCGGCGTCGGCCTGTATCGCGACCGGAGGCGCACGACGGAACGGCGTCTCGAGGAGACCACCGTCGACCTGCAGCGGCTGGACGATCTCATCGCCGAGGTGCAGACCCAGGTCCGGTCGCTCGCCCGCCAGCGCAAGCGCGCCGAGCGACACGCCGAGCTGACGCAGCGCCGGTTCGCGGTCGAGCTCAATCTCGCCTCGCGAGAGATGGCAGCATGGCACGAGGAGCTCGAGCGCCTCGAATCGCGCGTCGCCGACCTCCGCGAAGACATGCCTAACGTGGAAGGCCGCGTCGCCGACGCCGAGCGCGCGCGTGATGAATCACACGGCCGGCGCACGGGAGCCGAGGCACAGCGCTCCGAGCTGCTCCGTCTCGTGACCGCCCAGCGAGAGCAGGTGCAACAGATTCGGGCCGAGATGGCCGTCGCCGAGGAGCGGCAGCGCAACGCCGTCGCGCGGCGCCAGCGCGCCGAAGCCGAAGCGAGTGAAGGAACGGCGTACGGCCGGCGTGTCGCCGACGACCGCCAGCACGCCGAGGCCGAGCGCGCGCGCCACGAGCAGGCGCTCGCCGCCGCTCGTGAGGCGCTGACGGAGCGGCAGCGGGACGAGGAGATCTCGCGCGCCGCGGTTGGCGCGGCGCGCGGTGCCGTCGAGGAAGCGGAGCGCCAGCTCCGCGACGCCGGCGACCGCGCGCATCGCGTCGATCACGAGCGAGAGCGCGCACGGCGCGAGCTCGACGAGATTGCCCAGCGCGGCGCCGCGCTCGACATCGAGCGCGTGCAGCTCGCCGACACGGCCTCATTCGTTAGGCGAGAGCGGGACGACGCGGCACTCGCCGCCGTCGACGCCGTCGCGCGCCTCGGCGTCGCCACGACCGAGCTCGAGACGGCCCGCAGCGACGATCGCGAGACGCGTGAGCGCGAAGCGGCGGCGCGCGCCGACCTGTTCCGCGCCGACGAAGCGTACGTCGCGCTGCAGGGTAAGGTGAACGCGCTCGAAGGACTCGAGCGCGAGCGCGTCGGCCTCGCGCCGGCGGCGGCGCGTCTCCTCAAGGAACGGGAACGGTTCGGGGAGGGTGCAGTCCTGGGACCGTTGAGCGACTTCATAACCGCTGACGAGGCGTCGGCGCTGCTCGTCGAGCGCTTTCTGGGCGCCATCGTTCACGCCGTGCTCGTGCGCGACACGGCCGCCGCGGACGCGGTGCGGGCGTGGCATGGCGAGACGAATCCGGGTTCCCTGCTCTTGCTGCCCCTGGACGCGGCGCCCGCCGCCGAGCACGACCGCGACGACTCGCTGTCGCGCCTCGTCGACGCAACGCCGGCGGCCCACCAGTGGGTGAGCGCACTCCTCGGCGGCGTCCGGACGCTGCAGGAGGGAAGCGCTTTTGTCGACGCGCGCGGTGCGGTGTGGCTCCCCGGGCAAGGTGGTGGCCCGGGACCATTGCGCCGCCGCGCCGAGCTCTACGCGCTGCGCGCTGATCTCTCGGCCAGTGAGATCGCGCGGCAGGAAGCCAGTGCCGCCGCGGATGCGCTCCGCGCCGCGACGCAGACCACCGAGCGACGCCTCGCCGAAGCAGCCGAATCGATGGCGGCGGCCCAGCAGGAGGTTCGCCGAGCCACGGATCATCATGGTGAGCTCGAGCGACGGCTGCAGCGCGCCGAGCGCGAGCAGCAGGAAGCGGACGCGCTCGCCGGGCGGTTGCGCGCGCGCCACGACGAGCTGGCGCAGCGGTTAGGCAAGTTGGACGCCGAGGCGGCGTCGCTGCGTGTGGTGTTGGCCTCGGCCGGCAGCGACATCGCGGAGACCCGTGAACGACTCGCTGAGGCGGAACGCGCCCAGGAGGAAGCGCGCGAATTCCGGACGCGCGTTCAAATCGAGGAGGCGCAGGCGCAGGCGAGGCTCCAGGTCGCCGTCGACCGCGAGCATCGCCTCGCGGAGGAGCTCGAGTCCGCCGCGGCCCGTCTCAGCGCTCTGCGTGGCGAGCTGACCGATCTGTCGCATGCGGACAGTGTCCTCGCCGAGCAGATGGCGACTTGGCGACTCGATCTCGAGACTCGTGAGGCAACACTCGCCGACGGCGAAGCGCGGCTCGATACGGCGGAGCGCACCGTCGTCGAGGCGGACGAGCTGCTCACCGGCGCCGAGCACGCGCTCGACGACGTCCGGCGCGACACGAGCGCGATGAGCGACGAGCTGCACCGCGCCGAGATGCGATTCACCGAATTGTCCGGCCGGCGCGCGGCGATTCGCGAGCGACTCGAGGCCGAGTGGCGCCGACCCCTCGAAGAGATGCTCGACGCATTGCCTCCCGTGGAGCTCGAGGATGCCGCGCTCCGCGAAGAGGCCGAGATGCTGCGCCAGCAGCTCGAGGCGCTCGGTGCGGTCAACGTGCTCGCGATCGAGGAGCACGAGGAAACGGCGAAGCGCTTCGATTTCCTCACGACGCAGCGCGCTGACCTCGCCGAGGCGAAGCAGTCGCTTCAGCTGGCAATCCGCGAGATCGATGCGACGGCGCGCGAGCTCTTTCTCGCGACGTTCACCCAGGTGCGCGAGAACTTCCGTCAGATCTTTCTGTCGCTTTTCGGCGGCGGCGAGTGCGATCTGCGACTCGAGAATCCCGAGCTACCGCTCGATTGCGACATCGAGATTCACGCGTCGCCGCGCGGCAAGCGAACGCAGCGCATTCACCTCCTCTCGAGTGGTGAGCGCGCGCTCGTCGCGTTGTCGCTCCTGTTCGGAATCTTCCTCACCAAGCCGAGTCCTTTCTGTCTGCTCGACGAGGTCGACGCGCCACTCGATGACGCGAACGTCGGGCGTTTCGTGCGCATGCTCAACCAATTCAAAACGCGCACCCAATTCATCGTCATCACGCACAACCCCCGCACGACGACGGAAGCGGCGGACGCCGTGTACGGTGTGACCATGCAGGAGCCGGGGGTCTCGTCGATCGTGAGCGTTCGTATGCGTGGCGCGATCATCGACGACATGCCGGTGGTCGATGGGATGGCGGTGCACCGGACGGCGGACACGGTCGCAGCCGCTCCCGCGTGAGCGGCGCCCGCTTCACCACGTTGGGGACTGGTACCGTCGCGCTGAACGGTGAGCGAAGCTGCGCCGGATATCTCTACGAGGCGGACGACGTCCGCCTTCTGCTCGATTGTGGTAGCGGCATAACGCACCGCCTCGCCGAATTCGACGTCGCCTGGCCGGCGATCACACACGTCGCGCTCACGCATTTTCATATCGACCACCATGGCGATCTGCCGACCCTGGTGTTCGCGTGGAAGTACGGCCAGCTCCCGGCTCGGAGCGCGTCCCTCGACGTCATCGGACCGATCGGGACGCGGACGCTGCTCGAGCGGCTCTCGGCGGCCTATGGGGAGTGGCTTCTTGCGCCGGGCTTTGCCATCAATGTCCGGGAGATCGCGCCCGGCGAGACGATCGGGCTCTCCGACACGGTGCGGCTTTCCGCGTTGAAGGTTCCCCATACCGAGGAGAGCGTGGCATATTCCATCGAGCGGGGCAGCCGGCGGATTGTCTATACCGGCGATACCGGTCCCGATGACGCCCTCGCCGATTGGGCACAGGGATGCGACGTTCTCGTTTGCGAGTGCTCGCTTCCCGCGTCGATGGCGATCAAAGAGCATTTGACACCTGAGCAGTGTGCGGTCCTCGCCGCGCGAGCGCAGCCGCACCACGTCGTGCTCACGCACTTCTATCCTCCAGTCGAGCGAGTCGACATTCTCGCTACGATGAGGACGCAGTACGCCGGCGACGTTACACTCGCTCAGGATGGATGGCAGATCGAACTGAACGACGTTCCCAGCACCTGACACCGCATACCTGGTACGTTTTCGCATGCTAGTGGTCATGGACAATCACGCGTCGGCCGAGCAGATCGACCGGGTCGTGCGCGTGATCGAGGAGATGGGATATCAGGCGCGGCCGATGCCCGGCGGACAGCGCATGGCCGTCGGGCTCGTCGGCAACGACGGTCGCGTCGATAGCTCGCGCATCGAGGCGTTGCCCGGCGTCGCCGAAGTCATTCACGTCAGCAAGCCATACAAGCAGGTCTCCCGGGAATGGAAACAGGAGAACACGCTCGTGCGGGTCGCGCCCGGCGTCGTGTTCGGTGGTGAGGAAATTCAAATCATCGCCGGCCCGTGCTCCGTCGAGTCGGAGACTCAGATCGTCCAGGCGGCGCGCCTCGTTCGCGCCGCCGGTGCGACGGCGCTGCGGGGCGGCGCGTTCAAGCCCCGGAGCTCTCCGTACTCGTTCCAGGGCTTGGGCAAGCGCGGCCTCGAGCTGCTCGCGCTCGCGCGGCGCGAAACGGGGCTGGCGATCGTAACCGAGGCACTCGACGAGGAAGGCATTCATGTAGTTGCCGAGGTCGCGGATTGTATCCAGATCGGCGCGCGGAACATGCAGAACTACTCATTGCTCCGGGCTGCCGGGCGAGCCGGTAAGCCGGTGCTGCTCAAGCGCGGCATGGCGGCGACGATCACCGATCTGCTGTTGAGCGCGGAGTACATTCTCGCCGAAGGAAACGAGCAGGTGATTCTGTGCGAACGGGGCGTTCGCAGCTTCGATACGATGACGCGCAACCTGCTCGACCTCACCGCGATTCCACTCGTTCAAAAACTGTCACACCTGCCGATCATCGCCGATCCGAGCCACGGTACCGGGTTGCGCGACAAGGTGACGCCGATGGCCCGAGCCGCGATTGCCGCCGGCGCCGACGGCATCATCGTCGAGGTGCACCCAAACCCCGACGGCGCGCTCTCCGACGGTGCGCAGTCGCTCTATCCCGAACAGTTCAGCAGTCTGGTCACCGAGCTGCGTGCCATCGCTCACGCCATCGGCCGCGGTGTGGCGACGCTGCCCGCCCCGCGCTCCGTCGGAACGGCAACGGCATCGGTAGGGTAGAGGTGCTAGGTGCCAGTGATCCATCCTCGCCGCTGCCTGGCACCTGGCACCTCTTCCGCGGACTGATCATGTCTTTGCGTGCACTGCATTTCTCGCTCGTTATGCTGTTCACGGTCGCGGCGCCGCTGGCCGCGCAGTCGGCGACCGACAAGGCGCTCGACCGCGCGGTGGCCGCGTGGGGCAGGGTGAAGACGGCGCGCGCGACTTTCGAGCAGACCGTGACCAACTCACTCACCGGCTCGAGCGCGAACGCACGTGGTGAATTTCAGCAGCAGCGACCCAACCGGCTCGCGATCCGTTTCACCGAACCGGCTGGCGACCGCATCGTCTCGGATGGTGCATCGGTGTGGGTCTATCTTCCGAGCAGCGCTCCTGGCCAGGTGGTGAAACGCTCGGCGGCGGATGCGTCCGCGCTTCCTCTCGACATCACGGGCGAGTTCCTCACCGATCCACGCTCGCGCTATGACATCAGTGGCGCCGGCAGTGGGACGGTCTCGGGACACTCGGCGCAAGGGCTTCTTCTGGCGCCCAAGCCCGATACGCGGGCACCATTCACCAAGGCGACGATCTGGGTCGACGACGACGATGGCCTCATTCGACAGTTCGAGGTCGTCGAAGGCACCGGTGTCACGCGCCGCGTGCGAATCACGTCCCTCGAGCTGAACGTCCCCGTCGACCGCGGCACGTTCACCTTCACGCCGCCCCCCGGCGTCCGCGTCGTCGAGCGCTAGGCGCCGCGCGCCTAACGTTTGTGCTTCACCTCGCGCATGAGCTCCGCGGGCGTCCGCGCCTTGCCGAGCAAGCCTAACGCGGCGGTGATGTCGCGATCGCGGTGGACGATGCGATCGAATTCCGCGTCCGGCCCGAAGACGTAACGGGCGATCTGGTCGCCGAGCAACCGATCGATCAACGACGAATCGGCGTCGAACACCGGTCGCGGCAGGTTGATCTTTTTCGACTGCACGCGATTGTAGAACTCGTTGCGCATCGCCGGCGTGATCGCGAACGACCGCGTGGTCACCGCCCCCCGCGCCTTGAGCGCGAGTGCGTAATCGGTCAGGGCATCGCGAAATTCGTCCACGTGCCTTCCCAGCACCAGCTGGAGACTCTCCACCTGACCGTCCGCGATGGAGTCGTTCACCGGCACGTCAGGCGTAATTCCGCCGCCGCCGAACACGGTGCGGCCGGCGTCGGTCTTGAACGTTGGCCGGGGCGCTTCCGCGCCGAGCTGCCGCAGCGCATCCTGGTCGCCGTCATCGTCATCATTCACGTGCTGCTTGTTGATGCTGCGACCGGAGGGCGTGTACCACAGCGCGGTCGTCAACTTGAGCGCGCTGCTGTCGGCGATCGGAAAGAGACTCTGCGCGCTGCCCTTTCCGTACGAGGTCGACCCGACGATCAACGCACGATCGTGGTCCTGGAGCGCGCCGGCGACGATCTCCGATGCGCTCGCGCTTCCACTATCCACCAGGACGACGAGCGGCAGTTGCGGCCATGCCTGTGGGAATCGATCGATGAAATCATGATCCGATTCGAGACGTCGACCGCGCATGCTGACGATCTTCTGACCGGGATTCAGGAACAGATCCGCGACGCCGACTCCCTGATCGAGCAAGCCGCCGGGATCCCCACGAAGATCGAGCACGAGCGCGCGCATGCCATTCGTCCGCAACGAGTCGATCGCGGCACGCAGCTCCTGCTGCGAGTTCTCACTGAAGATGGTGAGGTCGACGTAGCCGATGCTGTCGCGCAGCATGAGCGCATGCGGCACGGAATGAAAGTGAATCTCTTCCCGCGTGAGCGTGAACGGGAGGCGAGACGAGGTCCCCGGCCGCTCGACCAGAATTCGCACCCTCGAACCGGGCGAGCCGCGAAGCGCCTTGATCGCCTCGTCGGAGGTCCACGCGTGCGTGGAGTGGCCGTCGATGTCGACGACACGGTCACCGGTGAGCACGCCCGCTCGCTGCGCCGGCGTCCCCGGCAGCGGCGACACGACGGTGATCCAACCATCGCGCACGTCCATCTGAATGCCGACGCCTGCATAACGACCACTCGTGCTCTCGGTCAGCTTGGCGAGGCGATCTGGCGGCAGGAACACCGAATGGGGATCGTGCAACTCGAGCAGCATCCCGTCCACGGCCTTCCGGTATAGATCGTCTTCGGCGACAGTATCGACGTAGAAGTTCTCGATGTGGGCGAGGACCTCGTCGAACAGCCGCGCTCGCGAAGGATTGCTGAGGCGCGATCGATCATAGCCAGCTTGCATGAGCCAGCCGCCGGACACGAGAGCCGCGCCGAATACGGCCGCGACGACGAATGCACGTGAACGCATCTGCTGCTTCTCCTCGACGGTGACGCGTCGCCCTTCCAGCGGGCGCAGCGATCTATGCGTCGAGAGGGAAAAAAGCGGGCCAGTGCGAACGTAGTACGTCGTGAACGCGCGCGAACACCTCGCCCTCACTGCCGCGTGCGTCAACGACCGTGATCGGTCCGCATTCAGGATGACGCTGCTGCCAGTCCGCGGTTGCGAAGCGTCTAAACTCGGCGGCGACGCGCGCGTGGAATGCGTTTGTCGCTCGTTCGATGCGGTCGTGCGCGCCACGTCGCGCGACGCGCGAAAGGCCCTCGTCAGCGGACAAATCGAGCAGCAGCGTGAGATCGGGCGTGATTCCCGCCGTCGCCATGCGATTCGCGGCGACCAGATCGGCGTCGGGAATTCCCCGCCCCGCGCCTTGATACGCGTACGTCGAGAGGAAGAAGCGATCGACGAGCACGATCGAACCAATGGCCAGCGCCGGCCGCAGGACTTGCGCGACCAACTGCGCGCGCGACGCCATGAAGAGAAGCGCTTCCGCCGGCGGCACGATGTCGGAGTCCGGATCGAGCAGAATCCGGCGAATCTCGTCACCGAGCACGGTGCCCCCCGGCTCGCGCACGGCGACCACGTCTCGCCCACGCGCCACGAGCCACTCGGTGAGCAATCGCAACTGAGTGCTCTTGCCGGCGCCCTCGGGACCTTCGAAAACGATGAGCAAGAAATAGGTGCCGGGTGATAGGTGCTGGATGCTTGGAAGAAGAGCTGGTCGTTAGGCGACCGAGCCCGGCATCCCTGACTCCCAACCCTACAGTGTGATGATGCTGCTCGTCGCTCCCTTCTCGATGCCTTCCAGAATCCAATCGTTCACCCGGGACATGACCTTGTCGAAGTTCTCCTGGGCGACGAGCAAACGCTGATAGCTCGGCTTCGACTGAATCTGGGAAAGCAATCCATCGAGCGTGCGCTCCATCTCCTCGGTTGGTCGCTCGCCACGCTGGAGCATGCGTTGCGCGTCGAGGCGCAACTGCTCCATTTGCTGAAGGAGCGTCACCGTTTCGCGATCCTCGTTCAGCGAGTCGCTGGCGCGTCGCACTTCCTTGTACTCGCCGCTCTGGCCGATCGTGCGGCCGAGGTCCTTGGCTTTGTCTTCGATCATCACGAGTTCCCTGTGGTGCGGCGCGGCTAGCGACGGACGGCGAGCACGAATCGCTCGCGTCCAGTGAGATCAGCGTGGACTCCAACATGATGATAGCGCTCGTCACTCGCGACGATCTCGGCAACCAGCCCGGCTCGCCGCGCGTCGACCTCGAGCGCGAGCAGCCCGCCGGGGACGAGCAACTCTCCCGCCTCACGAACGAGCCGCGCCGAGACGTCGAGTCCGTGAGCGCCGCTGAAGAGCGCGACTGGGGGCTCCCAGTCGCGCACGTCGCGCGGAAGCTCTCGCGACTCCTCGAAGGCGATGTACGGCGGATTCGATACGATGACGTTCGCGCGCCGCCCGCGTGCGTTGAGGGGCGCCAGCAGCGACCCGTGGGCGAGCGACACGCGGGAGCGCAACGCGCCCCTCGCTTCGAGCAGCTCCATGTTCGCGCGCGCCACCGCGAGTGCATCGAGCGATACGTCGGTGGCGAGGACTTCGCGAAACGATCCTTCGCTCGCGAGCGCGAGGGCGATGGCGCCCGATCCGGTGCCGACGTCGACGGCGAGCCCCTGCTCACCGCTCGCGCGCGCAAGGACGAGGTCGACGAGCTGCTCGGTCTCCGGGCGCGGAATGAGCACACGCTCATCGACATGCAGCGTGAGGTGGCGGAACGCGGCGCGGCCCACGGCGTACGCGAGCGGCGCGCCCCGCGCCCGCTTCTCGGCCGCCGAGTGCGCGCGCCGGCGCATCTCCGCGTCGACGGTCAAACCGGCGTTCGCGTCGGGCCAGAAGCGAGGCACGTCGTAGAGGGCGGCAACGATCTCGCGCGCCTCCTGCCTCGCTTCGAGCGCGGGGACGGCGGCGTCGCCAAGCGTCGTCGCCAACCGCTCGACGAGGTCGGCGACCGAGCCGGCGGTTGCCGAGGCGTCAGGCAGCGGCGGCGCACTCCCGGTCACGTGCGTTCCTCGTCCTGGGCCATGCGGAGCGCTTCGATCAGCGGCTCGACGGCGCCGTCGAGAATCGCCGGCAAGTTGTGCGACGTGAAACCGATCCGGTGGTCGGTCACGCGGCTCTGCGGATAGTTGTACGTGCGAATCTTCGCCGAACGATCCCCGGTACCGACCTGCGTCTTGCGCATGCGCGCGCGCTCGGCTTCCTGCTCGGCGACGCGCATGTCGAGCAGACGCGCGCGCAGAATCTCCATCGCCTTCGCCTTGTTTTGAATTTGCGAACGCTGGTCTTGCTGCTTGACCTCGATTCCGGTGGGCAGGTGCGTGATCCGTACGGCGGAATCCGTCGTGTTCACGCCCTGGCCACCAGGTCCGCCGGCGCGGAAGACGTCGATACGCAGATCCTTATCCTCGATCTTCACGTCGACCTCCTCCGCTTCGGGGAGGACGGCCACCGTCGCCGCCGAGGTGTGGATGCGCCCCTGACTCTCCGTCGCCGGTACGCGCTGCACGCGATGGACGCCGGACTCCCAGCGCATCATGCCGTAGGCGCCCTCGCCGACGACCTTGAACACCGCTTCCTTGATGCCGTTCAGGACGCCTGACGAGTATGCGATGGTCTCCAGGCGGAAGCCATGGCGTGTGAGAAAGCGCTCATACATGCGGTAGAGGTCCGCGGCGAAGAGCGCGGCCTCGTCGCCCCCGGTTCCGGCGCGGAGCTCGACGATCGCGTTGCGATCGTCGAGCGGATCGCGGGGAATGAGGAGCGGCTTGAGCTCCTCCTCGAGCTTGGCGATGCACGGCTCGAGACGCGCCTGCTCGGCGCGCGCCTCGTCGGCGAGCTCGGGGTCGTCAACGAGAACGAGCTCGCGCACCTGCGCGAGCTCGTCTTCGGCCTTGTGGAGCCGGCCGGCCAGCTCGACGACCGGGGCCAGGCGTCGGTGCTCTCGTCCCAACTCGGCCAGCCTCTGCGAGTCGCGCGGAGTCGCCGGGTCGGCGAGGGCACGCTCGACCTCGGCCGCTCGAGCCAGCACGTCCGCGAGGCGGTCTCGAAGCGACAGGAGCGAGCCTCAGCTCGACTGCTTGCCGAACTTCTGCCTGAAGCGCTCGACGCGACCAGCGGTGTCGACCAGCCTCTGCTTGCCGGTGAAGAACGGATGGCACTGCGAGCACACGTCCGTGTGAATCTCGGCCTGGGTCGATCGAGTCTGGAACGTATTGCCGCAGGCGCACTTCACAGTCGCCGTATGGTACTCGGGATGGATGTCGGTTTTCATGCGAACCTCGATGTGCGGGATGAAACAAGCTGCGAAATATACTCGGCGGTTGACGTAAAAGACAAGCCGACAACGGGTTGGGAGTTTGACAGCGGCGCCCCTCG
The DNA here is from genome assembly GCA_036557635.1 of Gemmatimonadaceae bacterium. Taxonomy (GTDB): domain Bacteria; phylum Gemmatimonadota; class Gemmatimonadetes; order Gemmatimonadales; family Gemmatimonadaceae; genus AG2. The sequence goes on from DATBHD010000229.1 coordinate 39,348, forward strand.
CGCGTAACTTCGGCCCGGCGATGGTGCCGCCGCGCGGGCCGTCCTCCTCGGGATCATGACCTGCGCGACAGATCCGGTCCAACCGTCCCCCTTTTTCGCCCGGTCGCGCTTCCTGGATGGAGTCTTCGTGAGTCAGGTGACAACTCAGAACGTCGATTTCTTGGCGACGGTTCCGCTCTTCAACGGACTCGATCGCGTCGAGCTCGAGCGATTCGCCGAAGTGACACGCGAGAAATCGTACCCCAAAGGGAGCGTCATTCTGTTCGAAGACGATCCCGGCGACTCGTTATTCGTCGTGCGCGACGGACGGGTCAAGGTCGTATTGATCGGCGAGGATGGCCGCGAGGTCATCCTCGGCGTGCTCGGCGTCGGCGAATACTTTGGTGAGCTTTCACTCATCGACGATCGTCCGCGTTCGGCGCACGTCATCGCGATGGAGGATTCGAACTTGCTCGTCCTGCGCCGTGAGGATTTTCGTAAGCGGGTCGAGTCGTCGCCGAGCGTCGCCTGGTCGCTCCTCACGGAATTGTCCCGCCGCTTGCGGCGCGCCGACGATAAGATTGGCGGCCTCGTGCTCCTCGACGTTCCCGGGCGCATCGCGCGCCTGCTGCTCGACCTCGCCGAGGAGAGTGGCACGAACGCAATTGAGAAAACACTCACGCATCAGACGATCGCCCAGATGATCGGGGCGAGTCGGGAGACGGTGTCTCGCGCGATGAAAGACTTTCAGGACGCGGGCTGGATTACCGTCGAACGCCGGCGCATCGCGCTCGCCGATCGCGCCGCGTTGGAGCAGCGGGCGCAGGTGCGTATGTAGCTGTGACAACTGTCACGGGGGTGCCGTGACAGCCTTCCTAGCCTTTGCGCGCTCGCTCGCGACATCGTGTCGGTCGCGCCAAGGCGGTACGCAATGAGTTTGCGACTACAATTCTGGGGAACGCGGGGCTCGATCCCGACGCCGGGGCGCGACACGGTCCGCTACGGGGGCAATACGCCCTGTGTGGAACTGCGGACCTCCGACGGATGGCTCATCATCCTCGATGCCGGCACCGGCATCCGCGAGCTCGGACGGTCGCTCATCTCCCGCGCCAATGGCGCGCCCATCGCCGGTGACATTTTCCTCACGCACGCCCACTGGGATCACATTCAGGGCATCCCCTTCTTCGGTCCCATCTTTCAGCGCGGAAATCACTTCACCATCTGGGGCGCGAAGGCGCTCCAGACCGACATCAGCCGCGTCGTGCGTGACCAGATGTCGCCCGTCGTCTTCCCCGTCGCTTTCGAGGAGCTCAACGCGACCATCAACTTCTCGGAGATCGCCGAGGAATGCCGCCAGGGGAACGGTTACGAAGTCCGTGCCTATCCAGTCCGTCACCCGGGGGGAGCCCTCGGATATCGCTTTACCGAGCAACATGATGGCAATCGGGCACTCGTCTACATCTCCGACAACGAGCTGGGGCCGGGTGCGAAGTACGATCGACGCGAGGCGTGGCGCGACGGACTCGTCGAGTTCGTGCGCGACGCGCGCGTCTTGGTGCACGACACGATGTACACCGCTGAGGAGTACGATCACTTCCGCGGTTGGGGGCACTCGACGTACGACGAGGCGGTGGAACTGGCTCTGGAGGCGGGGGTCGAACAGCTCGTGCTCTACCACCACAAGCCCGAACGCAGTGATAACGAAGTCGATCGGCGTGTCGACCACTGTCGCGCAATCGTCGCGCGCGCCGGCGGCACGCTCGAGATAGTGGCGGCGGCGGAAGGCATGACGCTCTTGGTGTAGGCGAACTCGGTTTGGAGGGAACGAACGATGAGAGCACGAACGTCGGTGAAGGCGTTGGTCGTCGCGGCGTCGTTGATCGCCGCACCGGCCCTGGCCGCGGCGCAGGCGAACTCGCCCGTCGTCGCGGTGCTGTATTTCGACAACAACTCGTTTGGCAAGGACCGCGGCGACTTCGACGGCCTGGGCAAGGGCATTGCGGATTTGCTCATCAACGACATGGCGTCGAATCCGTCGATGCGCGTCGTCGAGCGGGATCGCATCCAGTCGATCCTTCAGGAGCAGTCGCTCGTTCAGTCCAAGAGCATCGACCCGCAGACGGCGGTGCGACTCGGCAAGCTCCTCGGCGCCGGCTACATGATCACCGGCGGCTTCATGAGCGACAGCAAGGGCACGCTGCTCGTCACGTCCCGCGTGATCAATGTCGAGACGGGCGCGATCACGAACCCCGTGAAGCTCCAGAGCAAGGGCGACGACGTGCTTGGCCTCATCGGCCAGCTTTCCACGAAGTTGAACACGGAGCTCAAGCTGCCCGCCGTCACCCGGACCGGTGATGCGGGCACGAAGCAGCCCGCGAGCACCGGCGACGCGAAACAGGCGGGGCATCAGGCGGCGACGATGCGGGTCGCGCAGAACACCCCGGCCAAGTCGCAGAAGCTGGACGTAAAGACCGCGCTCCTCTACTCCAAGGCGCTCGACGAGCAAGACAACGGCAACCCCCAGAAGGCCGCCGAGCTGTATCGAGCCGTATTGCAGAAGTTCCCGGATTTCGGCCCGGCCCAGCAGAATCTGGCCAAGGTCCAGAAATCTGGCCACTGACCGCCCCGCCCCCGCCCGAGCGTCTCAACCGTCGGCGGTCTACCACCGATCGCCGGCGGCAAGTTCGTTGGTTGCTCCCGCGGCGCGGCCACTCCTCTTGGCACCGAGTGGCCGCGCCGCGCGTGCGTTGCCGTTAGGCAGCGCCGACACGATGGAAGTCCGCCGCCTGACGCAACTCCCCGCGGCCGGCGAGCTGGATCCGGCCAGGCCGACCGTCGTCCTCGTCGATAAGCAACTGATCAACGGTATCGACTCCAACCGAAGACATCTCGCCGAGCTCGCGGGGGTCGCGGCTTTGGTCGGATTGGGCGGCGCGGGAGAAGCCGCGCCGGCTTCCGAGTTCCCCATCGATTTGCTCACGAGCTACTTCCCCGTCGACGCCCCGCCGGCGGCGGCGCATGCCTTGCTGCACGGTGCATTTCGCCACGCCGTGAGCCTCGTCGGCGCGCACGCCGCGCGCGAAGACCGCGCGCTCCGGCACCGCGAGCTCGCCGAGCTCACGAGCGTCGGCGTCGCGCTCTCGACCGAGCGCAATCTGCTCGCGCTGCTCGAGATGATTCTGACGCAGGCGCGCCGCATCACGTCGAGCGACGCCGCGTCGCTCTACCTCGTCGAGCGCGGTGAGAACGGCAGCATAGCGACGACACTGCGCTTCCGCCTCTCGCAGAACTACTCGCTCGAGGATCTGCCCGTCCCCGAAGCCAGCGTCCCGATCGATCACACGAGCTTGGCCGGCTACGCCGCCGCCACCGGCGAGCCGCTCGTCATCGAGGACGTCTATCTGCTGCCGAGCAACGTCTCGTATCGCTTGAATCGCAGCTTCGACGAGAAGTTCGGCTACCGCACGAAATCGATGTTGGTGATCCCGATGCGCACGCACCGCGACGAGATCATCGGCGTCCTGCAGCTCATCAACCGCAAGCGCCATAACGAGGCGACGCTCACCTCGAGCGACGCCATCGAGCGCGAAGTGATCCCGTACGATCAGCAGTCGGTCGAGCTCGTGAGCGCGCTCGCGTCACAGGCGGCGGTGGCGATCGAGAACAGCCTCCTCTACGAGGACATCGAGCGGCTGTTCGAGGGCTTCGTCACGGCGGCGGTCACCGCGATCGAACAGCGTGACCCGACCACCTCCGGTCATTCGGGTCGCGTCGCGCGCTTCACGGTGAACCTCGCCGAAGCCGTCGGCCGCGGCGGCAGCGGCCCTTACCGCGGACTGGAGTTCACGCGCGAACAGCTCCGTGAGCTGCGATACGCGGGCCTGCTTCATGATTTCGGAAAGGTCGGCGTCCGTGAGCAAGTTCTCATCAAGCAGAAAAAGCTGTACCCCTGGGATCTCGACATCATCCGGCACCGGTTCGCCTTCCTGCTGCAGCGATCCGACCTGCAGTTCGAACGCGACCGCGCCGACTACCTCCTGTCGCACGGAACCGCGCAATACGAGGAGTTCATCGCGCGCCTCGAACAGATGCGCCGCACTCGCCGGAATGAGCTCAATGCGTTTCTCGACGCGATCGTCCAGGCGAACGAGCCGACCGTCCTGCCCGAAGGAAGCTTCGAGGAGCTCAAAGGGATCAACGAGCGCATGTACATCGATTTCGAGGGTGTGGAACGCCCGTTGCTGCGTGACGACGAGCTGCGGTTCCTGATGATCCGCAAGGGAAATCTCGACGATCGCGAACGGCGCGAGATCGAGTCGCATGTCACGCACACATATCGCTTTCTCGAGCAGATCCCGTGGACGAGCGAGCTGCGCCGCATTCCCGAGATCGCGTACGGCCACCATGAGAAGCTGAATGGCACGGGCTATCCGCGTCGTGTCACGGGACCCGAAATTCCCGTGCAGACGCGCATGATGACCATCGCCGACATCTTCGACGCCCTCACGGCGACCGATCGTCCGTACAAGCGCGCGGTCCCCGCCGAGCGCGCCCTCGACATTCTGTCTCAGGAGGCGAAGGAGGGAATGATCGACTCGCACCTCCTGCGCACGTTCGTCGAAGCGAAGATCTACCTTGCGCTCGCGAGAGCTCCCGAGTGAGCCTCTAGAGACGGACCTCCTTCTCTTCTTCCGCCGACCGATACACCGCCTCGACGATCTTCAACAGGCGCACCTGATCCGTTGGCGGCTCGTATGGGCTCTCCTCGCGAACGACGGCGACGAAGTGCGCGAGCTCGGCGCGGTACGATTGGATGAAAGCGCTCTCGCGCCCCGCGGCTCCTGATGGCGACACGTCCGTCGCACGGCCGTTGAGCTCCTTCACGACCCGGAGCGGCGCCATGCGCGCGCTGCCGCGCGTCGCGATTATCTCGAACCACCAGCGCTCTTCCTGGCCGACGTAGTCGTTGGCGACGTCGCAGGCGAAGACCAAACCGTTCGCGAAGGTGATCTGGACGAGCATGCCATGCTCGACCGCCCCCGCCCCCTTGCTCCGCTCCATGTGCGCCGCGACGCGCACCGGATCGGCGAAGTCGGTGAGCCATAACGCGAGGTCGAGCAACGGAACGCCCAGGTCCAGGAACGCGCCTCCACCTGCTTCGGCACGCCGCAGCCGCCATCCTTCGTCGCTCCGCTGCAGCCGATAGTCACCAGCCCGAATGCCGGTGATCTTTCCGAGCTCTCCGCCACGGACGAAGCGATCGAGTCCCTGCACGTCCGTGCGGAAGCGATGATTGTTCGCGACCGACACCATCTTCCCCGCTCGCTGCGCCGCGGTGAGGATCCGCTCCACGCCGCGGGAATTCAGAGCGAGCGGCCGCTCGCACAGCACGTGCAGTTTCGCGGCGAGCGCGCTCAGGACGTGCGGCTCGTGCAGATGGTTGGGCGTCGCGACCACGACCGCGTCGAGATCGGGAAGCTCGAGCATGTCCTCGATGTCCGTGAACGTATCGCGAATACCGAAGCGGTCCGCCAGCGCCCGTGCCTTGGGACGATCGTTGTCGCAGATCGCGGCCAGTTCCGCGCCGCGCATCTTCGACAGCACGGGCAGATGGGCGAGCTGCGCGATCGCGCCCGCGCCGATGACTCCGATGCGAACCCGCTCCTTCATTGCGTCAGTGTTCCTCACGTCGAGGCGGGCCGAAAAGGTAAAGAACTCCTGCGCGAAACTGCAGTGATCTGAATCCACTCAACACATCAGCGCGCCCTTGTGTCTCGCCAGCCAGGCGCGCTCCACCGAATGTTACGTCGTCGTCGAGAACTCGCGACGTCAGAAACGAGTCATCGTTCGTCGGCTCCACGACACTCTTGCACAGGGCAGGAGAGCAGGCACCAGCGGCTACTCGATCGCGCCAACCGTCGTTCCGGGATAGTACGTTCGAAGGATCGCGAGGTAGTCCTGTCCCGCGCGCGCGCGCCCGATCGCTCCCCACTGGCACATTCCGACACCGTGGCCGTAGCCAGTTCCCCGCACCACGAGTCGGTCGACCGAGCCGTCGCGCCCCGTGGTCACCTCGACGTTGAACAGGGTGCTGTTCAGGATCTCCCCGCCCGGCTCGCGCAAGACATACCGAATGTCGTTGCCGCGCAGGACGTAGTTCCCTCGATCGGTCGCGATTTTGAGCGTTCCTACACGCCCCGACGGCGTTCGTGTATCGATCTGGACATCGCGCGGCGTGCCCGGATACCCACCCGGCGTCGCCGTGTACGTCGAGAGATACTTCACGAGCGCTTTGCGGAGCGTGGGCCCGTCGAGCGTCCGCGTCCACCGAAAGCGCGGGGCGATGTCGCAATAGAATCGGTCGGTTCCAGGGATGCGATCGCTGACTCGCTGCAGATATGGCTCATCCGCCGATCGCCACACTTCGCCGGCGGCCGCGGTCGTTCCGCCGCACGTGGAGTGATACGGCGCGTTGACGACACGTCCCGCGTACTGCAACACGAGTCCGCGTGTCGCCGCCACCGCCCCGTTCGAGACGGCGGTTTCGACGTCCGCGCCGCCGTAGAGCTGGTCGCTGACGCTCGCGGTGATGTCGTATGGCCGCGAGCCTGCGCTCGCGCCCGCGTGCACGTATGCATAGCTGCGCGCCGTTACGGCCTGCGCCTGTACCGCGGCTGCGTCGCGTGGGTCCCGCGTTCCGATCTCCAGGGGGACGACGCCGCGCAGATAGTCGTCCATTCGCACGCGGTTCACGATCGTGAAACCGGTATCGGCTTGCAGGATCAGCAACTCGCCGCGGTAGTGCTTTCCGTTGAGAGCCAGGAGGCTGTTTCCGCTGGCTCGGGCGATCAGCCCTCCGTTGCGCCACGCGCTGGCGATGCCATCCGGACCGGCGCCGCGCATCCGCGTCCCCGCTCGCTCGACGACCCACGTCTCCCCCTTCGGCACGCGCGCCACGAGGCGATCGTTCTCTGCCGAGTAGAGTTGCCAGTTGCCACTCGACGACAGCGTCGGGGCGCCGCGCACGACGAGACCGACGCGCAGCGTGCGATCGCTGGCACTGATGGCGCCGCGCGGGGACGCGCGCTCGATGCTCCCGCCGTTTGCCGTCACGATCCGCCGCGCGCACGCCGCGCCAAGCGTCATGGCCGCGATCGCGGCGAGCTGCCTAACGCGGACGCGCCTCACGATGCCGCGCGTTGCATGGCGTCGTCGAGTCGCTCCAGCGCGAGCGCGACGTCCTCCTCCGAGTGCGCGGCCGACATGAACGCCGCCTCGAACGGCGAGGGCGCGAGATAGACTCCTCGCTCGAGCGCCGCATGAAAGAATCGCCGAAAGCGCTCGCTGCTGGCGGTCTTCGCGTCGGCGAAGCTCCGCACAGGATCAGCGCGGAAGAAGAATCCCCACATGCTCCCGGCCGCGTTTGCGGTGAACGGCACCCCATGCCGCGCCGCGCTCGCAACGATTCCCTGCACGAGCGCCGACGTTCGCGCCGCGATGAGATCGTGCAACGCCGGCGTCAACGCCGTGAGCGTCGCGATGCCGGCCGCCATCGCCAGCGGATTGCCGGACAGTGTTCCCGCCTGATACACCGGACCGCTCGGCGCTACACATTCCATCGTCGCGCGGCGGCCGCCGTACGCGGCCACGGGAAGACCGCCGCCAATCACCTTGCCCAGCGTCGTGAGGTCCGGGACGACGCCGAACCGCTCGCGCGCGCCGCCATAGGCGATGCGAAAGCCGGTCATCACCTCGTCGAAAACGAGCAGCGCGCCGAACCGCTGCGTGAGGGCGCGCAGCCCCGGCAGAAACTCCGGGTCGGGAGCGATGAACCCGGAGTTGCCGACGACCGGCTCGACGATCACGGCGGCGACATCCTGTTGCGACAGCGCTCGCTCGACTGCCGCCAACTCGTTGAACGGGGCCGTGATCGTCAGCTCGGCGAGCGCCGCCGGAACTCCGGGCGAGTTGGGCAGTCCCAGTGTCGCTACGCCGGAGCCGGCCCTAACGAGGAACGCGTCCGCGTGGCCGTGGTAACAGCCGTCGAACTTGACGATCACGTCGCGCTTGGTGACGGCCCGCGCGACGCGGATCGCGCTCATCGTCGCCTCGGTACCGCTCGACACGAAGCGTAGCATCTCGATGTGCGGCATGCGCTCGACGATCAACTCCGCGAGGCGAAGCTCCAATTCGGTTGGAATACCGAAGCTCGTCCCGCGATGCATCGTCTCCTCGAGCGCGGCGAGTACGACCGGTGGCGCGTGGCCGAGCACGAGCGGCCCCCATGACAACACGAAGTCGATGTACTCGTTTCCGTCGACGTCCCAGATCCGCGAGCCCGCGCCACGCTCGACGACAAACGGTTCACCTCCGACGCCACCAAACGCGCGAACCGGCGAATTGACGCCACCCGGAAACAGCTCCCGAGCACGCGCCATCAACTGCCGAGATGCCGTGTCCGTCGCTCCGGTCATCGACCGTAGCTCCCCATCGTGCTGGTGATCACCGGGAGCGCGCGCGGGCTCGTCGCTCTCCGCGTCGCGCCGCTCGACACAACACGCACGAGCGAGGCATGAAAATCGTAGTCGTCCACGACCTGTTCGACGGCGACGTCCACCAAGCTGCCGGCGGTCAACTCGGTTTCTCCCCGGTCACTCACGAGACGCGTTACGCCATCGATGTCGTCCGCCTGCCAGAAGGTCCGCGCTACGATGCCGCCCCCGCCCCCGCCCCCGCCCTCGGCCACACGCCCCTCCGCCCGGTCGATGATCGCCCGCGCAACGCGTCCGACGCGCCGTTCATATCGATCCGCGGTGATGAGCCGCTGGAGCTCAACGAGCCGCTCGAGCCGTTCGCGCTTGGTCGCCTCCGTGACGTCGTCCGTGAGCGTCGCGGCGTGCGTGCCCTCCTGCGGCGAATACGTGAACGCCCCGACCCGCTCGAACTGCGTCTCCTCGAGGAAGGTGAGCAAACTCTCAAAGTCCGCGTCGGTCTCGCCAGGAAATCCGACGATGCACGTCGTTCTGATCGCGACATCGGGCACGATCTCGCGAATGCGGGCGACCCGCTGCGCGACGACGTTGCGTCGCTCGGGCCGCCGCATGCGCTTCAGCACCTCGTCCGACGCGTGCTGGATCGGCATGTCCAGGTACGGCAAGATGCGCGGCTCGCGTGACATCAGTTCCAGCAGCTTCGGCGTTAGGCCCGCGGAGTACACATAGAGGAGCCGCAGCCAGGGGATGGATGTCTCGGCAATGAGAGCCTCGAGCAGCTCGGGAAGTGCATTCCCGTCGCGCACGTCGCGGCCATAGTGCGCGAGATCCTGCGCGACGAGGTTGACCTCGACTGCGCCCTGTGCCTCGAGCAGTTGCGCTTCGCTCACAACGTCGGCCATCGTGAACGAGCGATGCCGGCCACGCATCAGCGGAATCGCGCAGAAAGCGCAGCCGTGATCACATCCCTCGCTGACTTTGAGATAACGAACGTGCGGAAGGTTGCCGGTAAAGAGCCGCACACCAGGATGGATCGCCGGCACGCTGTCGATCAATCCGCGCGCATGCAGCGTCGGAATCAGCTGATCCATCTCGGCGGCGCCGAGGAAGAGATCGACCTCCGGCAGCGCCTCCATGAGCTCGTCCTTGTGCCGCTGCACCATGCACCCCACGCCGACCACGGCGCGGCACGACCCCGATTCCTTGAGCCGCCCAGCTTCGACGAGCGCGTCGATCGATTCCTTCTTCGCGGCGTCGATGAAGCCGCACGTGTTCACGACGATGACGTCGGCGTCCTCGAGCTGCGCGGTGAGCTCCGCTCCACAGTCGGCGAGCTGGGCGACGTAACGCTCGCTATCGACGGTGTTCTTGTCGCAGCCAAGGGTGACGAGAGAGAACTTCAAGGGCGGCTAGAGGTGCCTGGTGAGAGGTGACAGGTGCTTGGAAGATAAGCCACGAGCCTGCTCTGGCACCTGGCACCTCGCGTCTCACCGATAGTTCCCAAATTTCAGCTCGACGCCGAAATCCTTGCTCTTCAGGAGCTGAATCGCGTCCTGCAGATCATCTTTGGACGGCGACGACACGCGCACCTGCTCGCCTTGAATGGCCGCCTGGACCTTCTTGAGCTTCGCGTCCTTGATCGCGGCGGCGACCTTCTTCGCGGTGTCGGAGTCGAGCGCGGTCTTGAGCTTGATCTCCTTGCGAACCGTGTCGCCGCCCGCGGGCTTGGTCTCTCCAATGTCGAGATTCTTCACCGGGACGCCGCGCTTGATCAGCTTCGTCTGCAACACGTCGAACAGCGCGCGCATCTTGAAATCATCGTCGGCGATCAGCAGGAGCATCGATTCCGCGCGCTTGAACTCGATCGAGGCCTTCGACCCTTTGAAGTCGTAGCGCTGCCCGATCTCCTTCTGGGCCTGGTTCACGGCGTTGTCGACTTCCTGAAGATCGACGCCGGTGGTGACGTCGAAAGAGCTGGTGGCGGCCATAGGAGGTGCTGGGTGATAGGTGCTAGGAAAATAAAACGGGCCCCGAACTCTGCGCGGGGCCCTGGTACGCATCACTGGCACCTACCACCTCTACCTGCCCCTCACCCGAGATAACTCTCGAGCGCTCTCGCCCGCGACACGTGGCGGAGCCGGGACAGTGCCTTTTCCTTGATCTGCCTAACGCGCTCTCTCGTGATTCCGAGCAGCGACCCGATCTGCTCCAGCGTCATCGGCTCCTCGCCGTCGAGCCCGAAGTACAGTCGCAGGATCTTCGATTCGCGCTCCTTCAAATGCGAGAGCGCCTCCTCGATCGACTCGGTGAGCGCTTTCTCGAAGGTCTGCTCGTCAGGCGGCGGATTCAGATTGTCGGGGAGGTAATCGAGGAGCTTGTTGTCCTCGCCCGGCGTCATTGGTGCATCGAGGGAGAGGTGCGTCTGCGAGATCGACATCGTTTTGGCGACCTCTTCCTCGGTGATGTCCATCCCGTCGGCGATCTCTTCGTGCGTCGGCTCTCGGCCAAGTTCCTGAAGCAGCGCATTGGCACGTTTGCCGATCCGATGAAGCGTGCCGGCGCGGTTGAGCGGAACGCGCACGATGCGGGACTGTTCGGCAAGCGCTTGCAGAATCGCCTGCCTGATCCACCAGACCGCATACGAGATGAACTTGATTCCCTTCGTCTCGTCGAATTTGTGCGCGGCACGAATGAGACCGAGGTTGCCCTCGTTGATCAAATCTGAAAGCGAGACGCCCTGGTTCTGATACTTCTTCGCCACCGAAACGACGAAGCGCAGATTCGATCGGACCAACTTGTCGAGCGCTTCCTGATCACCCTGGCGAATGCGCTGCGCGAGACGGACCTCTTCGTCGCGCGAGATCAGCGGATACGCGCTGATGTCCCGCAGATATTGATCGAGCGAGCCTTCCTCGTAGGAGGATTTCTTGTGGTTGCCGGTGGCGGCCATGAGGACAGCGGCTCCTTGGTGCGGAACAGAGAGGGGTCCGGGCAGCAGACGCTGCGACGGTGTTCCGGGTAACGGACGAACTGATCGATCAGTGAACCCGCTCGCCCACTCGCTGCCAGCGAATGCGAGTGAGCCACGCGAGGTCCACGCTGTCAGGAGCGTAGCTGTAGTAGATCACGAATGGCCGCCCCTTCACTAAAGAATCGGCCACGAAACCCCAATAACGACTATCGAGCGAATTGTCCCTGTTGTCACCGAGGACAAAATAATTTCCCGTCGGGACGACGAGCGGCCCCCAATTATTTCGTGACGGGTGGTATCCGATCGTTGCATTCGCCGACTTCACGAGGAAATCGCGCTGCCAGCGGAAGTCCTCGGGCGCGGGGTCGATGTCTGGCTGAGTGTGCACGACGTACGGCTCGCTGAGTGCGCGCCCGTTACGGATGAGTTGGCCGTCACGCATCTCGAGCGTGTCGCCAGGAAGTCCAACCAGGCGCTTCACAAAATTCTTCGTGGGATCCTCGGGCCACTCGAACACGATCACGTCGCCATCCTGCGGGTCGCGCAACTTTGGAAGTCGGCGATGTGTGAACGGGACTTCGGCTCCGTACGCCAGTTTGTTGACCAATAAGAAGTCCCCGACGAGGAGCGTCCGTTCCATGCTGCCGCTCGGAATCTTGAACGCCTCGACGAAGAACGTGCGCAGAAAGAAGAAGAGCACAACAGAGACGGCGAGAATCTTCGCCCACTCCCACAGGAACGACAGCGGTCCCGCGCCGCGGTTTACGCTGCGCAGGGCACCGACACGTTGTTCGGCTGTGATCGCCCGTGGGGGCGTTGGTGATGGGAAGGATCCTGCGGGCTCGCTCATGCTTGTGCGACGACGACTCCTGTGTTGCTCTCGCGCTGAGGTCGACAGACCGCCACGCGGTGGGCGCGAGACGTCGCCGACTACTGGAGAGACGACTGTCCCCGTCAGGAATTAACGACTGTGAATAAACGGACGCAAGAATGCGCCAGGACCTAACTCAGTCCGGCGTCCCAAGATAGTTATCGATCTGGGCTCGCTGTAGCGACCCCGAAAAATCCACGTATCCGACCTTGGTCTCCGAGTAGAACTCGTACACTTCCCACCCACCCTCGCGATGACCATTCCCCGTCTGTTTGACACCTCCGAAAGGCAGGTGCGCCTCGGCGCCGATCGTGGGCGCGTTCACGTACGTGATGCCATTGTCGAGCTCATTCATCGCTCGAAAGGCAAGGCCGACGTCCCGGGTGTACAGCGACGACGAGAGCCCGTACTTCACATCGTTGTTCACGGCGAACGCCTCGTCGGCGGTATCGACTCGAATGACAGAGAGCACCGGCCCGAAGATCTCCTCCTGCTCGAGCCGCATCCCCGCCTCGACCCTCGCGAATATTGTGGGCTCGAAAAAGAAGCCCTTGTCATATTCCTTGCCCGGAGGACGACGGCCGCCGCAGAGCAGATCGGCTCCCTCTGCCTGACCGATATCCACGTATCGTTCCACTTTCTCGCGCGAAGCCTCGTTCACGAGTGGGCCCACGTCCGTTCCCTTCTTGCGTCCGTCGCCGAGCTTGAGCCCGCGCGCCCGGTCGACGAGCTGTCCCAACAGGTGATCGTGAATACCGCGCTGAAGAATGAGCCGGCTCGTCGCGGTGCAGCGTTGTCCCGTCGTGCCAAACGCGCCCCACAGCACGCCGTCGAGCGCCAGGTCGATGTCGGCGTCGTCGAGTACGATCATCGCGTTCTTCCCACCCATCTCGAGCGACAGCCGCTTGTGCATGCGCCCGCAGGTTTCCCCAACGATGGCGCCTGTCTCGGTGGAGCCGGTGAATGAGATAACTGGAATCTCGCGGTGAGACACGATCGCCGCGCCGACGGTTTCTCCCACGCCGTGAACCAGCTGGATGACCTCCGGTGGCAATCCGGCTTCGAGGAATACCTCGACGAGCGCGGTGCCAGTGTGAGGCACGTCCTCCGCCGGTTTGAAGATGCACGCGTTACCGCAGAGCAACGCGGGAAACATCTTCCACGTGGGAATTGCCATTGGAAAGTTGAAGGGCGTGACGATGCCGCAAATCCCGATCGGCCGTCGGTAGCTCATCGCCCACTTGTTCCGCAGCTCGCTGGGCACCGTGTGGCCGAAGAGTCGACGCCCTTCGGACGCGGCGTAGTACGCGGTGTCGATGCCTTCCTGGACGTCGCCGCGCGTCTCGGCGAGCGGCTTCCCCATCTCGCGCGTCATGAGATCCGCGATCTCGTCCTTGCGACGCGTGAGAATGTCACCCACGCGCCGCAGCACGTCGCCGCGCGCCGGCGCGGGCGTCTTGCGCCAGATATCGAACCCGCACGTCGCCGACTGGACCGCGCGCGAGACGTCCTCGACACCCGAGAGCGGAAAGCGCCCGATGACGTCCGAGCGATCCGCGGGATTGACATTCTCGAAATATTCGCCCGTCGTCGGGGCGACCCATTTCCCGCCAATGAAGTTCGTGAAGTCAGTCATGATGAGTGGTCAGAAAATGTCATTCCGCGCGCGTCGAGGAATCTGCTTTGGTTTCGGTGAAAGCATATCCCTCGTCGCTGCGCTCCTCGGGATGACATGAAAGTCTCACTTGCACGTCCACGTCGCCGGGTGCAGCGCGTCTGTTTTGGCGTAGCCGATCCGTGGCAGCACTTCCATCGCTCCGAGAATCCCGCCCCACATCACGAGGAGGAGCGAAAGCGCATGTCCTCGTCCGGAGCGGTGCCGCCAGGTCCACACGGCGCTCCAGATGCCGCTCGCCGTCACGACGCCCACCGCCGCGAGATAGCCGAAGAGTCCGAAGCCGCACCGCGCGTCATACGGCCAGAAATAAATCCCCACCCCCAAGGCCACGGAGAGGAGCAGCCGCAAGAAGACGCCGAGCGTGCTCGTCGTGCGCTGTCTCTCGAGGTTATCCGCCGTGGTCGCGGCCGCCTTCGGTCCTTTCGTGGATCCGGTCTTCGTTGGAAAGAGCGCTTCGTCCGAGATCGATTCGAGCTGCCGATCGATCTTCTTCATCTCTTTCGCCCAGTCGCGCTCGGCCATCGTTACAATCCTCCCAGCGCGGTCACGCCGCCGTCTCTCGCGTTAGGCGATACCGCTCGATCTTCTTGTAGAGGTTGGAGCGGGGCATGTCGAGGGCACGCGCCGTCTCGGAAACGTTCCAGTCAAAGGCACGCAGCTTGGCGAGAAGAAATGCCCGCTCCGCCGCGTGCTTGAACTCCTCGAAGGTCTTGCACTCCAGCAGGGAGCCGAGCCCCGCCTGCTCCGGGTCGCGCTGGCCGACGAGGCGCGCGACATCGTCACCGCTGATGCGCGGGCCGCTCGCCAGAATGAGCAAACGCTCAATGGTGTTCCGCAGCTCGCGGACGTTCCCCGGCCAGTCGAGCTGCTGGAGCCGCTCGACGGCCTCGGTCGCGATCGTGCGCGGCGCGACGCCCTCCCGCTCGGTGAGCTGGTTGAGAAAATGCGCAACGAGCGACGGGATGTCCTCGCGTCGCTCCCGCAGCGGGGGGACGTTGATGGGCACGACATTCAGTCGATAGAACAGGTCTTCCCGAAAGCGTCCCTCGGCGATCTCTTCCTCGAGACGCTTGTTCGTCGCCGCGAGCACGCGCACGTCGACCTGCGTCGGCTTCGAGCCGCCGATGCGTGTCACGACGCCATCCTGCAGCACGCGCAAGACCTTTGCCTGTGCCGCGAGGCTCATGTCGCCCACCTCGTCGAGAAAGAGCGTCCCGCCGTCGGCCTGCTCGAACTTGCCGGCACGGTCTTGCACCGCTCCGGTGAATGAGCCCTTCATGTGGCCGAACAGCTCGCTCTCGATCAACTCGCTCGGAATCGCGGCACAGTTGACTTCGATGAAGGGTCCCTCGGCACGCTGCGATTGTCGGTGAATCGCGCGCGCAACGAGCTCCTTTCCCGTGCCATTCTCGCCCGAGATGAGAACGCGCGCCGGCGATTTCGCGACGCGCTCGATCTTGTCGATCACCGCTCGCACCGCGTACGATCGGCCGACGATTTCGTATCGCGATTCGATCGTCTCGCGCAACCGCGCGTTTTCTTCGTGCAGGTCGAGATGCTGGAGAGCATTTCGCAGCGTGACGAGAATCCGATCGGTGTCGAGCGGCTTCTCGAGGATGTCGTAGGCGCCGAGCTGCGTCGCCTCGACCGCGGTCTGGATCGTGGCGTGACCGCTGATCATGACGACGATCGCGCCAGGATCATGCTCCTTGATGCGTCGCAATGCCTCCAGACCATCGATCCCCGCCATCTTCACGTCGAGGAACGCGAGGTGGGGTTTCCACTTCTCGTATTCCGTGATCCCGTCGACGGCGTTCGCGACGGCGCGCACTTCATAGCCCTCGAACTCCAGCAACTGCCCGAGCGCCTGTCGAATCCCCTGCTCGTCGTCGACGATGAGAATGCGTCTCACGAGATATTCCCCGAAACGCCGCCAACGCCGCGGCACCCACGGCCGAAAAAGCGAAATGACGTTCGCATGCTGACGCGGAAAGCTAGGCGGCGGGAAGGTACGCGCAACGCGCCGCGCACCGCTCATTGAAAGCGCTCATTGCGGCACCGTCTTGTACAGCGTCACTCGCCCGTTGGCGATGCGCACGTCTCCGAGATACGGAGGGACGACGAGCGGAAGACCGTCCGGAGACAGGCCTTCCGGGCGCGATCCGCGCTCCGTCTGCCGCAACACGCGCGGAATCATCGCCGCCGGGATGCTCAGGTCGCGGAGCTTGATGTCCTTCACTTCGTATTCGGCGAGCTGTGGACGAATGACGTGGAACGTGCCGCCGAATTCCATTCGCTCGCGGTCACCCAGCATGCCGGCGAGCGGACCGAGCACCGATGTGCCACCAAGCTCCTGCAGCCGGACCGACGCGCGAATGTAGAGTCGGTCGCCGATCACCGCGGCCTCGACGCTGTCCGCGGACTGCGGCAGCTGCTTCGACAACGATTCGAATACGTACGACGCCACGTCACCACCGGAGAGGTTACCGAACACGGGGCCCGCCGGTTTGCTGAGCCGTGTGAGCATCTGGCGAGTACGCTCGGCGCCCTGCGGCGTGAGCGGCTCCCACACCGGACCACTCGACGCGGCGACGGGAGCGTGCCCGGTGACGCGCGGCAGCCAGCGATCGCTCGTTAGCCAGGCGACGATCGCGATGACGAGAACCACCACGAGGCACCCGATTCGGGAGAGGCAACCCATTCGCATGATCAGTACTTCAGTGGCGACGACGAGAGCAGGCGATAGCGCGAGCCCACGGTCGTCAACTCACTCTCCATGAGATCGATCGACGAGATGACGACGTCTTCCGCGAACGTTACACCCTTGGCGGCACGCGCGAGATCGCGGAGAGCGTCGCTCTTGGCGGCGCGTGGCTTCACTCGCGCCAGGGTCAGGTGTGGACGAAACGGCTTGCCGTCGATGGGCACACCCAGCGCCTCGCAGGCCGTCTCGACGTCGTGATGAAGCAGTTCCAACTTCGGCTCGGGACTCACCCCGATCCATACGACGCGGGGACGCCGAAAGTTCGGGAAAGCGCCAACGCCCCCGATCCGCGCGTCGACAACGCGGTTGCGAGAGCACACCGCGTTCATCGATTCGGTGAGTCGAGGTACCAGCTCGTCGGCTTGCTCGCCCAGAAACTTGACGGTGAGATGCAGCTGCGGCTCCCTGATCCAGGTGAGATCAGGGACAACGACTCGCAGCGGGGCGATCGCTTCGGCGATCGCTTGGCGGACTTCGGGCGCGAAGTTAATCGCCAGAAACAGTCGCACGATCGGTGTCTTCGTGCCCCGATTGACGCAACTCGACGGCGAGATGCGAGAAGCCGTGCGCCCGAGCCAGCTCGATCGCTCGGCGGCGCACGTCCTCACGCTCGAAGCTTCGCTCGCCCGGCTCCGGAAGCGCTACCGCCAGGCTGTCGAACGCCTCGATGGAGCAACGAATCCCCAACGCATGCAAGGCTCGCTCGAGCTCCTCTCGCGATCGCGTCGTCATGCGGCGGGCGCCTGGGGCGGCGCCGCATCGTTAGGCTCGGCGACGACGCCGCCGAGCACGTTCAACGACCCCGAACGAAAGCCTCTGAGATCGACGGCGACGCGCTGGAACCCGGCGCCGAGGACGGCGTCGCGCAGCCGTCGCGCCGGATCCGTGGCGAGCCAGCGCGAGACGTCGCTCGCCGGCAGCTCGACCCGCGCCAACTCACCGTGGAAGCGAACGCGTAGATCGCCGACGATGCCGAGCGCCCGGAGCGCCGCCTCGGCCGTCTCGATGCGCCGCAGCCGCTCCGGCGTGACCGCCGTGCCATACGGGATGCGGGACGACAGACAGGGCGCCGACGGCTGACGCCACGTGGGGATACCGCGGCGCCGAGAAAGCTCGCGGATGTCGCGCTTCGAGAAGCCTAACGATGCGAGCGGTGACGCGACGCCCCATTCGGCGGCGGCACGCGCCCCCGGGCGGTAGTCACTCGAGTCGTCGGCGTTGGTCCCGTCCACGACGCACGCCAGCCCGCGTCGCGCGGCGAGTGGCGCGAGCCGCGACCAGAGCTCGCTCTTGCAGAAGTAGCAACGATTGGTGGGATTCGCGGCGTACCGCGGGTCCTCGAGCTCGCCTGTGTCGACTTCGACGACCGGAACGGCGAACTGTCGCGCGACGTCGCGCGCCGTCGCCCACTGCGCTTCCGGATACGACGCACTCCTGCCGATCACGGCGAGCACGTTGGCGGCGCCGAGCACGTCCACGGCGACGCACGCGAGGTACGCCGAGTCCACGCCACCACTGAATCCAACGAGTACGGATCCCCGCGCCCGCAGCCAATCCGCCAGGCGGCGTTCCTTTCCCTCGAGCTCGATTTCGCCGTGAGTTGCGAGCGCCGATTGCATCATGGAAACGTAGTCGCGGTGGAAAATCCTCGCGAGCCACCGCATGGCCGCCGACTATCAGTGTCGGGTCGTGTCGTCGTCGCGGAGACGCGCCGGCGTTTTTCCTCACGTCATCCGATTGGTCCTACGGCGACTACACCTGGCGCACGAACCGCGACACTTACGACAAGATCACCTTCGACGAGGTGAAGCGGAACGCGACGCTCATCGCGATGTTCGCGTACCAGGCCTCGGAGGATCCGGCCACCGTCTCGC
This sequence comes from Gemmatimonadaceae bacterium, assembly GCA_036557635.1. GTDB lineage: Bacteria > Gemmatimonadota > Gemmatimonadetes > Gemmatimonadales > Gemmatimonadaceae > AG2. Next base: position 57,977 of record DATBHD010000229.1, read on the forward strand.
GAACGCGTCGCGTGCCGCCGGTCGACCCTGGTACGGGGCAACCGATGCGTGTTCCACGCTGCGACGAAGCGCCCCGGAGCTGGGCGGCGACGCAACGCCGCTGATTCGTTAGGCGGAGCGCGCCGAGAGCTCGTCGCGCTCACGCGCCGAGACCGCGCGAAACCGCAGCGCCTCGGCGATGTGCGCGGGTCGCGTGACGTCGTCCTCGTCGAGATCGGCGATCGTGCGGGCGACACGGAGCACCCGGTGGAACGCGCGCGCGGAAAGCCCCAGCCGCTCGGCGGCAGTCGTCAATAGCTCCCGGGCGTCCGGTTCGATCGGGGTCGAGGTCTGGAGCCAGCGGCCGGGGGCGCGCCCGTTCGCGTGAGGCCATCCGAGC
>DATBHD010000230.1:0-11037 GCA_036557635.1 Gemmatimonadaceae bacterium
CGCGAAGTACCCGAGCGACACGCTTCGGCAGCAAGTGTTCGCGAGCATGATCGAGCGTATGCGGCAAGTGCCCGGCGTCCTCGCCGCCGGCGGCACGTCGAATATGCCGTTCGGCGGGGACTGGTCGACGGGCAGCTTCGAGATCGAGGGTATACAGACGGGGCCTAACGAACCCGGGCCGTGGGGGGACATTCGCGTCGTGACCGCGGGGTTCTTCCGCACGATGCGCATCCCCCTGCTTCAGGGGCGGGAGTTCGGGTCGCAGGACACTCGCGGCACTCAGCGCGTCGCCGTCATCGACGAGGAGTTCGTTCGCAAGTATTTCCGGAATCAGAATCCGATTGGAAAGCGCATCACCTTCGACGGCAGTACGGCGAAGAATCCGAACTACATCGATATCGTCGGTGTTGTCGGCCACACGATGCACGAGGCGCTCGACGCGAAGCCGCGCATTCAGGTGTACTTGGCGGACGCACAGCGCGGCGGCTTTCCGTCGGTGTCCATCGCCGTGCGGACTTCCGGGGATCCACTCTTGATGACGCGGTCCGTGCGCGATGCGATTCACTCCGTCGACAAAGACATCCCGCTCTCGAACGTGAAGAGCATGGACGATCTGCTCGAGAGCTCGCTGGGCCAGCGGCGTCTGTCGATGATTCTGCTGGGCGCCTTCTCGGCGATCGCGCTCGTGCTGGCGTCGATCGGTATCTATGGCGTGCTCGCCTATTCGGTGACGCAACGGTCGCGCGAGCTCGGCATTCGCATGGCCCTTGGCGCGGCGCGCGGCAGGGTGTTGCGCCTCGTGATTGGCCAGGGGATGGTGCTGGCCGTCATCGGCATCGCCATCGGTCTAGTGGGCGCGTTCGCGCTGACGCGACTTCTGGCGAGCCAGCTCTACTCGATCACGCCGACCGATCCGGCGACGTTCGTGGGTGTCGGGTTCCTGCTCGCGGCGATTGCGCTGCTGGCGACGCTGCTGCCCGCTCTGCGAGCGACGCGGGTGGACCCGGTGGTCGCGCTACGCGAGGAGTAACGCGCCGAATCGCAAGCCACACTCCGGTGGCCGCGGAGAGTGTTCCGCCGAGCAGCAGTATCCAGACGACAACATCCCACAGCGGGCGCTTCCCGTTGAGGGCCGGGAAGTCGATGCTGTGCAGGCCGTCGCGCATCCAGCGCCAGCGGCGGAACTCGTCATCGACGAAGCCGGTCGGCTCGCCGCTCACGGCGTCGAGGTAGAGCACGGAGTGCCGCGGGTCATCGAACCGGACGCGCCAGACGGGAAGGTGCATCTCGCGATGTGGGCGCGCGTAGTAGTAGGCGTCGTACGACGTCAGCAGATCGAAGCGAGCGACGCGAGCGTTCGGTAGTACCCGCCGAGCAACATCGAGAATCGCGGCAGAATCGAGCCGGGAACGGACGACACCGCTCGTCGCGTCCACCCAGACCTCTCTTCCACTCGTTAGGTGGAACAGATAGCCAGTGCGGCCGCCGAGCGCCGTGGCATCGATCGCGCGCGGAAGAGCGGCGGGGTCGACACGCTGAAGGGTCGCGAGCGCGGCGGCTTCGCTCAGCCGCAGCTGATCCCACCGCATGTCGCCGCCCCGCGCGAGCGCCGACTGGCCGGGACGTGGTGTGTTGTCCGGGCCGAGCACGAGCAGCAGACCACTGAAGGACCAGGTGAGCACGAGGATGCCACACGCGGCGCCGGCCAGGTGATGCCAGCGTGAGACGCCGCGATACGGACTCACGCGCCGCTTGCCGAGTTGCGCGAAGCCGAGGATAAGACCGGCGCTAGCGGCGATGACGGCGATCCCCGGCAGAATGAGATTCAACCAGAGCCACGCGTCGGGTCGATCGTACAGCCATTGGAAGTAGAGCCAGTGCGGCACGACACCGAGCCACGTCGTTATGCGCGTGCGCCGCGTCACGACGCCGGTGATGTGGCCGCTCGCCCTGCTCACGTACACGGCGGTCGCGCTTGGGTCGCCGAATCGAACGACCCAGTCGGGAAAGTCGCGCCGATACTCACCGGACATGAGGTAGTGATCTCCGCGTGGCTCGAGCCAAACGCCGATGACGGTGGCCGTGACCACAGTTCGGGCGATGGCCACGGCGTCACTGCTGTCGAGGGGCGTGATGGTTTCGCCGGTGACGGCGTCGACCAATGCCTGATCGAACGCGTAGAGCAATCGCGGACCGACCGCGGTGAGTCGTGCGCGCGGCGGCGAACCCACTGCGTTGAGTGACGCTCGGCGGAAGCCGATGAGGTTCGCGGGCATCTTGAATGGAGCGGCGAAGCCGAGGCGGGCGGACTCGGTGAGCGCCGGCCACGGGTAGAACATCATGGCGAAGCCGCTGACGAACCAGGAGAGCACGACGAGCCCGACTGCGATGCTCAGCCATCGGTGCAGCAGGTAGTCCGCCCGTTTCCAGTTCATCGCCGAAATTGCACCCTTTTTGCTGAGGATGTCGATATGGACGACAACGAATTCGGCAGCAGCACTGGCGACGCGCGCGAGAACGATCCGTCTCTACCAGGCTTCACCAAGGATGGGGACCGGTTGTTCCGCTCACAGTCTCAGCATGCCTTTCGCTTCGGCTTCGCGAGAAGAGCGTTCGAGGAGGTCGAAGAGGATCTGGAGGGGAGCTGGCTGAACGTGCGCGTGGACGGAGGTGAGTGGCAGTCGGTGCGCGATGTGGCACGCGAGGGTAGTGAGCGCGGCGGCGAGATCGGCATCGAGCGGGCGGGATCGGACGAAAGGCCGAGCTTTGCGGACCCGGTGGCTGGTGGGATCGATCCGACGTCGCCGGAGAGTCCGGAGCAGCGGGGGAAGTAGGCGGACCTCGTACAAGTACTTGTAATTGGACGCGTACGAAGGCACCTCATACAAGTACTTGTATGAGGTCAGCCGAAAGGGACGCGTACGCTACCCCGGCCTTTCCCCAGCCCAACTCCCTCTCATGGACCTGCCAGAGCTCGCGGGCATCGCAACGTATCCAGACGCGGCGCGCATCGGGTTCTCCGTCGACGAAAACGTTCGTCGACTCCTTCGCTTTCATTGGGTGGAGCGCCGGCTCATGGCCATTCTCGTCGCGCACCTAACGAGTGAGCCGGTCTGGGAGGCGAAATGCGCGTTCGCGCTCCACCAATGGCAGAGCGCCGAGCACGTCGATGCGTTGCGAGAGCGGATCGCCGAGATGCGGAATCCGGTGCCGCACCTCGACGCGCCGCCAGACTCCGCGCTCGACACGTTCCTCGATCAGGTCGACGCCGCCGATACGCTCACCGGTGTGTACGGTGTGCTCTACCCGGCTCTCGCCGACGCGTATCGCAATCACATCGCGCGCACGAATCCCCTCGTCGACTATCCGACGCGCCGGATCCTGCGTCACGCGCTGATGGACATCGAGGAAGCGATCGCCTGGGGAGCGGGACGCGGGGCGCCGAGCGCCCACTTGCACGCCTATCTCGCAGCAGCCGGGGGGATCGCCGGAGACGCGGTACCAGTTGCCATTTCACTCGACGCTCCGCGCTCACCGCATCACGATTTCCATCCTCGCCGCGACGACCGATTTCACGGGCAATACAACTTCGAGTTCGCGCCGCACCTCGTCTACAACATGCCCGATGTCCCAGCCGACGAGCGCAATCTCGCCCTCCTCTGCAAGCGCGCGCTGGAGATGGACGTCCCGGAGATGATGGCGTCGTTCCTCACCCAGCGCTCCGATCAGCCGTGGGAGTTCTATCGCGACTACTCTCGCCAGCTCTGGGACGAGGCGCGACACGCGATGATGGGCACGGTCGCGCTCGAGGCGCGCGGCATCGACTGGAAACGTGACATCCCACTCAACGTCAGTTTCGCCCTGCGCCTCAATCTCCACGCGACGCCGATCGAGCGGCAGGTGATGCTCTACGCGATCGAGCAATCGCTCATGCCGGGCGAGACGGGCAAGCGCTACGAGTACGAGACCGCGATCGCCGCCGGCGACGCGCTTTCAGCGCACTTTCACGACTACGACTGGGCGGACGAGGTACTGCACGCCCAGATCGGACGGCGGATGCTCAAGCGCGAGGGAATCTCGAGCGACGAGGCACGCGAGCGCGCGAAAGAGATTCACGAGAAGACGTGGACGGCGTTGGAGCAGTACCGGTCGCTCGACGTCCAGCATGATTGGTGGCCCGCATTTGTGCAGAAGGCCCTCGGCAAGGAAAGTTGCGCGCGGGCGCGTCCCGCGTTGAATATTTTCTCAGAGTAAGAGTCATCAACCGTTTCCCTCCATGTCCATCTCTCGACGCTCGTTCGTGATCTCGGCCGGGACGACACTCGCCGCGTTCGCGGGATCGCCCCGGCTGGTGCTCCCTTGGCGCCGACGCTACGCGCTCGTGATTCGCCGCGGAACGGTGTTCGACGGACTCGGCGGCCCGGGGATCGAAGCCGACGTCGCGATCGACGAGGGTCGCGTCGTCGCGATCGGAAAGAATCTCGCCGATCAGGGCGCGACCGAGATCGACGCGCGCGGCATGGCGGTCGCGCCGGGCTTCATCGACATTCACTCTCACGGCGACGGGTCGCTCTGGGAGGACCCGCGGGCCGAGTCGGTCGTTAGGCAGGGAGTGACCACGATCGTCGTCGGACAGGACGGGTCGTCGCGCGCGCCGACGGGCGCGACGCCGGACGAGGACAACGGACGCCACTCGTTCCAGAGCTTTCCGCAATTGTGGCGGTCGCTCGAGACGCTCGAGCCGAGCGTCAACGTCGCAACCATGGTCGGACTCGGTACGGTGCGCGGCATCGTCATCGGCAACGTGAATCGGCCGGCGACGCCCGACGAGATCGTGCGCATGACGCAGCTCGTGGAGCAGGCGCTCGTCGACGGCGCGTGCGGGGCATCGTCGGGGCTCGAGTACACGCCGGGCGCGTTCGCGACGCGCGACGAGTTGATCGCGCTCTGCAAGCCGCTCGCCTCGCGACGGCTGCCGTACGCCACGCACATGCGCAACGAGGACGACCACGTGCTCGAGGCGGTGGACGAGTCGATCGCCGTCGCGACCGGCGCCGGCTGTCCGCTCCAGATCTCCCATCTCAAGGCTGAAGGCCCGCGCAACTGGGGGAAGCTGGACGAGATCTTCGCGCACATTCATCGCGCGCGCGGCAGTCTCGACGTCGCCGCCGTGCCCGCGGGCGAGGCTCGTAATGCGCCGGCGCCCCGCGCGAAAAAGAAGAGCACGTCGGCATCGAAGCCTCTGGATCCATCGGGGATCGACGTCGCCTTCGATCGCTATCCCTACATCGCCTACCAGACGGGGTTGAGCAATCTCTTTCCGGTGTGGAGTCGTGACGGGAGCACGGACGATTTCCTGCGCCGGCTCGACGATCCGGCGACGGCGGAGAAGATTCGCCGCGAGACGGTCGCCAAGGTCGAGCTCATCGGCGGTTGGGACAACGTACAGATCTCGGGGGTCAGCAATTACGCCGACGCCGCGGCCGACGGCAAGCGCGTCGGAAGTTTCGCAAAGACTCAACAACTGGAACCCTACGCGCTCGCCGTCGCGCTGCTGCAGCGCGGCAAGGGGAACGTCGGGATGGTCGGCTTCGCGATGAGCGAGGACAACCTCGAGCGCATTCTCGCGCACCCGCAGGGGATGGTGTGCTCGGACGGGGGCGCCTACGCGCTCGACGGCCCGACGCACAGGGGCCATCCCCACCCGCGCGGACTCGGCACCTTCCCGCGGGTGTTAGGCAGGTACGTGCGCGAACGGAAGGCGCTCACGCTCCAGAGCGCGATTCACAAGATGAGCGCTTTGCCCGCGTCGCGGATCGGCCTCACCGATCGCGGCCGGCTCGCGCCGGGGATGGCCGCCGACGTCGTCGTCTTCGATCCGTCGACGGTCGCGGACAAGGCGACGTACGACGACGCGTTCCAGTACGCGGTCGGCATCGAGGCCGTTGTCGTGAACGGCGTCGTTGCACTGCGCGACGGCGAGCGGACGAGCGATCGCGCGGGTCGGGGTTTGCCGGCGAAAAATGCTCCACGCTAGTCGACATCATCAGACTGATGCCGTCAGCGAGACCTACAGGCCACTCGGTAGTTGAAACGGCAACTCAGATGAACGCAGATCTCGCAGGAGAATAGCACGAGGCTGAGAGTCATCGTTCGCCGTTCATCTACGTCCAGCTGTTCAACCGCCCAGTTGCTGTGGTGCCGATCGATCCTGAGTCACGGAGCCGGCGAGCATGGGCGTAGAAGCCTTCAGGAGGAGCGACATCAGCTCGTCGATGTCCGCCTCGGTCGTGCGCCAGTTGTGCGTGCAGACGCGAAGCGAGAAGTGGCCGTTCACCTTCGTCGACGAGATCAGGAATTGGCCGTTCTCGTTGGCGCGGGCGTTGACGCGCTCGTTGAGCGCGTCGAGCTCCGGGCCGTCGCGCAGCTCCTCGGGATGCACTCGAAAGCAGAAGATGCCGAGCTGCGCCGGCGACAACACCTCCATCGTCGGCTCGCGCCTAACGAGCCGCTCCATGTATTCGGCGAGCTCGATCCCGCGCTGGATCATCGCGCGGAAGGGGGCGAGGCCGAAGGTCCGCACCGGCAGCCAGATCTTGAGCGCGCGTGCGTAGCGCGTGAGCTGCTCGCCATAGTCGGCGAAGTTGACCTCTTCCTCGCCCGGCGCGACGTCTTTCAGGTATTCGGGAAAGATGTGAAAGGCCGACTTGAGCTTGGACGGATCACGCGCGAGGAGGCAGCCGCACTCGAAGGGCACGAACAGCCATTTGTGCGGATCGAGCACCACCGAGTCGGCGCGGTCGATCCCGCGCAACAGCTCCCGTCCGCGCGACGTGAGCGACGCGAACGCGCCGTACGCGGCGTCGAGATGCAGCCAGAGCGACTCGCGCGCGCAGACGTCGGCGATGCCGGGGATTTCGTCGATGGCGCCGGTGCTCGTCGTCCCCGCGCTGGCGACGACGAGAAAGGGGACGAGTCCAGCCGCGCGATCGGTCGCGATCGCGCCCTCCACCGTCGACGCGCGGAGGCGCCGGGCGTCGTCGGCCGGCAGCACGCGCACATTCTCGCGCGAGATGCCGGCCATCCACGCCGCGCGGACGACCGCCGAATGCGCCTGCGTCGACGTGTACATCGTGAGCCGCGGCAGGAGCGACCCCTCGTCCCCGACGCGCGCGTGCCGGGCGGCGACCACCGCCATCAGCGTCGCCGTCGATCCGCCCGAGGTGAGGAGGCCGCTCGTCCCGTTAGGCATGCCGAGCCACTGGCGGAACCAGTCGAGGACGACGAGCTCGATCTCGTTAGGCCCGGATGCGATCGGCCAGACGCCGGCGAAGAAGTTGTAGCCCGTCGCGAGCCAATCTCCGAGAACGGCCGGAAAGGTGGGTATGCTCGGGACATAACCGAGGAAATGCGGGTGCGGCTCCCTGGCATGATAGGGGAGGACGCAGTCGGCGAGCTCGGTGAGCGCGCGGTCGAAGCCGATCCCCTGCTCCGGCGCGGCCGGCGCGATGTTGGCGACGAGTCGCTTTGTCTCGCGACGCGAAAGCGTGGTGCGCGCCGGCTGGTCGCGCAGGGTGGCGAGGTGCTCGGTGACGAGATCGGAGACGCGCGCGGCCATGGCGCGCATGGTATCGAGGTCGAGCTCGAATGGAGAAACCCACGAATTGGACATGCGACAACGGTAGCGCGACCGCGGCCGCATGTGAACGACGTGCCGCTCAGTTCAGCCGCGCAGTCAATCCGCGCGGAGCGCCTGTACCGGATCGATCCTGGTGGCGCGACGCGCGGGGACGTACGCGGCGACCGCGCCGACCACGATCAATAGCGCGCCCGCGCCGGCCAGCGCGACCGGATCGACCGGGCTCACCTCGAACAACAGATTCACGAACAGCCGCGACGTCGCGATCGCGGCGGCGAGTCCAACGATCGCGCCAACGACGGTGAGCGCGAGCGCTCGGCCGAGCACCGTGCGGCGCACGTCACCCGGCATGGCGCCGAGCGCCATGCGAATTCCCAGCTCGCGGGTCTGATCGCCGACGATCGACGACATCACACCGAACAGCCCGATCGCCGCGAGCACGAGCGCCGAGAGGCCAAAGCTGGCCATCAACACCGTGCCGAATCGCGGCTGCGCGAGCGGCTCGGCGAGCAGCTCGTCCATCGTCCGGCTCGACCAGAGATCGACCTGTGGATCCACTTCGTGCGCGAGTCGTCGTATGGCGGGAACGAGCCGGCCGAGATCGCTCGTCGTGCGCAGCGCGAAGTACGTCTGCCACGAGAACTGGCGCCAGGGCAAGTACACGGTCGCGAAGGACTCGCGAATCGATCGCAGGTGTGTGTCGTGCGTAACGCCGACAACCGTGCGCCACCCATTCTCGCCGACGATCCCTCCCATCGGCGGTGGCACGCGGATGCGCTTCCCTATTCCGTCCTGCCCCGGCCAGAAACGACGCGCCACGGATTCGCTCACGACGACGACGAGCGGCGCGTTCTCGCGGTCGGTATCGACGAATGGGCGGCCGCGTATGACGGGAATTCCGAATGTACGAAACAGCTCGGGTCCGCCGACTTCGACTGGCACGGCCGGGTTGGCCGCCGCCTCGGGCTCCGTCTGCCCCTCCGCCTCGAAACGCGACTGCCACACATTCGGCCCGAGCAAGGGCGGTATCAGGATCGGCGTCACCGACGTCACTGTCGGCATCGCGGCGAGACGCCCCAGCAATTGATCGCCTAACGTGAGCAGCTTGGGCAGCGTGTCCTGGCGCTGGGCATTGTACGAGAACGAGAGAATAGCGAGATGATCGGCAACGAAGCCCATATTCTGTCGCTGCAGCCGCTCGAGGCTTCGCCCGAGGAGCGCGGCGCCGGCGAGCATCACCATCGCCAGCGCCACCTGCGACGCGACGAGCGTCTGGCGGAGGAGGCGGCGGCGGCGCGATTCGGTGCCGGAGCGCGAGTCGAATCGTAGAGGTGACGCGATGCTCGTACGCGCACCCAACAGCGCTGGCGCGAGGCCGAAGAGCACGACGGCCGCCGAAGTGATCGCGATCGCGGTGAGCACGGGCGTCCCACTCAGCCGGACGTCGTCCAGACGAGGCAGCTGCGTCGGGGCGAGCCTAACGAGGAGGCGCAGCAGGAGCTCCGCGAGCGCGAAGCCCAAGGCACCGCCGGCCGCCGCGAGCAGTAGCGCCTCGACGACCAACTGGCGCACGATGTCGCCATAGCCGGCGCCGAGCGCCCGCCGCACCGCGACCTCGCGCGCACGCCGTGACGAGCGCAGAAGCAGCAGATTGCCGACATTGAGACAGGCGATCAACAGCAACACGCCGACGGCGATCATCAGAACCAGCAGCACCGGTGCGACGTTGCCGAGCACCGTGTCGGCGAACGTCTTCGCGTTCACACCCCGGTAGCGATACCGCGGACCCAGTTGGCTGGCGATTCGCAAATACTCATCGCGCGCCGTCTCCACCGTCGCGTGTGGCGCGAGCCGGCCAACGGCGATCGTCGACACGCCGCCAGCCCATCCGCCCCAGATCGGCCCCCAGTACTCGGCGCCCGCCGGATAGTCGAGCCCCGGCGGCGCGACGCCGACGATCGTGAAGTCCCAGCGAGTGAAGGGCTCGATCAGGTGGCGACCGATGACCGACGAGTCGCCGCCGAACTTGCTCTGCCATGCGGCGTAGCTCAGGACGATCACCTTCGAGGCGCCCGTTCCGGCGCGATCGAATGCGCCGACGTCGTCGTCGCTCGGTCGGAGCAGGCGCCCCAACACGGGCTTCACGCCGAGCAGCTCGAAGAAGTTCCCGGTGACGAGGGATCGATTGAGCGAGATGGAGCGGTCGCCGTCGAGCATCGGCGCCGGAGCGGCGGGCCAGTGCGCGACACCCGCGACATCGCGCAGTGTCCGCGTCTCCCGGCGAAACCCGGCGAGCTCCTTTGTGCCCGCCGCGTACTCGACACCCGGCTCGCGATAGGTCCACATCACGACAACGCGATCCTGATCGATCACCGGCAATCGCCGCACGAGCACGATGCGGAAGACGGTGAACATGGCCACCGACATCCCGATGCCGAGTCCGAGAATGGCGACGGCGGCCGCAAAGAATCCCGGCGTCCGCCGAAAGCCGCGCCACGCGGCGTGGAAGTCCTGACGCAAGCGGTCCATGACGATCAACCTGCCGCGACCGCGCGCCGCGGTCAAGACTCGTTAGGCTACGATCTGGGCGTGGCCGCTCTGCGCACCAACGCCGCCGTCCCCAGGAGGGCGCGCAACTCGTCAATTGTCAGATCCTGCCACCCGGCGGGGAGAGGCGTGAGCCGCCGCTTCTCATTCGGACTCTCGAAACACAACCAACCGCTGCGGAATCTCTCCGGAAGAGTCTCGATTGACCGCCACTCACCAGAGTTCGGGTTCACCTCGTACACCATCCACTCGACGCCCGCAGCATCGCGGATCTGACGCATCGTGCTCTCCAATCGGGTAAGGACGTCAACAATCAGCGCAACGGCGGCAAGATCCGCTCCGCCGCGAATCCGATCACGCGATTTCGTTCATCTGGTGTCGAGGCCGGTAGCTCCCTTTGTCATCTCGAGGAGCGAGACACGCGGTGAGAATGGCGGGGACGCGCATCGGTGGGCTCCGGAGTGGATCCGGGAGAATCCATCCTCGAGTGCGGCGCCGCGACGCCGACCTCCGCGATCAGTCAAATTCGTTCACTCCGGCTGCAATATTCCAGATTTGGGATCTTCGTGGAATTTCGGGAAAGGAAGGCGATCAGCCGTGAGCCTACGGCACCGAAAGAGTCCAGAGTGCTTGGGACGCGAATGCCGCGAATCTGAGCGAATCCAACCCAGTGGCGTAACGACTCGGTCGCACCGGTTCTTGTCCATCGTGTTCTTGGTTGAAATTCGACAAGCGAAGAACCTTCATTGGGCGCGAACATCTCGATCCGGGCACACCAAATTCCGAGTGGCGGCGCGCGATCGATGCCCAGATGCGCAAGTTTGGATTCGCTCGCAATTCGCGCCATTCGC
>DATBHD010000231.1:0-7680 GCA_036557635.1 Gemmatimonadaceae bacterium
TCACGACGGCGGGCGACGGCGAACCGAGCTGCTACGTCCCGTAATCGCGTCGAGCGCTGCGCGTAGAGCGTAGAGCGCAAGCGCAAGACGGCCCCGTGGACCTCTCTCCCACGGGGCTGTTTGTTTGCGTACGCTCCACCCTCTACTCTCAACGCCCAACGCGCCATGTCTATTCCTCCGCCACGCACCGTCGGATTCACGACCTCGACCGACGTGCCCCTCTACTGGTGCGCGTATGGCGTCGAGAACGCCGAGCGGCTCTTGATATTGCACGGTGGGCCGGGCGCGCATCACGACTATCTCCTGCCACAGATGCTGCGGCTCGCCGCGCCGCACGGCGTCGAGACACGTGAGCTCCTCTTCTACGACCAGCGCGGCGGCGGTCGCTCACGCTCCGACTCGCGCGAGCGCGAGGGCGATGTCACCTGGCAGGTCCTCGTTCAGGACCTGGTGCGCGTCGTCAATGAGCTCGAGGTGCGACCGCTCACGCTCGTTGGCTACTCATGGGGAGGGCTGCTAGCGCTACTGTTCGCTCGTGAGGCTTCCGCGGGTCGCGTCAGCATCAAACCATCGAGGCTCGTGCTGATCGATCCGGCGCCGGTGACGAAACGATTTCGCGTGCAGTTCGAGCGCGAGTTTGCGCGGCGTCAGAACGGCCCCGAGGTGCAGGCACTGCGCGACGAGCTCGCCGCTTCCGGTCTCCGTGAGCGGGACATCGAGGCATACCGCCATCGGAGTTTCGAGTTGAGCGTCGCCGGCTATTTTGCCGATGCTAGAAAAGCGAAGGATCTTACTCCCTTTCGCGTCACCTCACGGGTTCAACAGTCAGTTTGGGCAAGTCTCGGCGACTACGATCTCCTTGCCGATCCAGCCTTCCGCGCTATCAATGTGCCCACTCTCATCGTTCACGGCCGTCAGGACCCCATCCCCGTCGAGTCGTCGGAGCAGTGCGCGAGTGCCCTTCGTGCCAAGCTGGTCGTCCTCGACCAGTGCGGTCACGTGCCATACGTGGAACAGCCGGACGGACTCTTTGCGGCGATCGAGGAGTTCATTGGTCCGAAGCGCTGAAGCCGGTTTATGCCTGTTCACAGCCACTCTCCGATGTTGCGTTAGTTAATGCCCCTCCACGACGACACCGTCCAACCGCACGTGACGACGATCGACTATCAGGGTCGTCGGTATAGTGTTTCTTGCCGCATCGCGTTCGACGGCATCGAATACGTGGGCCGACTCTGGTTCGCGGATGACGCGTGGGACGACACCGGCATTCCCGATCGTGGCGCTCTGCCGGGACGAGATCGTGATGAGGTCATGGCACTCGCGAAGCGCCTTTCGCCGGCCGAGCTCATACTCCGCTATCGTCGTGCCCTCGCCGAGAAGCGCCGCTTCATCGGTCTGCGCAAAGTCACCGAGGAAGTTCTCTCGAAGATTCGCTACCTCAATCAAGTCGCGATCTCGATGCGCGCCGGACTCCTCGATATGGATGGCGCAGCGCAGGAGATCGACCTCACCGAAAAGCAGCTCCACGAGCTCATCGATCGGCTGAAGAGCTACGCCGGCGTGGAAAGCTGACGACCTGTCGTCCCGAGCGAAGGGCTTGCGCCGAAGGAGCACGAGCGACGAGGGAGGGATCTGCTTGTCGTAGTTTTCGGCATGCCCGTGGACGCTCGCACCGCCGCTCACGTACTCTCTCGAATCGCCGCCTATCTCGAGGTGCGCGGCGAGAATCGCTACAAGTCACGCGCGTACGAGACCGCCGCGAGTGGAATTCTCGCGCTCGGCGTCGACGATCTCGCGCCGATGCTCGCCTCCGGAGACATCGGCAAGGTACGCGGGCTCGGACCGGCAACGCTCTCCGTCGTGCGTGATCTCGTCGAGACCGGCTCCTCGCGCTATCTGGATCAATTGCGCGAGGCCACACCTGAAGGCCTCCTCGACATGCTCGAGATTCCCGGCCTCTCGGCGGAAAAGATTCACCGGATCCACGCAGAGCTCGAGATCAGCGACGTCGTCGACCTCGAGGAAGCGGCGCGGGACGGACGGCTCGCGAAGCTTCGTGGGTTCGGGCCGAAGACGGCGGAGAAGATTCTCCGGGGAATCGCGTTTACGCGTGACACCAGCGCGTTGTCGCTCTTCCCGCACGCCCGCGTCGAGGCCGAGCATCTCGTTAGGCTCGTTCGCGAGCACCCCGACGTCGACGACGCGGCGATCGCGGGCGCGATCCGTCGCCATCGCGAAGTCGTGAGCGGCGTGGTGATCGTCGCGCGATGTCGCGCCGGCGCCGTGCCCGAGCAGGTCGCGACATCGTTCACTCGCGCTGCCGGCGTGAGGGAAGCGACCGGAGAGAACACCGATACCGTCGACATTCACTTCGTCGACGGAGTGCGTCTCGCGCTTCGATGCGTGACGCCGGATCACTTCGCCGCCGCGCTCTGGCGAGCGACGGGCAGCGAAGAGCACGTCGAGCTGATTCGCGCGCGCTTCGCGGAGCGTGCTCTCTCCCTCGACGGCGACGAGCTGCGCGAGGCGTCGCGCTCCATTCCTCTTGCCGACGAGCGAGCGCTGTATCGCGCCGCCGGTCTCGAATACATCGAGCCCGAGCTGCGCGAAGCGCAGGGTGAGGTCGACGCCGCGGCCCGACACGCGCTTCCGCGATTGATCGAGCCGAGCGATGTCCGCGGTGTACTGCACTGTCACACGCACTACTCGGACGGGAAGAGCTCGATCGCCGACATGGCGAAGGGCGCTCGGGCGCGCGGGTGGAGCTACATCGGCATCTCCGATCATTCCGCGGCGGCGTTCTACGCGTCCGGGCTCTCACGCGAGAAAGTCCTCGCGCAATTCGAAGAGATCGACGCGATCAACGCCGGGATGAGAGATCTTCGCGTCCTCAAGGGAATCGAGGCCGACATTCTCGCCGACGGTCGCCTCGACTACGACGCCGAGCTGCTCGCCCAATTCGATTTTGTGATCGGCTCGATTCACTCGCGGTTCGGCATGGATGGCCCGGCGATGACGGGTCGCGTGCTGCGCGCGCTGGACGATCCGTTCCTGACAGTTCTCGCGCATCCAACCGGTCGCCTGCTCCTGTCGCGAGAGCCGTACGCGATCGACGTCGATGCCGTCATCGAGAAAGCCGCCGCGGTCGGCGTCGCCGTCGAGCTGAATGCCGACCCGCATCGCATGGATCTCGACTGGCGCCATCTCATCACCGCCAAACGACGGGGCGCGACAGTCGCGATCGGACCGGACGCGCATTCCGTCAATGCGCTCGACAATGTCGTCCTTGGCGTCGGCACGGCGCGCAAGGGATGGCTCGAGGCGCGCGATCTCCTCAACGCAAGAGACGCCGCGGGCATCATCGCGTTCGCGCGAAGCCGGCGGCGTTAGCTTTCCGCGATGCGCAAGAAAGCAAGAGCATCGCGGCGGGCGAAGGGTCCCGCCTCACGCCGTGCGCCGGCCGCGAAGCGCGCGCCGGAGATTTACGCCCGGCTGCATCGTGCGTATCCCAACGCGCATTGCGCGCTCGATTTCAAGTCGCCCTATCAGCTCCTCGTCGCGACCATTCTGAGCGCGCAGTGCACCGACAAACGCGTCAACATGGTGACACCGGCGCTCTTCCGTCGTTATCCGACGCCCGAAGCACTCGCCGCCGCGAATCCGGAAGCGCTCGAGGAGATGATCAAGAGCACGGGCTTCTTCCGGAACAAGACGAAGAGCCTGATCGGGATGTCGGCGGCGATCGCCGAAAGGCACGGTGGCGACGTTCCATCGGAGATGGAGCAGCTCGTGAAGCTGCCCGGCGTTGGTCGCAAGACGGCGAACGTCATTCTCGGGAACGCGTTCGACAAGAACGAGGGTGTCGTCGTCGACACGCACGTGACCCGCCTCAGTCGGCTCCTCGCGCTCACCAGGCACACGGATCCGGTGAAGATCGAGCGGGATCTCATGAAGCTCTTTCCGCGCGACGAGTGGACGCTTCTCGCCCATCTCCTCATCGAGCACGGACGGACGATCTGCATCGCGCGAGCGCCGAAGTGCGATCAGTGCGTCCTCAGTGACCTTTGCCCATCGTCGAGAGTATAGGAGAAGACCTCCCCTCCTCTCGATGATCCCGATTCGACAATTGATTCTTTTCGGCGGCGTGGCGGCGCTCGTTGCCGCTTGCGCGCACGCCGGCCAGTCGTCGGCGAAAAGCGACGTCGGTGCGCGCGTCATGGCCCCGCTCACCCATGGCGACTGCGTCGAAGCGCGGCGCCGCGCGGCGCTGCGACCGGATCTCGAAGTCGAGCGCCTCCCCGCACCTCTCGCGATGAAGCCCGCGCCCTTTCGCGGGATGCCCGAGTCGGTGCTCCGCAAGGACGGCAGCGCCGAGATCAAGATCGACGTCGTCATCGACACCCTCGGCCGCGCCAACCTCGAGACTTTCAAAGTTGTGAAAGTCTCGAACAAATGGTTTACCGACAATGTGCGCGGCGTGATCGGCAAGTGGACCTTCACGCCGGCCGTGCTCGCCGGCTGCAAGGTCGCGCGCGTGTATCACTTCATGTCGTCGGTGCCGGCGCGCACGAGTAGTTCGCGCTAGTCGCGCGCTCTTCGGCGGAGGGAAGCAGCCTCGATTAGTTTTGGGATGGTCTTCAACCCAATCCGAATCGTGAAGCGCGCAACCTTCGATACCAACCGCGGCACCATGGTCGCGGATCTGTACGAAAAAGAAGCTCCCAAGACCGTCGAGAACTTCGAGAAGCTGGCGAATAGCGGCTTTTACGACGGCGTGAAGTTCCACCGCGTCATTGAAGATTTTGTCGTCCAGGGGGGCGATCCGAACTCGCGCGACCTCCCCGCCGGCGATCCTCGCATCGGTACCGGCGGCCCGGGCTACAAGATCAAATGCGAGACGGCCGGCAATCCCAAAACGCACGAGATCGGCGCCCTCTCCATGGCGCACGCCGGCAAGGACACCGGTGGCAGTCAATTCTTCATCGTGCTCAATGACCAGAGCTGCCGCCACCTGAACGGTGTCCACACCGTGTTCGGCAAGGTGACCGAAGGACTCGACGTGGTGAAGAAGATCCAGAAGAACGACGTCATCAACAGCGTGCGCGTCGCCTAACGAATCGCCGCGTACCGACAATCATGGCTGACACGCATACGCATCAACACGCGCCGCGGGCTGCGCACGGCTCCGACATGTTCGCCGCCTTCGCCGGCCTCGTCATCGGCGTCGTCGCGTTGTTCCTCCTGCTCGGAACGATCGTGAAGCTCACGAATCGGAAGTACGAGTCGGAAAAGCCGGCCGCCGCCCAGCGCTGATATTCACGCCTCGCGCTCGACGCTCTACGCGCCGAGGTGTCGCAGGAACCTTCCGGGATCGTTCAGGAAGTCGCGCGTGAGCACGACGTGATCCAGCTCGTCGAAGCGCACCGACTCGATCGGTACACGATCGCAGCTGTAGATCAGCGCGCCGGGAATCGCGAGCAGGATCGGCGAGTGCGTCGCGATGATGAATTGCGCGTCCTGCGCCACCATGTCGCCGATCATCGCGATCAATGCGAGCTGACTCTGCGGCGAAAGCGGTGCTTCCGGCTCGTCGAGCAGGTACAGCCCTCCCGGCACGAAACGCGACACAAAGAGCTTCAGAAAGCTCTGCCCGTGCGAGTTCGCGTCGAGGTCGATGCCGTAGCGGCTCTCCATTTCGGCGAGCGATCGGCGAACCGGGAGTTGCGCGAGACGCTTCGCGTACTCCGACCGATCCTGATACTCGACCTCGAGCTCCTCGAGACGCGTCAAGAACTCGGATCGCATCCTCGCCAGCGTCTTCGTGAAGCCGAAGAAATCTTCCGCGCGAAGAAAGAAGCCGCGTCGCGTGCGCCGCGTCCACGTGAGTCGGAGGGCGCGACCGAGTGCACGTTGCGCGTTCAACGTTTGGTCATCAGCGACACCGACGCTGCCCACCACCGGCAGTCCCGCGGCCGCGGCGATCCCTTCGAGAATGGTCGATTTCCCCGAGCCGTTTTCCCCAACGAAGAACGTCACCGCCGAGTTCACCGACAGCTTGTCCAGCGCGCGCACGACCGGGACGCTGAACGGAAATCGCCCGGCGGCGTCGTCTGACGGCTTCGCTTTCGTGATTGCACGCAGATGAGGCATTGGTTCCGAAGGCTGATTGGCGGCCACGGACGTCACGTGTTCTATTTTCCCTTCCACCCCGACGCATCACGCCCCACGCTCTCCTCCCATGCCTCTGCCATCGCGCAACGACGCCATTGCGCTCATGCACGAGTACACCGCCAGCGAGTCGTTGCGAAAGCACATGTTGGCCGTCGAGGCCGCCATGCGCGCCTATGCCGGCAAGTTCGGCGAAGACCCCGAGCGCTGGGGACTCGCCGGTTTGATCCACGATTTTGATTACGAGCGGTATCCTAACGCGGCGCACTCGGCCTCCGAAGAGCATCCGGCGCACGGTGTGCGAGTACTGCGTGAACGCGGATGGCCGGACGACATTCTCGAGGCGGTGCTTGGTCACGCAACCTATTGCGGGGTGTCCCGCGAGACGCAGATGGCCAAGGCGCTGTTCGCCGTCGACGAGCTCACGGGTCTCGTGACGGCGACGGCGCTTGTTCGACCATCGAAGAGCCTCCATGAAGTCGACGCGCGCTCGGTACGGAAGAAGATGAAGGACAAAGGATTCGCCCGCGGCGTGAATCGGGACGATGTCGTGCTCGGCGCGCAGGAGCTGGGTGTCGATCTGGATGAGCATATACAATTCGTCATCGACGCCATGCGTGGACGCGCCACGGACCTGGGGCTCGATGGACAAGGTGCCTGAGTGCGACCCGTCGTCCTCAACGCTGGACCCCCGCTCGCCGTACAACGAGTGGACATTGGCAGGAGTTCACAGGGCGAGGATGACCGCCGCAACCGCAGTCCAATCGACCTACGCGATGCCGTCGGCTGACGGAGATCCGCGGAGGAGCTCGGACGAACGAGCGCTGGTAGTGGCGGCCCAGGAGGGAAGCAACGAGGCCTTCGCTGCGCTCGTGCGGCTGCACCAGCGGCGCGCGTACGCCGTCTGTCGCGCGATCGTGCTCACGCACGAAGACGCGGAAGACGCAGTGCAGGAGGGTTTCCTCCACGCATTTCGCGCGTTGGATCGTTTTCTTCCCGATCAACCATTCGGGGCCTGGCTCTACCGCATCATGGCCAATGCGTCGTTGGATCTTGTTCGTCGGCGCAAAGTTCGTGACGCGGATGAGCTGTCGGAGTTGTCGCCCGCACCCTTTCGGGATCCGGGCGAAGCGGACGAGTTGCGTCGCCGATTGACGGACGCGCTCACGCGGCTGACTGACCGGCAACGTTCGGTGATCGTCCTGCACGACGTAGAGGGCTTTACTCACGGTGAGATCGGTTCGATGCTCGGCATTCCGGAGGGAACGGCGCGTTCGGATCTCCACCATGCGAGGGCGGCGCTGCGACGGCTGCTGAAAGACGTACGGAGCGACATATGACGAAGCTCACATTGCATAACGACAGTGGCGACGACGACGTGACGCGCGGGTTGAGCGCGCTGTACGCCGCGCCCGCTGGTGAGCCATACTGGAATGAGCTCGAGGCGCGTATCATGGCGCGCATCACCGAGGTCGATCTCGGCTGGTGGGCCGAGCTCGATCGGTGGGCGCG
>DATBHD010000232.1:0-2638 GCA_036557635.1 Gemmatimonadaceae bacterium
CAAAGAGCAGATCCCTCGCTGCGCTCGGGATGACACTGCGCTGCGCTCGGGATGACACTACACGCGGAGAACGATCCTTCCGACGACGCGCCCCTTCTCGAGTCGACGGTGTGCGTCTGCGGCGCGCGACAGCGGGAACTCCGCCGCGATCTCTGCCTTCATTCCGCCCTCGGCGAACTTGCGCAAGGCGGCAAAGTGCCGAGGATCCGAGATGCCGTTGAAGGCCTTGATCGTTATACCTTTCCGTTTCTTCGGTTCCGGCTCCACGCCATTCGGGTATGCGACGCGGCCTCCGGGGCCGAGCAAATCGATGAAGCGTTCGACGTCGGGACCGCCGGCGAGTGCGAGGATGCACTCCAACGGACTTGGCAACGCTTCGCGAAGCTGATCCGGCGACGATCGCTTTCGCGCGTCGACCACATAGCGCGCACCGAGTCGTCGGACGGCACGTTGTGCCGCAGCTCCGGTCGCAGTCGTGGCGACGATTGCGCCGCGCTGTTTCGCCATCTGGATCGCGACGGTCCCCACCGCGCCGGAGCCGCCGAGAATCAGAACCACTGAACCGCGTCGCAATTTCAATGTCTGGACGCCGACGAGCGCCGTCAGTCCCGTGCAGGTAAGTGTCCCGGCATCGCGCATCGTGAGTCGCCTCGGCAAACGATCGACGTGGTCGTCGCGGGCCACTGCGTATTCCGCGTAGAAGCCGCCTTTCGGATTCTCGAATTGGTACGCCCACACGCGATCGCCAACGCGCAGGCGGCGCACGCGCGACCCTTTGGCGACGACGGTCCCAGCGCCATCGACGCCAAGCACGAGCGGAAACTTCGTTTTCCCCTCAGCCCAGGATCCGTCGCGGATGGCGGCGTCCCAACTGCCGACGCCAGCCCAGTCGAGCGCAATCAGTACTTCACGCGGCGACGGCCGCGGCGTCGGCAGCTCGTGCAGCTTGAGCACGGACGGCGGGCCGAACTTGTCGATGGCCGCCGCATGCATGGTCGGGGGAAACGGTGTTGCCCTTGGCCTCTGTGTCATAGTCAATGAAAGGGGGCGCGAGGTGACGGAGTTCGGATCGGTCGGCGCCGCACATGCAATTCGTGGACGCGCGCGTCGACCCGGAACCGGCCCGACGCCTTGCTCAGCCGTTCGACGCCGCGCGATACTAGGCAGTATGACCCTCGAAGATGTCGCGAAGCGAGCTTCCGTCTCGACAGCAACCGTCTCGCGTGTCCTGAACGGCGCGCGAGGCGTGAGTCCCAACACGCGCGCTCGTGTGATGCGCGCGGTCGAGGCACTGAACTACACGCCGGACCTCAACGCCCGATCGCTCGCCGGCGGGCAGCCCAAGCTGCTGGGCATGGTCGTGTCGAACATCGCGAATCCGTTCTTTCTCGACATCTTTCGCAGCGTCGAAGCCTGCGCGCGGCCGCGCGGCTACGATCTGATCGTCGCGAACACCGACTACACGCCCGAGCGCCTCGCGTCGAGCATCGAGACCATCCTCGGCCGCCGAGTGGCGGGGCTTGCCCTGGTCGTTTCGGAGACGGTACCGCCTGCCGTGGCGTCGATCGCGTCCGCGCTGCCCGTCGTGCTTTATGACGGCGGCGCGCATCGTCTGAAGAACGCGATGAACATCCGCGCCAACTACCGCGGCGGGATGCATCGCATCGTGGAATACCTTCACTCGCTCGGGCATCGGCGCATGGCATTCATCGGTCACCACACGCGTCTCGGGCCGCTGCACGAGCGACGCCAAGCGTTTCTCGCTATCGCGGAAGAATATGCCCCGCGGGTGAGGGTCATGGCCGTTGCAAGCGCCGACGGGATGTCGGGCGGCCAGGAGGCGATGCGTGAGGTGTTGGACTCCGGCTTCCGGCCCACGGCCGTCGCGTGCGTGAATGACCTCATGGCGGTTGGCGCCTTGCGCGAGCTCACAGTCCGCGGCATATCGGTGCCGGGTGACGTCTCGGTGACGGGCTTCGACAACATCGGGCTCGCCGAGTTTGCGCGGCCGGCGCTGACGACGGCGGATGTCCCGCGCGAGACGATCGGACGTCTCATCTTCGACGCGCTCGTTCCCCCTGAGGGAGGCGACCGTCCGCTCAC
The DNA here is from genome assembly GCA_036557635.1 of Gemmatimonadaceae bacterium. GTDB lineage: Bacteria > Gemmatimonadota > Gemmatimonadetes > Gemmatimonadales > Gemmatimonadaceae > AG2. The sequence goes on from DATBHD010000232.1 coordinate 2,104, forward strand.
GCGCGCCGAAGTCGCGGTGGAGACCGAACTCATCGTCCGTGAGTCGACGTCGCAGCCGCCGGCGAGCAGGCCGCGGCGCCTCCGTTGATGTAAGCGCATACCATCCGGCGGCCCCCGGCCGTTCCGACCGCAGTCTTGACAGTTTCGCCGGTTGCGGGGATGTTGAACGCGATTCGATTGTAAGCGCTTACGTCGGCGCGCCCCCACCTGTCTCGGCTCGAGGTCGCCGTGGCCTCTATCGAGGAGTCTCTAATGAGAAGAATCGTTGGCTGTGGGTTCCTAGCTGTGCTTCTCCTTCCGCTGACGGTCGCAGCGCAAGCGACCGGGCGCATCACCGGAAGGATCACGACGGATGCGGGCCAACCCGTGCCGACCGCGCAGGTCGTGCTCCAGTCCACGACACTGCGCGCGCTCGCCGACACCGGCGGCCGCTACGTCATCGCGAATGTGCCGCCAGGCACGTACACCATTCGGGCGACAGCGCTCGGACACGCGCCACAGCAGCTCGAGGTGAGCGTGACTGCGGGCGCAATCA
>DATBHD010000233.1:0-45628 GCA_036557635.1 Gemmatimonadaceae bacterium
GTCACCTTGCAGAACGAGCCGCATTTCGAGCCCGCGGACTATCCGGGGATGCGTCTCGATCCGGCGCAACGCGCCAGGCTCGTTAGGCTCGTCGGCCCGATGACGCACGCGCGCATTCTGGAGTGGGATCACAACTGGGACGAGCCTGACTCACCGCTCGCGGTGTTGGCCGATTCCGGCGCACGACGGTACGTGTCGGGTGTCGCATGGCACTGCTACAACGGCGACGTCTCGGCGCAGAGCCCCGTGCACGACGCGCATCCCGACAAGGACGCATACATCACCGAGTGTTCGGGCGGCGACTGGGCGCCGAAGTTCGCCGACAATCTCGCCTGGATGGTGCGCAATCTGATCATCCGCGGAACGCGCAATTGGGCGCGAGGGGTCCTGCTGTGGAATCTCGCGCTCGACGAGCAACACGGGCCGCACGCGGGTGGCTGTGGGAATTGCCGGGGAGTCGTGACGATCAAGGCCGACGGCACGGTGCAGCGAAATGAAGAGTACTACGCCCTCGCGCACGCGAGTCGATTCGTGCCACCAGGTGCCCGTCGCATTGCTTCGAGCTCGGGCATCGATGGACTCGAGAGCGTCGCCTTCGAGCACGCGAGAGCGGATTTCATTGTCCATACGCTCATCGTGCTCAACACCAATGCATCGGCGACGGAGTTCGCCGTGCAATTCAACGGACGCGCGTTTCGCTACGTTCTTCCCGCGGACGCCGTCGCTACGTTCCAGTGGTGAAGGGCTGTCATGGAATTCTCCTGGAGATGATCAATGAAAGTCGTCTACCTGCTGCTGCTCGTTCCCATGACCGTGTGCGCGCAGACAAACGAGGAGCGCCTTCGCAACGACTGGGCGAACTTGTCGCGATATCGCGATTCGAATGCCGTGCTCCCGGCGCCCAAAGCCGGTGAGAATCGGGTGGTATTTCTGGGAAACTCGATCACGGAGGGATGGGCGAAATTTTTCGCCGCTCAATTCCCAGGCAAACCGTACGTCAATCGCGGCATCGGCGGTCAGACGACACCGCAGATGCTGGTACGGTTTCGCCAGGACGTGATCGCACTCAAACCGAAGGTCGTGGTGATTCTCGCCGGCACGAACGACATCGCTGGAAACACTGGCCCCAGTACGCTCGAGATGATCGAGGACAACCTGGCGGGGATGACGGAGCTCGCGAACGCGAATCGCATTCGCGTCGTTCTCTGCTCGGTGTTACCGGTGTACGACTATCCGTGGCGTCCTGGCCTCCAGCCGGCTCCAAAGATCGTGGCGCTGAATGCCTGGATGCGACATTATGCCGACTCGACGGGCAACGTATACGTCGACTATCACGGCGCGATGGCGGACGCGAGGCAGGGGATGAAGGAGGGGCTGGCGAGCGACGGCGTGCACCCTAACGAGGCGGGGTATCGGGTGATGGTACCGCTCGTCGAGCGAGGAATAGCTACCGCACTGAGCCGGACCAAGTAGAGCTGGACGCGATTGCCGCGGGAACTGGGCCGGCGTCGACGAGCGTCTTGCGAACGGAATCGACGCGGAGATTGAGGCCTTCGAGCGAGCGTGCGCCCAATAGGATTAGATCGCCCGCCTCGCCGAACACCACGTCATCTGAGGTGCGCTTGCCGGCGACATGAATGAACGCCGCACCGGTCCATCGTTCGAGGACCGTGCCGTCTGCCTGGCGGAATCGCAGTCTTGCGTATCGCTGTATGCCGAGGGATTCGAGGATGGCGGCGGGCGCCCAGGAGAGTTCCGCGCCCGTGTCGACGAGCGCCGACGAGATCTTCCGTCGTTCGCCAGGCGAGGCTGGATTCTCGAGCTCGACGTCGATACGAAAAGTGCCCATTTCATCCGGCATAGTGCCTCCGTGCTTATTGCCGAGTAGTACCATTTCGATGCGGCCCGAGTCAATCCTCGGCGGCCTCGGCGTCGGCGACGACCTCGCGAATCGGGCACTCGTGAATCACCGTCGCAGGCCAGGTCGAATCGTATCGTTGCGCGGCAAGGATGCGGCTCAGCGTTAGGCGCTTGGAAGCGCCCCAGACTACCATCACCGCCTCGCGCGCGGCGGCGATGGTCGCGACTCCGACAGTGACACCTTGCTTGGGGACACTCTCCAGCGACCCGAAGGAGGGGGACGTTTGGAGATTGTCTCGGCGCGTCGCGTCGGACAGAGGAACGATCCGCGTCAGGCTGTCGCGTGGCGCGCCCGGCGCATTGAACGCCACATGGCCATCGCTCGCGCCGGAAGCCAGCATGAAATAATCGATGCCGCCGGCGTCGGCGATCGCGGCATCGTAGGCGGCGGGATCGCTCGGGTCGGGGAACCAGATCGTCTTCGCCCACGACATGTGCGTCTGGGCGAATGCATGGCAGGACCAGGGCTCGCCAGCGTTAGGCAGGTACTCGTCCATCATCACGAACACCACATGGGCCAGCGCGTCCCGGTGACGGGCGAGCTCGTCGTAGACGGGTCGTGGCGTGCGGCCGGTAGGACAGCCCAAAAGGAACTGTTTGCCCATCCGGCGCGCGTGCTCGGCACGATAGAGCAGCTGCTGCGCGAGGTAGTCGCCGATCGCCGCCGGCGTCGGCAGCACGCGCAGCGGCGTTAGGCGCGAGGATTCTTCCACAGGTCGATCGGCTTGGCCATGCCCTTGGGCCGGAAGGGGAGCGCGACCTTGCGTCCCAGTCCCGCGGAAGCATACGCGGCGTACAACACCTCCTGCACGACGCGTCCTGTCTCGCCGTCGGCGATGGGAGTCTCCTTGCCGCGCACGCAGCGCGCGAAGTGTCGCATCTCCTGGGGGAAGCCGTAATTCCAATGCTCCTCGAACACCGGGTACGTCCACCCGCGCGTGGACGACGCCTTCTCGACCGCGTAGCCGAAGCCAACCTCCGAGTAGGTGGCGAGCGCATTTCCCATCAGCATGTCGGCGTAGGTTTGTCCTTTGTCGCCAAAAACCTCGATCGAGTCATCCATCCCTCCCGGCCGATTCCAGCTGTTCTCCACAACCCCAATTGCTCCGCCCTCGAATTCAATGATTGTGATTGCCTCGTCGTCGCCTTGGGTGCGATCGGCGTGCACCTGCGTCGAGAGCTGCGAGTAAACGCTCTTGACCTTGGGCTTGCCGAGGAACCACCAGCAGAAGGCGATCCCGTGGCAGCCGAGGTCCATGAGCGCCCCGCCCCCGGATTTGGTGACGTCCCAGAACCAGTCGGCGTGCGGGCCGGAGTGTTTTTCGCTCTGCTTGACGAGGTGGATGCGGCCGAAGGCGCCTTCGTCGGCCATCTGCTTCGCCTTTACGTATTTGGGCGCGAAGAAGAGCTCCTCGGCGTAGAGGAGAAGAACCCCCGCCTTGGCGCAGGCGTCGATCATCTCGTCCGCTTCCTCGAGCGTTACGCATAAGGGCTTCTCGCAGACGACGTGCTTGCCAGCGCGGGCGGCGTCGATCGTAATGCGGGCGTGGACGTAGTTTGGCGCGGAGATGTGGATCATCTCGACGCGCGGATCGCGCAGGAGCTCCCGGTGGTCGGCGTAGAAGGCTGGAATGTCATAACGACGCGCGAATGCTTCGGCGTTCCCTTTGGTCGGCGACGCAACGGCGACGATCTCTGCCTCTTCCGGCATCGCCTTCACCGACGCTGCGATGCATTCGGCTTGAAAGCGCGAGCCGACGATACCGATCCCGACTTTTGCCATTGTCAGAGTTAGGTGAAAGCTGCGTCTCGGCTGCTGTGTCGCCGGGCGAACGCCTTCAACGTACTGCGCATGACTACAGTTTCCAGCGAGCGATGGGCGCCGAGGACTCCATTTGCCGCGCCTCGCGCGCGCGAGCGTGTGGCATCGGTGGACGTGATCCGAGGGACAGTCATGGTCCTCATGGCCCTCGACCACGTCCGCGACTACGTGACCAACCAGCGCTTTCGGCCCGAGGATTTGAGCCGCGCCAGCGCGGCCCTGTTCGCGACGCGCTGGGTGACGCACTTCTGCGCACCCGCGTTCGCGCTTCTCGCCGGAGTGGGCATCGGCCTGTGGATGCGTCGCGGACGCAGCGCCGCCGAGGCAAGCCGGTTCCTCGTGACGCGGGGCCTGTGGCTCGTCGTCCTCGATCTCACCGTCAGCGCGGTCGGCTGGCAGTTCGGCTTTCATCTGATCCCGGCATACGCGCTCGTGATCTGGGCGCTCGGCTGGTCGATGGTGGTGATGGCTGCGCTGGTGCACCTGCCTCGCGCGGTTGTCGCCGTCCTGGCGCTTGCGACGATCGCCGGTCACAACCTCTTGGATGGCGTGCGCCCCTCGCCGCTCTGGCAAATCCTGCATGTGCCAGGCTTCGTGATTCCCGGAAAGCTCTTCGTCGCTTATCCGCTCGTGCCGTGGGTGGCGGTGATGGCCCTCGGCTACGTCCTCGCCGACGTGTATGGCTGGGATGCGATGAGGCGCCGACGCTTTCTTATTCGGACTGGCTTGCTCACCACCCTCGCGTTCATTGTCCTCCGGTACATCAATGCCTACGGCGATCCGTTCCCATGGTCGCCTCAACGGTCGGCCGCGCTGACCGTCGCGTCGTTCCTGAACGTGCTGAAGTATCCGCCATCCCTGGATTTTCTGCTCATGACGCTCGGCCCAGTGATGGTCGCGCTGGCTGTAGTGGAAGGAGCGCGAGGCCGGGTCGCGAGCTGGCTCTCCGTGTACGGGCGCGTTCCGCTCTTCTATTACGTCGTGCACATCTATGTTGCGCACTCATTGGCGATGATTCTCGCCCTGATTCAGGGAGGAGAGCTCCGTCGCATCCCTGTTGTTACGGATCCGGGATCGATTCCATCGTGGTATGGCGTGTCGCTTCCCGGAGTGTACATGGCGTGGGCTATCGTCCTGCTGCTCATGTACTTCCCTTGTCGCTGGTATGCGGGGTTGAAGTCGCGACGCAGTGACTGGTGGCTGCGATACACCTAAGCTGATGTGCGCATGATGCAGCCGTGAGGTTCGGCTGAGGAGACTTCGATAGCGTGGCTCGCGGAAACCCCAACCGGAGCCACCTATGCGTACTCTTCTCGTTCGAATCGGAATCGTCGCCCTCGCCTCCGCGACAGCCATCGCATGCAGCGACGAACACAAGGATCTGCTCTCGCCCCGAGCTCCCGACAAGATGATCCTGCCGCCGGGGGGCGGCATAATCATTCAGAAGCCGCGGCTCAATCCTGACGACTTCGTCGAGATCACGGCAGGCGACTACCACACCTGCGCACGGAAGAACAACGGCAACGTCTATTGTTGGGGCGAAGCGGGTGGCGGTCCCATCGTGCAAGTTGCCACGCTGACCTGGACGGGTGCGAAACAGATCGATGCCGGCGCCGGGCACACCTGCGGACTGGATGCGTCCAACCACGCGTTCTGCTGGGGCGCTGGAAATCAGGGACAGCTCGGCGTCGCCAGTGGCCAGTACATCACGTACAACGGAGTCCAGGCGGTGACCGGACCCGTCGATCCAAACAACCCCTATGGGGCGCCGCTGCCGGCGTTGGTGTTCAGCTCGATATCCGCGGGGGGGAACTCCACTTGCGGCACGACATCGGGAGGCGTGTTCTGCTGGGGGGAACTCGGAAATCTGCCTAATCTGAGCACTCCCATTGCCGCACCGACACTGACGTCGACCTACAACGGAATGACGGGTCTCACTCTCGGCAGCCAGCACGCATGCGGTTATCTGAGCTGGGCGACGCTCGCGTACTGCTGGGGCCAGAACAACTATGGTCAGGCCGGCGTGGACGCAGCCTCGATGCAGTGGTGGGCCTACCCGAATACGACGATCGTGCAGTTTGCGGCGTCCAACGGCCTGGGTAGCGCTGTTGCTCGAATTTCGGCTGGCGGGAACTTCACCTGCGGCGAGCAACTCGCGGGCACCGTTCAATGCTTCGGTTACAACTTCGACGGCGAGCTGGGTAACGGCCAATCCGGTTGGGGTCTGTTCACGACGGTTCCGCAGACGGTTGGCAACGGTCAGGCGCTTCGTGGTGTGTCGGTCGGCGAGCGGCACGCGTGCGCGCTGGACGGGAATGGCCAAGCGTGGTGCTGGGGCTGGGGTCTGTATGGTCAGCTCGGGCAGGGCTCGTCGGTGAACGTCGCCGCGACGCCGCAGCAGGTCACGGGTGGGCACGCCTTCCGCGCCATTGCGGCCGGCTATCGTCACACCTGCGCGATCGGCACCGACAATCACATCTACTGCTGGGGCCAGAACAACTATCGTCAGCTCGGCACCTACATCTTCGCGAACGGACAGGTCGTCACGAACGGCTACTCGCCGAACCCGGTGCAGGCGGATGATCCGAAATAACGATTGAGCGGCAGGTTTCCGGAGGGTGCCGCCGTTAGGGTGGCTCGCGATGCCGCGGCCACCCTAACGTTTTTCAGTGTTGAGCAACTTCTACATTCTTGACCGGCTTCGGCGTCACACTCTTCACGCTCGAGCGCCAGATGTCGATGCCGCCGTCGGTCGCCAACTCGTCGATCGCCTTCAACGTCTCCGCGCTGAAGCCCGGGTTCCGCAAGGCGCCGAGGCTATCCTCGAGCTGTTCGACATTCCGCGCGCCGATGAGCGCCGAGGTGACGCGCTGGTCGCGGAGCACCCACGCGATCGCCATCTGCGCGAGCGTTTGACCGCGACTCCGCGCGATCTCATTCAAGCCGCGAATCCGCTCGATGTTGCTCTCGGAGAGGAATCTCCGAGAGAGTGATTCGCTCCGCGTGACGCGCGACCCCTCGGGAATGCCCTCGAGGTACTTGTCGGTGAGCATTCCCTGCGCGAGCGGCGAGAACGCGATGCAGCCGATGCCAAGCTCGCCTAACGTGTCGAGGAGGCCATCCTCGACCCAGCGATTGAGCATCGAGTACGAGGGTTGATGAATGAGGCAGCGCGTCCCCATCTGGTCGAGCAGCGCGGCGGCGCGGCGCGTCGCCTCCGGGGAATACGACGAGATGCCGGCGTAGAGTGCTTTCCCCTGGCGCACAGCCTGGTCGAGCGCGGACATCGTTTCTTCCAGCGGCGTGTCAGGGTCGAGGCGGTGCGAGTAAAAGATGTCGACGTAATCGAGCCCCATGCGCTCGAGGCTCTGGTCGAGACTCGCGAGGAGATACTTTCGCGAGCCCCACTCGCCGTACGGACCGGGCCACATGAGGTAGCCGGCCTTGGTGGAGATGACCAGCTCATCGCGATACGGCTTGAGGTCCTTGGCGAGGATTGCCCCGAAGTTCTCCTCGGCGGAGCCGGGGGGCGGACCGTAGTTGTTCGCGAGATCGAAGTGCGTGACGCCGAGGTCGAAGGCGCGCCTAACGATAGCGCGCTGCGTCTCGAACAAGTCGACGCCGCCGAAGTTGTGCCAGAGGCCGAGCGAAATGGCGGGGAGCCGCAGTCCACTCCGGCCCGTGCGGCGGAAGCGAGCGTGTTCGTATCGGTCTTCGGCGGCGACGAAAGGCATGTTTATCGGCTGCTCACGGCCATGCTCGCGGCCGTGACGGCGGCGCGCTTGAAGTACGACTCGTTCGCCATGTGACATGCGAGCGCCGCGTTGTGACCGAACACGACGTCCTCGACGACCGGTTTTCGCGTGCGCACGGCCTCGAAGAAGTTCCATAGATGCGGGCGCGTGTCGTCGAAGTCCGGTCCGCTGAACGAGATCGCCTCCGGCATCGGCGCCTGGCCGAGCTTCGGATCGTTGTCTTCATGCCACTTCTTGAAATACGCGTCTCGTAAGGCGCGCGGAAAGCTGTACGCGTAGTAGCTCGGCGACTCGTCCTTCCCACTCTGCGGGGAAAAAGTGATCGTCGAGCCGGTGACTTCGAGGAGGCCCTTCGTCCCCTGCAGGCGATAGGTCTCGGGCATCGACGTGCCGAGGTTGAGGCGCATCGAGACCGGGAGACCGCCGTAATAGTACAGCACCGAATGGACGTCGGGCATGTTGCGGCCGTCTTTCCAGCGCCGAATGCCGCCGACCGCCATCGCCTCCGTTGGTGGCTGATTCATTCCTGTCATGAACATCATGCCGCTGACGAGGTGCACGAGCAGATCACCCGCGACGCCGGTGCCGTACTCTTTCCAGCAGCGCCAGCGCGCAAAGATCAGCGGGTTGAAGGGGACCTTCGGCGTCACCGTTCCCTGCCAGGTATCCCAGTCGAGATTCGCGGGAGAGAGATCGGGGGGCGGCGGATACTCCCACGCGCCGGTCGGGTCGTTTCGGCCGAGCCAGCCCTCGATGAGCATCATGTCGCCGAGCATGCCGCTCGCGATCATCTCCTTGGCTTTGGCGCAGATCTGGGAGCTCACGCGCTGCGAGCCGATCTGCACGATGCGTCCGCTCTTCTTGGCGGCATCGACCATCGCGACGCCGTCGGCGGGGGTGTGGGACATCGGCTTCTCGCAATAGATGTCCTTCCCGGCGCTCACGGCGTCGACGACGACCTGACGATGCCAGTGGTCGGGGACGGCGGCGACGATGCAGTCGATATCCTTGTTGTCGAGCAGCTCCCTGTAGCGGCGGGTGACGGGCAGGTTGGGCCTGACGATTTCGCGGGCGAGCGTGTGTCGTCCGTCGTAGAGATCAGCCGCGGCGACGCACTCGACGCCTTCGAGCTCGATCGAGGTGCCGAGCAAGCCGGAGCCTTGCATGCCGACGCCGATCATGCCGAAGCGGACGCGATCGCTGGGCGCGACGCGTCGCGTCATGCCGGCGAGAGGGTTTACGAGAGGCGTTCCGACGAGCGACGCGCCGGCGACGGCAGCGCTGACTCCGAGGAATTCGCGGCGAGAGAACTGGTCTTTCGACATGTCGGCTCCATGGTGGGAAGACTCGAATGTCGATGATTCTCTTGCGTGGAGGGCCGGGCGTCAATACGCGGCCGACGTGACGCCGATGCACCGGAGGCAGGCGCCGATGTCGTTCATCGTGCGGGTGACTTGCGCGGCGCGCCGCGCCGAGTACATATGTCGGCGTCTCGTCACCGATGCGAGCGACTATGTCATGCCGGCCAATGCTCGTGCTCATGCTGCTCGCGCCGGCCATGGCGGCGGCGCAACGGCAGCCGGAGCGCAACGAGATCTACGCGCAACGCATTCTCCGCGAGCTCGTGAGGCGGCACCACGACGAAGTCTCGGCGATGGAGTTGGCGCTCGCGACCGGAGGAAGATGCGTCACGATCGCGGCGACCGATCCGAAGGACATCGGTGAGAAGTGTGATGCGGACGAGCTTGGTCCGATCCGCACGGGGGCTCCGACCATCGAGGCGCCGACGAGCGCGGACCCCGTGTTCGACATCACGCAGGCGCTCCACGACAAGTCGGGGCGGCTCATCGGCGCGCTGGGAACGGACGTGATCCCGACCGCCAACGGGGACCGCGCGGTCGCGCTTGCCCGCGCCGAGGCACTGCGGCGCGAGCTCGAGGCCCTGATTCCATCGGCGGCCGCGTTGAGCAAACGCTAACGGCGGACGAGCACGAAGGAGAACTGCTGCTGGACGAGCTGCCGGACGCGCACCCCGGCCAGCTCGGCGGGGAAGTAGTGCGAGCGCAGCAGCGCGTCCCGCACGGCCTTCAGGAACATCGGGTGCGCCGTAGTCGGGAAGTTGAGCGTCTTTGCATCGACGCGTCCGGTGCTGTCGACGACGAACTCGACGACGAAGCTGCCCTCGACGCCCGCCTGCCGCAGTAATTCCGGATAGCGTGGCTTCGGATTGTCCTTCTCGGGCCAGGCCACCTTCTCGACGACGTCGGCGGCATACGCGCCGTCACGTCCGGGGTGGGTGAGCGCCCACATCGTACCGCTACTCGCCAGCGTGCCGGTGTAGGCATCGGCGAAGTCGTGCGCGTCGCTCGTGCGCGCGGCGATGTCGAGGTCGACGGCGGGCATCTTTGGCAGCGAGGCGAGCGTCGCGTCGACCGCCGTTCGCAGACTCGTCAGGTCAGGAACGATCAAGCGAGCCGCCTTCCTCGCCGCGCGCCCGAGCGCTCGCTTCCGGACCGTCACGGTGCGATGCTCGGGATCGCGCGGATGGATGAACAAAATCTCCTCGTCCGGAACGGGGTTCGGGACGAAAGCGATGCGGAGCACGCGGCCGCTGTTGACCGCGGCGAATGTGATGAGGGCGGCATGGGCGGCGATGCTGAACGCGGCGACCCCGAGCTTAGCGGCGCCGAAGCGTCCGCCTTGGGAGCTGACGAACGTGTGAAGCATATGAACCTTCCCGACATCGTCAGGCGTCGAGATTGACGCCAGACACTGTCAGGAAAGACAAACCGCGGGCCAAGCCGCACTAAGACCGCCGATTCAGCACCGGGACGATCGTCTCGACCGGTGGCGCGAAGAGGGACGGCTGGTCGGGATCGGCGAACACGACGGCGTAGTCCGCCGGCGTGAAGGCGCGCGCGAGACGCATCGCGAAGTTCTCGCGGAGCACGCGCTCGTAGTGCACGATGTCGTAGTCGCGCGGATCGGCGATGTCGGCGGCGCCCTCATCGTCCACTTCAGGCGCGACCGCGCGGGCGCCGCGTCGAGCTCGATACACGCGGATCTTGTCGCCGACCTGCCAGGTTGTGCGCCCGCCGGCGAGCATTGCCTCGTACGGCAGCTCGCGCCGGCTCTCGCGCGACGCGAGGTATCGCGCCGGCGACTTCGTTAGGCGGACGCGCGCCGCGACCTCGAGCGTCGGAATCTCGCGCCGGCGCAGCGCGTCGACGGTCGCGAGATACACCGTGCGGACGCCGGCGACATCGCCGACGAGCAGCAAATGCAGCGCGCGGCGAAGAAATGCCTCGCCGAACGGCTCGGCGCGGCTCGACCGAAAAGCAACGCCGCGCAGCACGAGCGACCCGTCGTAGCCGAGCAGCGCATAGTTCTTCGGCTCGTGGGAGAGCATCGCCGCGTAGCGCCCCTCGAACTCGAGCTGCACGAGGGGAGGCATCAGCGCGGCGACGTCGGCGACGACGCGGCGTTCGTCGGCCTCGGTCCACGACTCGGGGACGGCGAAGTAGACACCGTCGGTGTCGGCCTCGAGCAGCGTCACCCCGCGGTCGGCGAGCGCGCGGCACATCAGGTCGAGCGTCTCACGGCCGCGGCGGGTCACCTCGTTCGCGGCGTGGACGTCGGCGAAGCGCGTGAGGCGGCCGCCGGCGGCGAGGTAGCCATACGCGGTGTTCACCACCAACTTCATCGCCGCCGACATCGCTTCGTGCGCGTGACGCTCGACGGACCCGTTAGGCGCTTCACGGGCTGCGGCCTTGGCGGCGAGTCTTTGCTCGACGAGCCGGTCGACGAGGGCGAGAAGCGCGCCGAGGTGGTCGCGCGCCGGCCCGATGCGAAAGGCGCGCATGAGCGACGGGTAGAGGCTCGCGACGTCGGCCTTGACGACGCGCCGCGCGACACCGGTCGCGAAGAGATGCAGCGCCGCACCGCTGTGAGGCGTTCCGTCGCCCTCCTCGTGCGCGGGGAGCGCGCTCCCGGAATGAAGATAGGCGCGCACGAGAAGCGGGTCGATCATCCCGGTGGCGGCGCCGGCGTCCGAAAGCCGCTCGTAACGTCGCGGGACCATGCGGGCGAGCGCGAAGGCCGGACCGCCTAACGTGTGCGAGAGGCCGGCGACCTCGTCGACGTCGGCGGTCGCGTATCGTCGCACGCGCGCGGGGTCGGTTTGGTAGACGCTGTAGATCCGATCGCCGCGAATGACCTCCCGGTCCGGCCCGGCCAATCCCAGATGGCGCGCGACGGCTTTGAGTCCGTACGACGGGAGCGCGCGGACCGTATAGTCGTAGCGCCGTACGGCATCGAGCGTGTCGATGAGCTCGCGGCCCGGCGCGACGAACCGCACGCGGCGCTCGGCGTCGTCCGTCTTCATGCCGCGCCGGGCGACGCGGCGGCGGAGGCCGGGCGAACTCGCCCTCCCGAGCGCGAGGGAGACGCCGAGTCTCCGCGCTCGCCGGAAGAGGAAGGGGAGGTCGAAGCCGTGGAGGTTGTGATTCTCTATGACGTCCGGATCGACCGCGCGCACCTTCGCTACGAGCCGCCGAATCAGCTCCGCCTCGGCGGCATCGCTCGTGCCGTTCGCCTCGAGCACCTCGGTCGCGCCCGAGGGCTCGCGGATGGAGATCATGAAGATGCGATCGTGCGCCGCGTAGAGGCCGGTCGTCTCGAGATCGAACTGCAGGCGGTGCAACTGATCGTATGAGAGATCTCTAAAGTAAGTCCGGCCGGTGGCGACGAGGTACTGCTCCTCGGGCGGCAGCGCGAGCACCGCCTCGGCGCCCAGGTCGCGGATGTGCTCGACGCGGCGACCGAGCCGCTGCGAGGCACCGAGGAGGAGCGCGGCGTTGAGTGTCTTATAACTATCGGCGGCAACGAGGTAGCGGAGCGCGCCGGGCCCCTCGAGCTCGCGATAGGTGATGCGCGCTCGCGCGTTCTCACCCTGACAGAGGGCGTCGCCAAGATGGAGGAGATCGTCCAGACGATCGAGGATGAGCCACGGCCGGAAGGGGTGCTCCTCGCGGATCAGCGCGCCGTCGACGCGACGCCACACCGTGGCACGGCCGTCGACTTCGACCCACACGGAGACGATACCGGGGGTCGAATCCCAGCCCCAGAGCCACTGATCTTCAACGGTGCTCGACGACAATACCATGCAATAAGGCTCATATGACCGAGTCGAAATCGCGACCCTTCGGAGAGGAATCGCGGATCATTCGAATTTGACGAATCACTCCTCGGCGTTCATGGCTCCGAATGGCAGAACGGAATGATTGTTTGAACGGCACACCAGTCGGGTTCTCGCCGGAAGCTAACCGAGGCCGTTCACAAAGAGGGGAGCCCGGCGCGTTGCGCGCGGAAGGCGGCCTGGCACGGAGTGATTCGGTTGATCCGAGTGATCCGTGTTGACTTGTTCGCCGGTCGAGAAGCCGGCTTCAGCGCGCGGAGTTATGAATGTCGACGCGGATATTCCGCCACTTCCCCTGATTGAAGCGGAGCACGCTCAGCGTGCACCGCGTGATGTGGCCGACGAGGATCGCGATCCAGATATCGATGGGGTCGAGGTGGCTCGTGCGCTGGATGGCGAAGCAGATGCCGAGCGGAACGATGACCTGCGAGATGATCGAGATGTAGAGTGGGCTTTTCGTGTCGCCCGTGCCCTGGAGACCGCCGGTGTAGGTGAGCGCGACGGCGATGAACAGTCCGGACACGCTCAGGATGTGCAACAGTTGCACGCCGAGGTCGACGACGGGTCCGCCGTGCATCCCGAAGATCGCGAGCAGTTGTCGGGGGATGAACAGGAAGAGCGCGCCGATGAGCGCGGCGCCCGTTAGGCCGTATCGCGCGGCGATGTGCACGGCTTGCGTCGAGCGATCGGGATTGCCGGCGCCGAGGTTCTGGCCGGCGACGGCGGCGGCGGCGCCCATGAGTCCGACCGACGTCCACGTGATGAGCGAGAAGAGCTGCGAGTACGAGATCGCGAACGCGGCCTGCGCCGCGGCGCTCTGCGCGAGCGAGCCGATGAACGAGAGCATGAGTACGCCGCCGACGTTCATTGCGATCCCCTGAATTCCCGTCGGCAAGCCGAAGCGGAAGAGCGAGCGGATGATCTCCCAATCGGGCGCGTAGCCGCGCCCGCGCGGGAGTGCCACGACCCACTTCCCACGCCAGAGCTCGACCAATGAGTAAGTGCTCACTACGCCAGAGGCGATGCAGGTACCCATGGCGGCGCCCTTGGTGCCGAATGCGGGGATCGGGCCAAGTCCGCGAATGAGCACGATGTTGAGTCCCGCGTTCAACACGGTCATCGCGACGCCGAGGATCATCGGCGTGCGCGCATCGCCCGCCGAGCGAAGCGCGATGCTGAGCATGAAGAACATCATCATGCCGCCGCTGAACAGGAACATGATGCGCAAGAAGGGAAGCGCCTGCGCTTCGACCGCGGGCGCGGCGTTGACGAAATTCAACAGCCAGGGCGAAACCAGGTAGCCGACCGGAGCGATTACGCCGAAGGAGAGAAAGACCGCGGTCAGGAAGGCCTGATAGACGGTGCGATCAGCCTTGTCGGCGTCGCCGGCGCCGACGAAGCGCGAGACGAGCACGCTCATGCCCGTGAACAGCGACGAGATGAAGACAATGACGATGATGAAGATCTGCCAGCTCACCCCGATCGCCGCATTGCCCGTGTAGCCGACGAGGTTGCCGACCATCGCGTGATCGATGATCCCCTGGAGCCCGCCGACGATGTTCGTGAGCATCGTCGGCCACGCAATCTTCCAGACCGCAGGCGTGAGGGGTCCGTCGACGATGGACCGATCGAAGCGGCGGCGCTCCGGCTGCGCCGCGGCGGCCGCGGCGTTAGGCGCTTCGACACCCGCAGACGTCGCCGCGGCGCGGATCGGTGTGCTCATCGGCTGCAATCTACGCCGAGATACAAGGTTGCGGCGATTGTCGAATTGGCGCGACGCCAAGCGGCTCAGCTCATGTGGAAGCTGGCCGAGCGTGCTGATGGAGCAGAGGCTGGCGCCGCGTTGGCCCGTCTCGAAGTCACGCTGCTCGATCGCGCTTCGCGTGCCCCCTCCGACGAGCGCTTGGCCGACGGCGGCGCCTAACGCTTCGCGTCGGTGTCACGCCGGCGAGGATGCGTGGCTCGCCGGCGTCATGCTCCGTCCGATGCAGCCCTCACTGGCACTCTTTCGGCGACTGACCGACGAGGTTCACGTTCGTCTGGTACTCGGAAAGGCTGATCGGAATGGACTTGTCGCGCCCGTCGAGAAAGCTGTTGTGGGCGGGACCTTGGTCGACGTACCAGCGCCGGAGATCCCACAATCGGCGAGCCTCCAGCCACACCACCGCGCCGCGCTCGAACTCGAGTGTCTGCCACGCCGTCGGCAAGTCCGTTGGCGCCGTGAGAGCAGCCATCTTGTAGAACGCCCGCTCCTGATTGATGAGCGTGTACGCCGTCGTGATGTCACTGTTTCGCAGCGCCGCCTCGGCCTGCAGCAGCAACATCTCCGTGCCCTTCACGAGCGGAATCGCCGAGCCGAGCGTCGTGTACTTCGCCTGGCGGAAGAACGGCGTCTTGCCGTCCTGCCCCGTTTGAATCCCGCCATTGCTCGTCTTGATCGTGTCCCAAGGCACGCGCGGATCCTTGAACACCTGCGCCCAACTCGTTCCGAAAAGAGAGAACTCGCGCCTGACGTACGTCTCCTGCACGAGCGAGTTATTCTCCCGTGTCGAGTTCGTCGAGTAGATCGCGTTGTAAACGAAGTTCGTGGGCACTTGCTGCGCGTCCTGAACGGCAGCGGACCAATTTCCCTGCCAGGCGCGCACCGACGCGCGCCCACCATATGCCGCGGTGAGAATGTCCGTCGCGCTCGTCGCGGCGCCCGCGATGCGAATCGCTTCGCTGAACATGGCTTCGGCGCGCTGGAAGTAAACCGTGTCGCTCTGTGCCGGGCCGTCATTGACTACCGCCTGGCACACCGATTCGCCGAGCAGCCGATTGGCGAAGCCCCCGAGGAGATTGGCGCGCGCCGCGTTCGCATCGGTGTCGTACTTGTAGCCGCTGATGTTCTTCATGCGCTCGACGCCCGACTCCGCCTCGAATCGAATGCGCTGCATCCTCGCCCAGTAGTCGTTCACGTCCTCTGGGCGAATGATGCCTCGGACCCAGAGACCTTCGGGCGTATAGCTTCCTCCGTGCGCCATCTCGTCGCTCGCGATGGCGTCGATGCGGACGATGAACGAATAGATGTCGGAGAGATCGGCAGACATGCCGACCACGAGCGCCGGCACCGCATCTGGCGTGTGGAGTGCCGAGTCGTCGATCGGGCCGGGATTCTGGACGTCGAGAAAGCCGTGGCAGCCGGCAACGGCGAAGGCGCCGGCGAGCGACGCCAGTGCGAGTACTCGAATCTTGGATCGCATGGGTATCATCGCTCAGAAAGTTGTGCGGATGCTCAACATGACCGTCTTGAACGGGGGGATCTGATAGTATTCGCGGCGGCCAAGGCCCGTGCCGGCGTCCTGGGCGTCGTTGGCCTCGGGATCCGCGCCGTCGAACTTCGTCGACTTCCAGAGATTCTGGCCGGCGAGGATCACCGTCGCGCCATGCATACCACGGGTGAAGCGCTGCGGGAGATCATAGGCGATGGAGGCGGACCGGAGCTTGACGAAGTTGGTCTTGGAAATCCAGAAGTCGCTGTTCGCGATCGTTCGGTCGATCGCGCATCGTCCTTGATCGCGCGCGGTGATCGATGATGCATCGCCGGCCTTGAGCGACTGCTGCGCCGCGTAACACGGTTGCCAGACATTGCGGAGAGCATTCTGATAACCGATGAAGTTGGTGAGATACGCGCCGCCCTGATAGTCGGCGAGCGCGTTGAGCGTGATGTCGCGATGCAGCGTGAGCGACATCTCCGCGCTGAAGAGGCGGGGAGGATATACGGGACCGTAGTATTGGTCGGTCGCCACGATGGGCGCGACGCCGACCGCGTCCGGATTCATGATCCTCGCGCCAAAGATTGACGGCACGGGCATTCCGGTGCGCACGTAACTGCCGAGCCCCGTCGAGATGTTCTGGCCGCCGATGTCGACCGCCTGACTGCGCATCCAGGATGCGCTGAAACGTCCGCGCCAATCGACACTCGCCGTGCGGAGGAACACGGGACTGATCTGCACCTCGAGTCCGTCGTTCTGGATCGTTCCGGCGTTCTCGAGCTGGGTTCGATTGAAGCCGTTCGACGGCGGCAGCGTGACACCGATCAGCGTGCCATAGGTGCGTGCACGATAGTAGGTCATCTCCACCGCGACGCGGTCACCGGGGGTCGACAGATCGAAGCCGCCTTCCATTTCGCGGGTGCGCTCGGGACCGAGATCCGGGTCGCCGAGCTGGGAGACGGTGACGCCAGGCTTTCCCGCGTCGCCCGACACCGGATCCCAGGTCCGCACGGCGTCGAATGCACCGGGCGCCTTGCCGGACTCGCCTAACGCGGCGCGCAGCTTCATCGTCGGAATCCAGCGCGTCGGCCAGAAGTCTTCCTCGGAGAGCACGTACGAGGCGCTGATCTTCGGATAGGTCTCGAGACCAAAGTTCTTACCGAAGGCGCTGTTTCCATCGACGCGCAAGCCACCCGTGACGAAGAGGCGGTCTTTCCACCCCAGCATCTCCTGCAGGAAGTAGCCGGCATTCACAACGCGAGGTCGCGTGTCGACGCCAAGGCTGACGCTGGCCGCCGAAGCGAGCGTGGGGTCAGCAGGTCCTGCAAACCCGGTTCCCGTTATGCCGGTGTATCGCTCACGATCGTCGAAGATCTGTCCGCCCCAGGAGAACGTCGACATCAGCCGCGGTGTGCGAACGGAGTGCACGAACGACCCCGCGTAATCGAGCGACAGCTTGGTGTGATTCCACCCCTGCGAGTTGATCGAGCCCGTCGGAAGGTTCAGAAAGCCGAAGGGGAGGACTGACTTGTTGTCGGTGTCGTTGTAGTCGAAGCCAACGTTGAAGCGGTTGGTGAACGAGGTGACAGGACTGTACTGGAGCGTGAAGCCCGAGATGAAGTGGTCGCCGTTGTTCTCGATGTCCTGCGCGAGGATGTAGGCGTTCGTCGTGCAGGTGATGGTGATGCCGGCGCACTCGCCCTTGCCGCCCTTGAAGTTGTTGAACGGTCCGCGCATCACGTTCAACGTGAAGCCGTTCGCGAGATTCCCGTCGGGAAGCCAGTGAATGAGCTTCTTCTCATACGAGCTGTTCACGTTGAAGATCAGGTTCTTCGCCGGCGTGAAGGCGAAGTTGGCGCGGAAGCCGCCGTTCTTCGCGTCGCTCGTCTGTACGACGCCGGGATTGTCGTCGTAGTTGCCCGACAGGTAGTACGTGAGCGCTCCGCTCCCGCCGCGAACGCCGAGCCCGTAGCGTTGTACGGTTCCGTGCTGGAGCCACGAGCCGCTCGCGGGACACGTTGGATCGACGAAGGGATTGCCGAACGCGTCGTGCAGATTCGGTCCGCTGCACTGATTCAGGAAGAGACCCGTTGGGTCGGACGAGGGACCGACATGGCCCATGAAGTTCACGCCGGTGCCCGCGTCGAGACTCCATTCGGGCGCGCCGGCGGACCCTTTCTTCGTGAAGATCTGGATGACGCCCCCCGACGCCTGCGTGCCGTAGAGGGTTGTCGCCGCGGCGCCTTTGACGATCTCGATGCGTTCGATGTCGTCGGCCTTGATGTCGTTCATCGCCAGCGTGCTCTGACGCGCCGATGGCGTGAGCGGGCCCCCATCACTATAGATGCGCACGCCGTCGACATAGACGATCGGCGCGTTGCTCTGCGTGATGCTGTTCGTGCCGCGGAGACGGATCGTACCGCCGGCTCCGGGTTGCCCGGAATTCTGCATCACGGTGATTCCAGGCCCGCGGCCGGCGAGAATGTCCTGCGTGTTTTTCACCGGCTGGACTTCGATCGGCTTCATGTCGATCGTGGCCATTGCATTGCCGACTTCCTTCTTGCGTGATTCGGCGGCGGTGCCGGTGACGACAACCGCGTCCAGTGACAGCGCCGCTTCGGCGAGACGGAAGTCGACACTCGCCGTCTGGCCAGCGACGACATCGATGGATCGCGTCACCGAAGCGAGGCCGATGCGCTGGCTGCGCAGCTGCCGCGCTCCGGCCGGCACGCTGCCGATGTGGTAGCGCCCCTGCTCGTCGGTGCGAGCGCCTAACGTCGTGCCAACGACGGTAATTTGAACGTCGGAGATGGGTCGCGAACCGGCGACGGCGGTGACAACACCTTCGATCGTGCCGGTGGCCTGCGCGCGCGCAATGTGAACAGGCGCCAACGCCAGGAGGGCGAGCGTCGCGATGAGCGACGTTCGCCGAGAGGTACACATGGGACTAGGCATCGGTCCTCGAGGTGGGTGGCCGTGTATCAGTTTCGCGGCCAACATGCAGCGCGGTTCGGGCGCTGACAAGATCTGTTGGGACCAAACGGCATCGCGGGAAAACGAGCCCGGCGCTAACTTCCCCGGCGACGGTCGCCGATCCGCGCGACTCGTTGATTCAGTCCCGCCAACTACGCCACAGCATATGCGTTACATCACTGCCACGCTCCTGTTCGTCCCGCTCCTCGTCGCCGCGCAGCAGCCCCGCCCACTCACCGCCGACGACTACGCGCGCGCCGAGCGCGCGCTCGCTCAGAACGTCACGCCACTCGTCAGCGGGCTGGTTGTCGGACGTCCCACCTGGCTCGCCGACGGTCGCTTCTGGTACCGCGGCACCGTGCCTAACGGCAGCGCGTTTTTCATCGTCGATCCGGCGAAGCGGACGCGTGAAGCGCTCTTCGACGCGACCCGCCTGGCGTCGGCGCTGGCAACGGCCTCGGGAGGACGCGTCGACGCGAATCGGCTCCCCTTCCAGACATTCGCGCTCTCGAAGGACATGCACTCGATCGACGTGTCGATGCGGAATCGGTCGTTCCATTGCGACGTGCAGCAATACACCTGCAGCGCCAAGGACACCGCCGGCGCGGCCGGAGCACCGCCCAACTCGAGCGTGTCTCCGGATGGCAAATGGGCCGTCTATATCAGGAACTACAATCTGTACGGAAAGGAGCTCGCGTCGGGACAGGAATACGCCGCCACGACCGACGGCGTGAAGGACTTCGGCTACGCGACCGACAACGCCGGGTGGGTGCACAGCGATCGCCCGATCGTGACGTGGGCGCCGGATTCGCGCGCGATCGCGACGTACCAGCAGGACGAGCGCGGCGTGCGCGACATGTATCTCGTCGACGCGAAGATCGGGTCGCCGCAGCTCGAGGCATGGAAGTATCCACTCCCCGGCGACAGCGTGATCTTCCGCATCAGCCGCATCATCATTCGCGAAGGCGCCAACGGTCCCGAAGTCGTTAGGTTCCAGATGCCCCCCGATCAGCATCGGTCGACGGTATCGGACCACATCGCGTGCGCGGGTGGGATCTGCGACGTCGAGTGGTATCCCGACGGCTCGCACCTCGCGTTCGTCTCGAGCTCGCGCGATCACAAGACTGCCTGGTTCCGCGTCGCCGACGCGAAGACCGGCGCGGTGCGGACGCTGTTCGAGGAGCACATGCCGACGCAGGTTGGAGACGCGTCGCTGCGCGAGAATCTCTGGCGCGTTCTCCCGGCGTCGAACGAGTTGATCTGGTGGTCGCAGCGCGCCAACTGGCTGCACCTCTATCTCTACGACCTCACGACCGGCCAGCTGAAGAATCAGATCACGACGGGCGAAGGGAACGTCGACGACATCGTCCGCGTCGACGAGAAAGCGCGCCAGATCTACTTCATGAAGAGCGGGCAGGAACAAGACGGGCGCGATCCGTACTTCCAGCAATTGTACAGAGTGCGCTTCGACGGCAAGGGGCAAACGCTGCTCACGCCGGAGAACGCCAACCATGTGGTGAGCGCCTCGCCTAACGGGCAGTATTTTGTCGACTCGTATTCGACCCCCGACACTCCTCCGATCACCGTCCTCCGCGACGCGAACGGGAAAGTGGTCGAGACACTGGAACGCGCCGACATCTCGCGGCTCACGGCGATCGGGTGGCATCCGCCGACGCCGTTCCATGTGAAGGCGCGCGACGGCAAGACTGACATCTATGGATTGATGTTCACGCCGTCGAAGCTGGATTCGTCGAAGAAGTATCCGATCGTGAACTACATCTACCCCGGGCCGCAGTCGGGGAGCGTGGGCCCAAGGAGCTTCATCCCGGCGCGCGGCGACAATCAGGCGTTGGCCGAGCTCGGGTTTGTCGTCGTCTCGATCGACGGCATGGGGACGCCCGGACGCTCGAAGGCGTTCGAGGATTTCTACTACGGCCACATGGGAGACAACACGCTCCCGGATCAGGTGGCGGGGATGCGCGAGCTGGCACAGCGCTATCGGTTCATCGACATCGATCGCGCCGGCATCTGGGGTCATTCAGGCGGCGGCTTCGCGACCGCCGACGCGATGTTCAGGTATCCCGATTTCTTCAAGGTTGGGATCTCGGAGTCGGGGAACCACGACAATCGCGTGTACGAGGACGATTGGGGCGAGCGCTATCAGGGCTTGCTCGTTCGGTCGGGCAGCGGCGACAACTACGCCGAGGAGGCGAACGAGACGCACGCGAAGAACCTCAAGGGCAAGTTGATGCTCGTCCACGGCTTGATGGACGACAACGTGCCGCCGTACAACACGACATTGGTGGTCGATGCGCTGGTGAAGGCTGGCAAAGACTTCGATCTGCTGTTGCTCCCCTTCGCGCACCACGGCTACGGCGCCGAGAGCAACTACGCGATGCGCCGGCGGTGGGACTACTTCGTCAAGAACTTGTTAGGCGCGGAGCCGCCGAAGGAGTATCAGATCGGGAAGACGCCCGTCGTGCCGTGAGGGGCGAGGTGTCAGGAGCGCGCTGGCACCTGGCACCTTCCTTTTCGGGCTGGCGAAATCATGGGCCACTGTTCATAATATTCTCACCGATGCCGGAGGCACTACCGAACGAGATCGTCTGTCCCCGCAGCCGATGGCAGCCCAGCCCATTGCACCGGCCGTCGAGAGTACGCTGAACACCGCTGGCTCCCACCCCTCTCGACGCCGCGACCCGATCACGGTACTCCGCCACCTGGCCGCGCTGCTCGCGCTGGCCATCGTCTACGCCGGGGCCGCACGGGCTGGGTTGCAGCTCGACGCGATTGCCGGATTTGCGACCCTCGTGTGGGCGCCGACTGGAATCGCGCTCGCGGCGCTGCTCCTGTTCGGATACGGGATGTGGCCGGCGGTCTTCATTGGCGCATTCGCCGTGAATCTCTGGACCGGCGCGCCTCTGCTCGCGGCACTCGGCGTCGCGGCCGGTAACACGCTGGAAGCGGTCGCGGGGACCTTCGTCCTTCGCCGCATTCCCGGCTTCCGTCTCGAGCTCGACCGGTTGGAGGACGCCGCCAACTTCATCGTCCTCGCGGCCGGGTTGTGCACCACGATCAGCGCGACGATCGGTGTCGCCAGCCTCGCGCTCGCCGGCACGATAGTCCCATCGCAGATCGCGCTGGCATGGCGTGCCTGGTGGCTCGGTGACCTCATCGGCGCATTGGTCGTCGCGCCACTCCTCCTCGTCTCGCTCGGCGCGCCGCGGCTCGTGCTTCGTCCGCGGCAGGTCGCCGAAGGTGCCGTCCTGATCGTGATCCTCGTCAGCGTCGGCGCCTATATCTTCGGCGGCGTGCCGTTAGGCACGCTGTCGCTCGAACAGACGTATCTCGTCTTTCCGGCACTCATCTTCGCCGCGCTGCGCTTCGGACAGCGTGGCGCGGTGGTGGCCGTGTTCATTACCACCGTCATCGCGGTGTGGGGCACCGCTACGGGCCACGGTCCATTCGCCAGACCCGTCCTGCATCAAGGCCTTTTCGCCTTGCAGACCTTCATGGCCGTCGTGACCGCCACGTTCCTTCTCTTCGGTGCGTCGGTCGCCGAGCGACAGCGATCGGAGGACTGGCTGCGGCGCGCGCGCGGGATCGCCGAGGAGTCCAATCGCGCGAAGTCGGACTTCCTCGCCGTCATGAGCCATGAGCTCCGCACGCCGCTCAATGCGATCTCCGGCTACGTCGAGCTGCTGGACATGCAGCTCGCCGGCCCGGTGACGGAACAGCAGCACTCGTACCTGTCGCGCATCCAGAGCAGCCAGAAGCATCTCCTCTCGCTGCTCGAGGACGTCCTTGGCTTTGCGCGCCTCGAGACTGGCCGTCTTGCCGTGTCGCTCCAGCCGGTGATGGTGTACGACGCGATCGTGGCGCTGGACGGGATATGGCAGCTCGAGATGCAGAAGAAGCGGCTAACGTTCGATCGCCATCTGCCGGACCTCTCGCTCGTCGCGCGCGCGGATCCGGAACGGCTCCGTCAGATTCTACTCAACCTCGTCGCCAATGGCGTGAAGTTCACACCAGAGGGCGGGCGCATTACGATTGGCGCCGACCGCGAGCGCGACAGCATCCGCGTGTGGGTGACGGACACCGGCATCGGCATCGCGGCGGATCAGCTCAAGAGAGTCTTCGATCCGTACTTTCAGGTGGACCGAGGTCCGACGCGCAAGTATCCGGGCATGGGTCTGGGACTCGCCATCGCGCGCGATCTCGCCCGGGCGATGAATGGCGACGTCTGGCTCGAGAGCACGCCGGGGTCTGGGAGTACGGCGTGGCTCGTGCTGCCAGCGGTGTAGCCAGTGGAGTAGGGAAAGGGGAGTAGGGGGCACGAATCCCCTACTCCCCTATTTTCTACCCCTCGTCCGTCTCGCCTACGAGCTCAGGTTCGGATTGTTTAGCGTTTCTACAAGGGGTAGCGGCACGCACGTCAGGTTGCTGTACGTCTGACCCTTGCGATTCGTGCCCGTCTGGAACGGCATGCTCTTGCGAAGCATGTCGCCGTAGCGCTGGCCTTCGCTGAAGAGCTGGCGCCGCCGCTCCTCGAGCACGTTGTTCTCGAACTCGACCGGATCGTTCACGTCGTTCGGCACGAGCGCGGCGATGCCGCTCAGCGCGCGCACACGGTTGATCGCGTCCAAGCCGGCCTGGCCGCCGACCGACTCGGCGTAGATCAACTGCGCTTCCGCGTAGCTCGCGATCGGGAGCGAAACGGCGCCGCTGCCGGTGAACTTCTGCTGCAGCCAGAGCGCCGTGACGTTGTCCGAGGCGATGCGGCCGGTGTTGGTGACCTTCACGCGCGGATCGGCCGCGCCATTCACGGTAAGGCCCTGATAGGCCGGCGCCACGGAGAGGTACTCGCCGCGAATCGTGAGGTCGTAGATCCGGTTCTCGCGCGACTGGGTCGTCTCGGAGTACTCGGAGTCGCGTCGATACCCGCTGGGCACGAGGATCGCATCGGCCGCGGCCCCGGCAAGGTTGTTGAGGTCGAGCCGCGTGCGCGCGCGTCCAACGAGCGCCATGTTGAGCAGACTTGCATCGCCGAGCGCCGTTGCCTTCGCGATCGCGTCGGTGAAGCGCTGCTCGGCGATCGCCAGCGTCGCCGCGGGCGTCATCGCCGGTCCGCGGTCGACGGTCATCTGACACATGCCCTCCCCGAGCAGCAGGTAGGTGTAGCCGGCGTACGCACGCATCTCGGTGAGGATCTTCGCCCGGGTCGGAACTTCAGCATCCGTGAACTTCTCGACGCGCGCGTACGTGTCCTCGAGCTGGAAGCGCGCCTGCTGCAGCGGCGTGTAAAAGCCCATGAACGTCGACGTGCGGGCGTAGTTGCACGAGCCCGGCTCGCCCTGGATCTGCACGACGCCCCGCCACTCCCACGGGTGATTGTTCACGAAACCGTTCGCCGACCAGTACTCGCCGGAGAGCATACCGGCGGTGGCGGCGTAGTTCACGATACCACATTCGAACGTCCCGATCGCCGCCGCCTCGAGCACGGGCGCGAGCGCGGGATCGTCGAGCGCCGTGTCGGGCACACGGCCGGGGTTGTCGACCGCGAGCAGGCTGTTGCACGCGCTGGTCGCGGTCACGGCGAACGCCAGCAGCGCCGCGGCGAGCGCGCGATGAGTAAAGTTGAATGACATCGATGTCGTCTCCGCGATCAGAAGGTGAGCCGCAGCGTGGTCGTGAAGCTCGCCGTCTGCGGAAGAATGGTCTGATAGCCGTTGGACAGCTGCCCGACGGCACGGAGCTCCGGATCCCACACGTGCTGGTTGTTGATGTCGACGTAGATCTCGCCGTCGCGCGAGGTGTTCCACCCCTGCATCGCGGTCCACAGCATCGAGAGATTGCGCCCGGCGACGCTCACGCTGGCGCCCGACGCGCCGACGCGGCTCACGAATCTCGCCGGTACGGTGTACGTCGCCGAGAGCTCACGCAGGCGCAGGAACCCGGCGTTGTACGTACTCGGTGCGTCGGCTTCGATCGCGCGATACTCCTGGAGGAGTGGGTCGGTCCGCTGAATGACGCCGAGCGTCGAACCCTGATTGTGCAGCGCGCGAATCTCGGTGTCGGACTGCAGGAAGCCGCCGTTGCCATCGACGCGGGCGTACAACCGCAGGTTCCGATACAGCGTGACGGTCGTGTTCAAGCCGGCCTGCCACGTCGGCTGCGAGTGACCCCAGTAGACGCGCGGCGCGCTCGAGCAGGAGACGTCCGCGCCGCCCTGCATGAGTCCCGCCTTGCCGGTGCCGCCGTCGCACGTCGCCGACACCACGTTGCCCCCCGCGTCGAGCGTGGCCGAGCGAACCTTGTAGAGGAAGAAATCGCCAATGGCGAAGCCGACGCGATTCTGCGCCTGGCCGCCGCCACCGACGGTGAGGAAGGGCGTCCCGCCCATGTCGTCGATGCGACTGCCGTTCGTGGCGAGCTGCGTTCCGAGCTCCCACGCCACGCGCCGCCCCTGGAAGACGCGCGTATTGACGGCGAGCTCGTCACCCCAACCGGTGACACGTCCGATGTTCACGACCTGGCTGCCGGGGAAACCGACCGATGGCGGCAGGGGCACGTTGACGATCGCGTCGGTGACCTTGCGGCCATAGTGCGTGTACGAGATGTCGGCGCGGCCCTTCAGCACCGTCGTCTCGAAGCCCAGCTCGAGCTCGCGACTGCGCTCGGGGCGGAGTTCAGGATTTCCATACGAGCCGGGGACGAGGCCGGGGTTGTTCAGGTAGCCGACGCTCGGATCGTAGAGGCGCTGCGCGTCGAAGGTGCCGGGCTGCGTACCGGCGGCGCCTAACGCGGCGCGCAGACGCAGATCGCTCATCAACGGCACGTGGAACCAGGGCTCCTCGCTCACGACCCAGGAGCCGCTGACCTTGGGATAGTACGCAGCCTTGAAATCCTTACCGAAGGTGCTGTTGTCGTCGCCGCGGAGTGCGGCAACGAGGAAGAGCCGATTCTTCCACGCAGCCTCCTCCTGGACGTACATGCCGACGGTCGCGTTGGCGAGATACGTCTCGGTCGCGGTGCGCGACGAGCCGCCCGTCACCGTCGTGATCGGCTCGGCGGGGAAGGTTGTGCCTTGCGCCTGGATCGTGGTCGTCTCGGCGCGATAGTGCTGCAGACCGACCGAAGTCGTTAGTTGCACCAGATCACGGAAGTCGTACTTCGCCGACCCAGCGTAGTCGAGGGTGAGGAAGCTCTGCGTCGTGCGCGCGACGGTCTTGAGGCCGAGGCCGTTGACGCCGAGCGGGTCGAGGCTGCCTAACGCCTGGCGTGGATACAGCAGCCAATTGTTCTCGGAGTTGACGTCGAGGCCCGTGACGAGGCGGTTCGAGAACCAGGAGAACGGATTGAAAGTTCCGGTGAGGCTGATCGTCGTCCGATCGTTGTCGGCGTGGCTCTCCGTCGTCGGCCATTCCTGCGGAGGAGAGAAGCCGAAGCCGCGCTTCACCGTATTCACGGTGAGTGGCGTGCCCCATACGATGTTACTAAACGGATCGATGTCGATCGCCTGCTGCGCGAGGCGCGCGCGATCGCGAATGTGGCCGACGCTCCCCTGCAAGCGGAGCTTGTCGTTCGCCTGCACGTCGACGTTCGCGCGGGCGTTGAACTTCTTGTCCCAGTTCCAGCCGACGACGCCGACGTCGTCGTCATAGCCGCCGGACAGGTAGTAGCGATTGGCGTCATTGCCGCCGTTGAGGCTCGCCAGGTAGCCGTGGTTCTGACCGTTCTGGAAAACCGGCTTGTTGCCGGCGGCGATGTCGTAGTTATACAAGTCGAAACCGACGATCTGGCAGGCCACGCCGCCGCAGGTCGAATTGAACGTGTCGCAGCCCGCGCCGGTGCAAGGATTCCCGGTCGCTGGCACTTTGCCGTACAGCATTCCGGCGCGGCCGCCGGGATTCGCGAGCCAGTTGGTGCCCTGACGCGACGAGAAGTCCCAGTGCGCTTGTCCGGAGCGACCGCGCTTCGTGATGATCTGGACGACGCCGTTCGAGGCCTCGGTGCCGTACAGCGTCGCCGCCGCGGGTCCCTTGATGATCTCGATGCTTTCGATGTCTTCGGGATCGATGTCGTTGATGCGGCTCGCTCCGCCGCCGCCGCGCTGCACTGGGCCTTGCGCCGCATCGCTGTTCATCCGGACGCCGTCGATATAGACGATCGGATCATTGCTCAACGAGAGGCTGCTCGCGCCGCGAATGCGGATCTGCGCGCCCGTGCCGACCTGACCGGAGGACG
This sequence comes from Gemmatimonadaceae bacterium, assembly GCA_036557635.1. GTDB lineage: Bacteria > Gemmatimonadota > Gemmatimonadetes > Gemmatimonadales > Gemmatimonadaceae > AG2. Next base: position 27,169 of record DATBHD010000233.1, read on the forward strand.
GGAGCACGATGACGCCGGGCGTGCGGGCGCCGACGAGCTGGTCGACAGTGCGCGCTGGAGCGACCTGCAGCACGTCGGTCGCGGCGATCGACTCGACGACGTTCCCGACGGCGCGCTTCTGCACGGCGCCGCCCGTCCCGGTGATGACGACCTGGTCGAGTTGGAGCGATCGCGGCATGAGCGCGAAATCGATCGTCGCGTTGACGCCGTCGCGAACCGTTAGGCTCTGTTCCTTCGGAGCGTAGCCGACGAAGCGCACGCGGAGGCGTTGCTCGCCCGCGGGCACGTTCGAGAGGATGAATCGTCCGGCGCCGTCGGTGCGCGCGCCGCGGAGCGTAATGCCGCCGTTACCGACGATGACAACCTCGGCACCAACGAGCGGTTGTTGGGCGGTGGAGTCGACGACCCGACCGCTGATGGTCGTCCCGCTGCCCTGAGCGTTCGCGCCGCTTCTCGGCAGCAGGATCGCAAATGCGAGGGGGAGAAGGTGCCGCAGGATACGTGCTCGCTTCGACATCGGTCCTCCTGTTCGGAGTACATGGAAGCAGTGTGTTCCGGCTCCTCGTAGCGCGTCGGAAACCCAGGAACTTTGTGTGAGCGCCGATTATGAGGTTGGGTATCGCCGCTCGCAAGGCGACCGGAATGGGCCAGATGGTAACCGCCATTACCCGTCACGCCGGGTCGTTTGGTGATTGTTCCGTCCGGCCTCACCATGCGCGGCTTCGTCGTCGCGCATCCCGAAATAATTCGGCGAGTTTGGATTTGGTTCTGTCTTGTTCAGCGTTTTTGCAACGCGCGGTTCGAGGGATGTCAGGAGAGCCGCCAGCGCCGCCGCGTTGAGCGCGGGTCCGAGAATGCCGACCTCCGGCCCGGAGCACAAGCAGCGATAGCGAATGAGAGTTTCATGAATCAAACTCTCTCTCGCGCGTGATCGACGAAAGGACCGCGGGACGACTCGATGTCGCCCCGGGGTCGAACGCCAGAATCAAGGCACGGACAGCTCGATGCGTTGGAGATTTCGCGCGACCAGCATCGCGTTGAGCCGCGGCAGATCGCTTGCGATCCAGAGATCGAACTGCTTCGAGACGTCGCCAAGCTCGCGCTCGATCGCCGCTGCCCGTTGGAGCTGCGTCGCCGAGGGTTTTCCCTCGTAGCCCACGACACTGCCGTACAGGTTGGCCAGGTTCTCACGGAGACGCTCCTCGCCCGTGATCATGCCGCCTTCCTTCGTCGCGACGATCTTCTTCCGCATCTCGTCCACCTGACCGGAGGCGCCCTGCAACGTGGTGGTGAGCGAATCCTTCGCCGGTAGTCGCGCCGAACGATCGGCGATCGCGCCGCGCACGCCGTTCATCTTCTCGACGACCGTCGTCATCTGATCGAGCACGCCATACAGCTTCACCGAGAGATCGAATTCCGCCTTGCGATCGGCGAGCGTGTGCGTCATGCGCGGGTCGCGCGTGACACGAAGCGGCGTCGTGTATGTCGAATCGCCCTCGATCAGCTTCACCGTGTAGGTGCCGGGCATGTAGCGCGGACCGACGCCGAACGCCGCCGAGGCGGCGGGCGGAATCCGCGCCGGCGGCATGCGCATCGACCAGGTGGCGCGACTGAGACCGCGGCGTTTGCTCGTCGGCAGCGTAGCGAGCAGCTTCCCGGTGGAATCGTGCACCTCGAGCTTCATGTCACCGAAGATGTGTCGCTTCTGCAGGTAGTAGGTTATCACCGCGTCACCAGTTGGATTCTGGCCGATGAACTCGGCGTCGCCATTCGCCCAGCCGCCGCCGGCCTGGATCGTTTGCACCGCGGGCGCCGTCCGGAAGAACGACGCATGCCGCGTCAGGGTGGCGGGCGTGAGCGACCGCAGCGGCGTGATGTCGTCGATGATCCAGATGCCGCGGCCGTGTGTAGCAATCACTAAATCATTGTCGCGCGGATGGATCGCCAGGTCGCGCACGGCGACGCTGGGCAGATTGCCCCCCTTGTACCGCGACCAGTGCTCCCCGCCGTCGACGGAGATCCACAGACCGAATTCCGTACCGAGAAAGAGGAGCTGCGGATCGACGAGATCCTGCTTGATGACGTGCGCGTAGCCGCGCACCGGTGAGTCCGGGGGAACGAGCGAGATCCACGTTTTCCCATAATCCTTCGATTCATACACGTACGGCCGCATGTCGCCGAAGGTATGCAAATCAAAAGTCGCGAACACCGTGCCGGCGTCGACGCGGCCGGGCTCCACACTCGTCACCCACGCGCTTTTCGGTAATCCAGGAACGTTGCCGACGACGTTCGTCCAGGTCTTGCCGCCGTCACGCGTCACCTGGAGGTTGCCGTCGTCGGTGCCGGCCCAGATCACGAGCGAATTCTTCGGCGATTCACCGATTGCGTAGATCGTCGTGTGCGTCTCCGCGGCCGAGTTGTCGACGGTGACCCCGCCCGACTCCTCCTGCTTCTGCTTCGCGGGATCGTTCGTCGTGAGGTCGGGCGAGATGCGCTCCCAGGTCTGGCCGAAGTCGCGAGAGCGATGGAGGAACTGCGACCCGATGTAGACGGTGCCGCTGCGCGTCGGGCTGATGTGAATCGGCGTATTCCAGTTGAAGCGGAGCTTTCCCTCCTTGTACCGCGGGAGCGGCTGTATGTCGCGCGTCTCGTGCGTCTTCCGATTGACGCGACCGATGGTGCCGCCTTGCGCTTCCGCATACAGGTATTGCGGGTCGGTGGGATCGACGAACATCCAGAAGCCGTCGCCGCCGTACATGTTCTCCCACTGGCTCTTGGCGATACCGCCGGGAAACTGCGACTCGCCGACCCACGAGCTGTTGTCCTGGAGACCGCCATACACCTTGTACGGGCGATCCATGTCGACGCTCACGTGATAGAACTGCGAGATCGGCAGTGACTCGCTCTTCCACCAGCGATCGCCGCCGTCGTACGAGTACCAGATGCCGCCGTCGTCGCCGGCGATGAGATGGTCGGTGTTGTCGGGATCGATCCAGAGGTCGTGATGGTCGCCGTGCGTGCTCCCGCCGATGACGCTGAAGCTGGCGCCACCGTCCGTGCTCATGATCAGCGAGCCGTCGGGCTTGATGACGCGGTTCTCGTCTTTCGGATCGACGACGAGATTAGCAAAATAGAACGGTCGCCAGATCATGTTCTGGCTGCGATCGCGCATCGTCCAGGTCAAACCGCCGTCGTCGGAACGATAGAGCGCGTTGAGCGGCGGCACTGCCTCGATGAACGCGTACACGACGTTCGGCCTGGATGGCGCGACGGCGACGGCGAGGCGGCCCCACGGCTTCGGGGGCAATCCCTTCGCGCTCGCGTCGGTGAGTGGCGCCCACGTCGCGCCGCCATCGGTGCTCTTGAACAATCCACTCCCGCTCGGCGCGTCCGGTCCGTCGCCGCCGGAGCGGAAGGTCCAGCCCTTCCGGCGGAAGTCCCACATTCCCGCGTACAATGTCTTCGGCGAAGACGGGTCCATCGACAGCGTCGAGCATCCGGTCGACGCATTCGAGCCGGCGAGGCTCTTCGTCCAGGTCCTGCCGCCGTCGGTCGTTTTGTAGAGCCCTCGATCGTCGCTGTCGCTCCAGAGCTTGCCGGGCACGCAGACGTAGACGATGTTGCCGTCGGTGGGGTCGATGAGAATCTTTGAAATATGCTCGGATTCGGCGAGCCCCATGTGCGTCCAGTTCTCGCCGCCGTCGGTGGACTTGTAGACGCCGTTGCCGATCGAGACGCTGTTGCGCATCCAGGCCTCGCCGGTGCCGACCCAGACGACCTTCGGGTTCTTCGGGTCGATCGTGATGGCGCCGATCGACTGCACGGGCTCCTTGTCGAAGACGGGCTTGTAGGTCGTGCCGCCATTCGTCGACTTCCAGACGCCGCCGCTCGCGGCGCCGACGTAGATCGTCAGGCGGCCGTTCTCCTTCGTCGCCGCGATCGCGGCGACGCGGCCGCTCATGGCGGCGGAGCCGATATTGCGCGCGCCGAGGCCGGCGGTCGTCTCCGAATCGACAACCGTCACCGGAGCGAACGTGGGACGTGGGGCGCCGGTCTGGATGACGGTCGCCGCCGCATCCGGTCTCACCCGCGGGAGGGCCGCGTCCTCGGGATCGGCCGCGGGCCTCGCGTCGCCGCCGCTCGTGCCGGGCTTCACGAAGCGCGCATCGTCCAGCGGGACGTTCGTCTCGATGCGGTCCCACGCGTACTGCGATTTGTTCGTCGTCGGACTGCCCTTCGCGCCGATGGCAACGGAGAATGGGAAGTACACACCGCCCACTGGCTTGTAGTCTCCGAGCTCGACCTCGAACTCGCGCTCGGCGCCGCGCACGGTACGGAGCACTTCGTATTTGATCGGCACGCCGGAATCGGCGTCGAGGTAGTACGTGCGAACGTCGCCGTTGCTCGCGAGCGTCAGCTTGACCTTGAAGACGTCGGTGCCCTCGATCTGATCGGCGCCGATGAGCTCGAGCTTGTTGCCCTGATCGCGATAGTTTAGTAAAGGATCATCGAACGCGGCGTCCTCGACGACGCCCTTGGTCTCGTCCTCACCCAGCGGCTCGGCGTCCTTCTTCCCTTGCCAGGGCTCGATCTTCCACCCGCTGCGGCCGTCGTAGGCAGTGACGCCAGTCATGCCGCCGAAGGCAAACTCTTCGCGCACCCTGTTCGGCCGCTTGTTCTCGTTCTGGACCTGGGCCTCGAATCCGCCGCCGCCGTAGAACTTCCCGGTGCGGCGAAGGCTCTGAATGGCGTGCACGCGCTCCAGACCTCCGATGCGCTGCGCGTACTTGGCGACCAGCTCGTCGGCGGTCTGGGCCTGAAGCGTGGCCGCGGCGAACAGCAGGGCGGTGCATGACGAGAACAAACTCCGCATCGGCAAGATCCTCACGGTGCCAGACGGTGTGCGGTGAGAGACGCGACGGAGCAGAAGGTAGAGGAGAAGCACGGGGCTCGCCACCACTCCTTGTCGTCGTGTCGCGTTGCTAACGACGGGGAAAGAGCGCGCGAAAGTCGGATCTCGCTCGTAGGGCGGCGAACGCGGGATCGCTGACGAGCGCCGGCGGGCGAAAGCGCTCGGGAATGCTCGTGATCCATGCGATCGCCGCGTCGGCGTTGCCTGCCTGCGCGCACGCGCGCGACGCGGGGACGCCGACGTCGCGCGGTCCGAGCCCCTTGCCCTTGAGCGATTCGAAGAGCGTGCAGGCTGACGCATACTGGCGCTCGGCCAGCAGCGCCTCGCCGTACGAGAGACGGAGCCGTAGGTCGTCGGGGCGAGCGCGCACCAGGTTGCCGTAGAGCGACACCGCTTCGTGATAGTTGCCCGTCTGCATGTTCCCGGCGGCCGCCGCTTCGGCGAGGCCGCTCGCGAGCGCGGCACGGTAGCCGGGCCACGTCGCATGGACGACGAACATGAGCGTGCGTGAAATCACGTCGTGCGTCGCGTCGTCGTCGTTGAACAGTTCGAAGCCGTGATAACCGGTCGGGTGATTCAGCAGCGTCACCGGGGCGTTCTGCGCGATCGCGCGCGACGCCAGCGTTAGTATCTGCTCATTGACGTCGGGGCGGTCGAGTCCCGCGCGCACCCACAACACGGGCAGATCGCGGCGGAAGGTCGTGATCGGCGCCGTTCCATAGTAGATCACCGCGGCCTTGATCGCCGTTTGGCGCGGATCCTCGAGCAGCGGCAACGCCGTCGCGACATTACCCGACGCGGCGTACACGGCAATCGCGGAGCCGTCGACGCCGATGTCCGCCCCGTGCCGCGTCAGATAGTCCATCAACGCCTGAAAGTCGTTCGCCTCGCTTCCGCCGCGCAGATCGGGGACAATGCCAACGAGCTCGCGCGACGCGGCCGTCCGCGCCCACCCGACGTACAGCGCCGATTGTCTTTCGGCGGAACCGCTCGCGCGATTGAAGAACACGAGCGCGGGACGAAGTTTCCCCGCGGTGCGCGGCAGCTGATAGACGTCCATCTCGAGCGTGACACCGCCCGCGCTGCCGAACCTCACGTCGTTCGAGACGGTGACATCCGGTGAGGGCTCCGGAAAAGCCAGCCGCGGTGTCTGAGCGCGCGCTCCGACTGACAAGATCGCGGCGAGTGCGAACGTACGGCAGAAGGACCTGATCATGGGAAGCCTCACTCGTGCTCAGCCTTCAAATAGCCCTCACGCCCGCGCGTGATCAACGCTTACTTGTAGGCATCATGTACGCTTCCCGTTCGACAATTGTCGCCCCGCGTTGTCAAAGCAGATCCCTCGCTGCGCTCGGGATGACATGCTGTTTGTTCTTGCCGATCGCTTGGCTGTCGGCGCAACGCTCGCTGTGCGATCCCGCGCCCGCGAGCGCGCTCGTGCCGAGTCGCGATCTGTATTGTCTGTCGCTCGTCGCGAGCCCGGACATGCCGGGGGTGACGGGGCACGTGGAGCTCGGCCGCGCGAGCAATCCCTTTACCATTGCCGTCACCGCGGACGGACGCATCCGCTACGCGCCGACCATGGCGATCGCCGGACTTCCTGAGCCATCGTCACTCGGTCCGTACACGACCTACGTCGCCTGGCTCGCGACGCCGGTCATGTTCCCAGTCGTTAGGCTCGGCGCCGTCCACAACGGCTCCACGAAATTGCCGTCGATCGACCTCGACAAGTTCGTCGTCCTGGTGACCGCCGAGCAATCGACGATGGGCGCCGAGCCGGTGGGCCGTATCGTGCTGCGCGGCGAATCACCGAGCACGCGGCTGCAGCCGCCGGATTTGATGCGCTTCGCGATCGGCGCGGCGACGGCGACACAACAGGGCGCGGGCGGGCACATGCACCAGGAGATGGCGACGCCGACGGCCGGCGACGCCGTGCGATGGACGACCGTCCCGATGCCGCCGAACCTAACGATGCTGCCGGGGGAGATGGCGCTCAGGCCACAGGTCGCGCCGTACCTGCCGCGCGCGGCCACGGAGGCGCCCGCCGCCCGCCCGCACACGCTCGTCCGCCTGAATGACGGCGACACCCTCCGCCTAACGGCTGGTCTGGTGAGCCGCACCTTCAAGGGCCACCGCATGTCGATGTACGGCTTCAACGGCCAGTATCCCGGTCCGCTGATCTCCGTCCCGCAGCAGGCGACGGTCACGATCCAGCTCGTGAACGCGCTCGATCAGCCGACGTCGATCCACTGGCACGGCATCCGGCTCGACAATCGTTTCGACGGCGTGCCCGGCCTCACCCAGGAGGCGGTGCCGCCCGGCGGCCGGTTCACGTACCGCGTCCATTTTCCCGACGCCGGGATCTACTGGTACCATCCGCACGTCCGCGAGGACACACAGCAGGAGCTGGGACTCTACGGCAACATCAGGGTGCGTTCGCCGCGCCGCGACTATTTCGGCAGGGCAAACCGTGAGGAAACGCTCATTCTGGACGACCTGCTCCTGGGGGAGGATGGTCAACTGATTCCCTTCGGCAAGGATCAGACGACGCACGCCTTCATGGGCCGCTTCGGCAACGTGTTTCTGGTGAATGGGGAGCCGAATTGGCGCCTCGCGGCACGGCGCGGCGAGGTGATTCGCTTCCTGTTCACCAACGTCTCAAATACGCGAACGCTCAACCTGTCGTTCCCCGGCGCGAAAATGAAGGTCGTCGGCAGCGACGCCGGCAACTACGAGCGCGAGCAGTGGGTCGAAAGCGTCGTCATCGCGCCGGCGGAGCGCTACATCGTGCACGTGCGCTTCGACAAGCCCGGCGAGGTCGCGCTCGTGAACCGCGTCCAGGGGCTCGATCACCTCTTCGGCCGTTTCTTTTACGAGGCGGATACGTTAGGCGTCGTGCACGTCGGCGCCGGGCGAGCGAGGCCGGATCTCGCGAGCGCGTTCGCCGCGCTCCGGACCGATAGCGCCGCGACCGCGGATATCGACCGCTACCGCAAGTACTTCGACAAGCCGGTCGATCACGCGCTCGTCCTGACGATCGAGGCGCACAACCTTCCCTTCGTGAGTCGTCAACTGATGCTGCTCGACTCGGCGTACTTCGCTCCGGTGGAGTGGGCGGGCGCGATGCCGACGATGAACTGGGCGTCGACCGCGGACGAGATCCGGTGGGTCCTTCGCGATCCGGATACGGGCAAAGAGAACATGGACATCGACTGGACGTTCCATCGCGGCGACGTCGTCAAGCTGCGCCTCGCGAACGAGCGGCGGTCGATGCACGCGATGCAGCACCCGATCCACCTCCACGGCCAGCGATTGCTCGTTCTGTCGGTGAACGGCGTGCCCAACGACAATCTCGTCTGGAAGGACACCGCGTTGATTCCCGCCGGGTCCACGGTCGACCTGCTGGTGGACCTATCGAATCCGGGCCGGTGGATGCTACACTGTCACGTCGCCGAGCACCTGTCGGCGGGGATGATGATGGGGTTCACGGTGTTGCCGTGATCTTTGAAATCGCGACCGTTCAGGCATCGATCACGGATCACTCGAATCGAACGAATCACTCCGAGCGCACCGAGAGATCGCCGCAGCTTTCCAAGTGTTTGAATTTGGGATCAGGATCGTGAATGCCCCACGGAGCGATCCGTTTGATTCGAGTGATCCGTGATTCATTCTCGATCGGTCGAGATCTCGACCGGTCGATCGACAGGAGATCACGAATCACGCGAATGGAGCGAATCGTTTCGGTGGACGTCGAGGAGGTATCTGCTGCTCTGCTCGAGACCTCGACCGCGCGATGAAAGTGCAGATCCCTCGTTTCGCTCGCACTGACAACCAACCTTTCAGGGGGCAGCACATGAGGAGACTTCTCTCGCTGATCGCGGTTGCGTCGATCGCGACACAGGCATCGGCGCAGTCGGTCGCGTCGATGTCGCAGACGACGAAGGGGTTCGTGACGGTGAGCGAGCCGGTCGTCGCCCTGACGAATGCGACGATCATCGACGGTACGGGCGCGGCGGCGAAGGCGAATCAGACGATCGTCATTCGCGATGGGAAGATCGCCGACGTCGGCCCCTCGTCGAGCGTGACCGTGCCGCAGGGCGCGCGCACGATCGATCTCTCGGGGCAGACGGTGATCCCGGGGCTCATCGGGATGCACGACCACCTCTTCTACACGGCGGCCGGCGGCCGGGAGGTGGGGTTAGGCTACAGCGGCCCGCGACTGTACCTGGGCTCCGGCGTGACGACGATTCGCACGACCGGCTCCATCGCGCCGTACGCGGACATCGGGACGAAGCACGCCGTCGACGGCGGGCAGATCCCGGGTCCACACATCGTCCTCACGGCGCCGTACATCACCGGTCAGACGGCGAGTGGCGGCGGGGGCATGGCGGTGATCACCTCACCCGAGGCGGCACGCCGGTTCGTCGACTACTGGGCGCAGGAAGGCGCGACGTGGATCAAGGCGTACACGGATATCAGTCGCGCGGATCTCAAAGCGGCGATCGACGAAGCGCACAAGCGTGGCATCAAGGTCACGGGACATCTCTGCTCGGTGTCGTTCCAGGAGGCGGTCGACCTCGGCATCGACAATCTCGAGCACGGCTTCATGACGAACACGGACTTCGATCCAGAGAAGAAGCCCGACGTCTGCCCGGCCAACAGCATGACGAGAGTCGGCGGGGCGAGTGCGACGGGCGACGTCGCGCACGCCACGATCAAGAAGATGGTCGATCACAAGGTGCCGATGACGTCGACGCTCGCCGTGTTCGAGCCCTTCTTCAAGAATCGTCCGGTGAGTGATGAGCGAACACTCACGGCAATGGCGCCCGAGGTGAAGACGGCGTACCTCGGCGTGCGGACATACATCGACTCGTCGTCGAACTGGGCGTTCACGGCGGAGATGCTCGAGAACCAGATGGCGTTCGAGAAGGCGTTCGTCGACGCGGGGGGCACGCTCGCGGCCGGCGTCGACCCGACGGGTTTCGGCGGCGCCCTGCCCGGCTTTGGCGACCAGCGCAATTACGAGCTCTTTATTGAAGCCGGATTCACACCGGCGCAGGCCGTACAAATAATGTCGGCGAATGGCGCGAAGATTCTCGGCGTGTACGGGACGGTCGGGTCGCTCGAGCGTGGCAAGACGGCCGATCTGGTAGTGCTGAACGGAGATCTCGTCGCCGATCCATCGACGATTCGCAAAGTCACAACTGTGTTCAAAGACGGGATCGGCTATGATTCCGCCAAATTGATTGCTTCGGTGAAGGGCAGAGTTGGAATCAGCTGAGGCTTGACAGATACGAAGGGAACAGATTAAACTCGTTCCCCCTGGGAGTCGCGTCCCGATGTTCACGAGTATCACAGCCGAGCAATCGGCGGTGGCCACTCACACCCGAAGCGCACGAGTGCGCCGGGGGAACGATCGGTGACGCGACTTTCGCATTTCGGGAATCGGATCGGACGACAATGAACTCAATGAGACTCACTCACCTACCAACAACGGATCGCTGGCAGTCCGGCGCGGATTCGATCGCGATTTGCGGTCGGATGCCGGCCTTCGCCGGCGCCGTCGGGTACGACGAGCGACTCGATAAGGAATTCGGTGCGGGAGCTGGCACGGGAGGGCGCGCTCACTAAGCGCTGCGATCCAGACCAGCTTGGGGAACGAGAGAATCTCGCCCCGCCTGCACCGAGTCGCAGGTGGGGCGTTTTGCATTTGCCAACGCTGTTTGACAAGTGATCGTGTTGCCGTTTCACAAAGTCTTACCGCCGGCCGGCGGTGCGTGGCGTCGAGCTCAGGAACGCGACTCCCAGAGTGAGGCACGCGCATTCGCCGGCTGGCTTCAGCAGGACCATGGCTGGGCGCGAGTGCGCCCTCGGTCACTCTTCGTCCGCGCCGCGGCTTCAATGCGGGCCGTTGCTCGAGGGTTATCGCAGGAAAGACCGGTTCGAATCCGGAGCTCGTTGCCCTCGCCATGGTACATGTGTGCTCAATCGCGGGTCGAGGCTGCTGGGTTATCGACCTCTTATTCCAGAGATGTCCCCAGTCGTTAGGGGAGCCAGCGCAAATACTTATCCGCTGCCGAGCACGCAGCATGATTGCGCGTTGCCGCATCGAACGCGGGGGAGAACTCCTTTCGGCATCTGAACTCCTGGAGCTCCTCTGCGGCAAATCACCAGGAGCTTTCACGAACACGAAGCCCGCGCGCTGGACAGCGCGCACTTACACAACTACTCACCTTCACATGGAGGCCAGTATGCAGCATCTCTCGAAGCACTTCGCGACTCGCCTCCGGCATCTCGTCACGCCGCAGGCAGAGCCGATTCCGAACAGCGATCAGGTCCCCAACTCGGCAGGCGGATATGCCTGGGCCGTCGACAAGTGGACGCGACTCGATCGCTTCCTCATCCTCGGCACGGAAGGCGGAACGTATTACGTCGCCGAGCGGGCGCTGACGCGCGAGAACGCGCAAAGCATCGTCGAGTGCATCGCCGAGGACGGTCCCCGCGTCGTGAGCCGCGTCGTCGAGATCAGCACCGCGGGCCGCGCGCCGAAGAACGATCCGGCGCTGTTCGTCCTCGCGATGGCGTCCGGTCTCGGGAACGACGTCACGCGCGCCCTGGCACTCACCGCGCTCCCCGCGGTGGCGCGCACCGGGACGCATCTCTTCCACTGGCTGGAGTTCGTGCGCGCGTTTCGTGGCTGGGGACGCGGCGTCCGTACCGCGGTCGCTCGCTGGTACACTCGTCAGGCGCCGTCGGACCTGGCGTATCAGCTGTTGAAGTATCGGACGCGAGACGGGTGGGCGCACCGCGACGCGCTGCGTCTCGCCCACCCGAAGGCGCCGACGGTGACGCACGAGCTGCTCTTTCGCTACGCGGTGAAGGGGTGGGAGGGAGTGATCGAGCTCAAGGGGGGCGCCGACCTCGAGTTCATGGAGCGCGTCGAGGCGGTGCAGGCGCTGCGTCACATGGCACCTAACGACGCGGCGCGCATCATCCGGATCTATCGGTTGACGCGCGAGATGGTGCCGACGGAGCTGCTCACGCACGCCGTCGTGTGGGAGGCATTGCTGGATCGGATGCCGCTCACCGCGCTCGTGCGGAACCTCGGCGTGATGAGCAAAGTTGGATTGCTTGTTCCCGGCAGCGATGCCGTGCGCATGGTCGTCGCGCGGCTGAACGAGCGCGCGGCGATCCGCCGGGCGCGCGTCCATCCGCTGGCGCTCCTGGCCGCGCTCAAGACCTACGCGGCTGGCCACGGCGCGCGGGGGAGTGGTGTGTGGAGTCCGGTGAGCCAGGTGGTGGACGCGCTGGATGGCGCCTTCTACCTGGCGTTCGAGAACGCGACGTCGACGGGCAAGCGCGTGCTGCTGGCGCTGGACGTCTCGGGCTCGATGGCGACACCGGTGCACGGGATGCCGTTTCTGTCGTGCCGCGAGGCGTCGGCGGCGATGGCGCTCGTGACGGCGGCGCGCGAGCCGGATCATCGGTTCGTCGCGTTCACGCTCGCTGACGCTCGCGTGAAGTCTATTCGAAATAACAGTGGCCTAACGCCGGTCGCGATCTCGCCGCGGCAGCGGTTGGATGACGTCGTGAAGATGACCGAAGCGTTGCCGTTCGGCGGAACGGACTGCGCGCTCCCGATGGTGGAGGCGCTGAAGCACCGCTGGGCAGTGGACGTGTTCGTCATCTACACGGACAGCGAGACCTGGGCCGGAAGCATTCATCCGGCGCAGGCGCTCCGCGAGTATCGGGAGCGCATGGGCATTCCCGCCAAGCTCGTAGTGGTCGGCATGACGTCGAACGGGTTCAGCATCGCGGATCCTAACGATTCAGGAATGCTCGACGTTGTTGGTTTCGATACGGCGACGCCGGAATTGATCAGCGGCTTTGCCGGAGGGAACGGGGGCTAGGGGAGTAGGGGCTAGGGACGTTGTCGCTCCCGAGTCTTTCTCTAGCCCCCAGTGCCCTTTACCCCTCACCTCTCTTCTACCATGACCCGACCTTTCTACTCCGAAGGAGGCTTGAACGCCGAGACGTACGACGTCCGGACGCTCGGCTTTCCCGGTGAGATCGATTTCTACGTATCATGTGCGCGCGCGAGTGGTGGACCCGTGCTGGAAGTCGCATGCGGCACGGGCCGCGTGAGTTGGCCCGTCGCGCGGGCGGGCGTCGACGTCGTCGGGTTGGATCTCACGCCGGCGATGCTCGAGCAGGCGGAGCGCAAACGTCACCGGGAGCGCCCCGAGGTTTCCGCGCGCGCGCGGTTCGTCCTCGGCGACATGACCGATTTCGCGCTCGACGAACGGTTCGCGCTCGCGATCATTCCTTTTCGCGCGTTTCAAGTGCTGTTGGGCGTCGACCAGCAGCGGCGCTCGTTAGGCTGTCTTCGGCGGCATCTCCGGGCCGGCGGGCGGTTGATCATCGACGTCTTCGATCCGCGTCTCGACCTGCTTGTGAACGAGAGATCAACGGCGGTCCGCGACATCAACCCGATTACGCACCCAGTTACCGGACGGCCAGTCACGATCGACGTCCTGGAGCGGCTGAACGATCACGTCGAGCAGCGCCTGGTCGAGCGCTGGCGCTTTCGAGAGATAGGCGCCGACGGGAAAGCCCTGCGCGACGAGGAGGAGAGGCTCGAGATGCGGTGGATCTATCGTTTCGAGATGCAGCACCTCCTCGAGCTGAGTGGTTTCGCGATCGAGGAGGAACTGTCAGATTTTCGGGGCGCGCCACGGGCGTATGGCCGGGAACAGATCTGGGTGGCGCGCCGAGAGGACACTTGAGAGAGTTGGAATGCTGCTGACCATCAGCACGACGCATGTGCCGGCGACCGATCTCGGTTACCTGTTGCACAAAAATCCTTCACGGGCGCAGTCGTTCAATCAGTCGTTTGGGCGCGTGCACATCTTCTATCCGGAAGTGTCGGAGAAGCTGTGCACAGCGGCGTTGCTACTCGACGTCGACCCAGTGACGCTCGTTAGAGGGCGACAGCTGGGGCACGGCGGCGCGCTCGATCAATACGTCAACGACCGGCCGTACGTCGCCAGCTCCCTTCTCAGCGTTGCGATTTCCGACGTACTCGGCAGCGCGCTCGCCGGCCGGAGTCGCGAGCGGCCCGAGCTGGCCGACACGCCAATTCCTCTGCGGGTTCGGATTGCGGTGTTGCCATGCCGGCCGGGCGAAGCGTTTTTGCGTCGGCTCTTCGAGCCGTTAGGCTACAAGGTCGGCGCGACGCAGCATGCGATCGACGGTTCGATGCAGGAGCCGAGCTGGTATTTCACGGTCGAGCTCGAGGCGACGAAGCGTCTACGTGAAGTGCTGACGCACCTCTACGTTCTCATTCCGGTGCTCGACGACGAGAAGCACTATTGGGTCGGAGACGACGAGGTGGAGAAGCTGCTCCGTCATGGCGAAGGCTGGCTCGCGACGCATCCCGAGCGTGACGCGATCGCGAGGCGATACCTTCGCCACCGACGAAGCCTTGTCGACGAAGCGATCTCGCGCCTGACGGCGGAGGAGTCACCCGATGTCGAAGACCGGGAGGGGGACGACACGCTACTTGAGATTCCCGAACCGGAGCGCGAGCTCAGCCTGAACGATCAGCGACTCGCAACGGTACTGGCGGTCCTCAAGGGAAGCGGCGCGAAGCGCGTACTCGATCTCGGTTGCGGCGAGGGGCGGCTGCTCACGCTCCTCCTCGCCGAGCGAAGCGTCGAGGAAATCGTTGGCATGGACGTCTCGTATCGTGCACTCGAGTCGGCGGCGAGACGCCTGAGGCTCGAGCGGATGCCGCCAAAGCAGCGCGAACGAATTCGGCTCGTGCACGGCTCGCTCATGTATCGCGACGCGCGGCTCACGGGTTTCGACGCGGCGGCTGTTGTCGAAGTGATCGAACACCTCGATCCACCGCGCCTCGCCGCGTTCGAACGGACTGTCTTCGAGTACGCTCGCCCGGGAACGATCGCGATCACGACGCCTAACGCCGAGTACAACGTGCGATGGGAGACGCTTCCGGCGGGAATATTCCGCCATCGGGATCATCGATTCGAGTGGTCGCGGGGTGAATTTCACGCGTGGGCAACGCGCATCGCACAGCGATTCGGCTATAGCGTCCGCTTCGTGAACGTCGGGCCAGAAGACACCGACCTCGGGTCGCCAACACAGATGGCGGTCTTCACGCGGAACGAGAATGGCCGACGCTAACGTCACCATCCCGGAGCTTTCCCTGATCGTACTCATCGGCGCGTCGGGGTCCGGGAAGTCGAGCTTCGCCGCCAAACATTTCGGCCGGTTCGAGTCGCTGTCATCGGACTTCTGTCGCGGACTCGTGTCGAATGATGAGAACAGTCAGGCGGCATCGAGTCCCGCCTTCGAGGTGTTGCACTTCATCGCCGCGAAGCGGCTGGAGGCGGGACTGCTCACGGTCGTCGACGCGACCAACGTACAAGCGGAGGCCCGGAAACCGCTCGTGGAGCTGGCGCGTCGATATCACGTCCTGCCCGTTGCGATCGTGCTCGACGTCCCCGAGCACGTGTGCCGAGAGCGGAATCGAGAACGTGCCGACCGCACGTTCGGGCCGCACGTCATTCGACAACAACGGAGCCAGCTGCATCGCGCGCTGCGAAACCTTCAGCGTGAGGGGTTCCGTCACGTTCATGTGTTGCGATCGATCGAGGAGATCGACGCTGTTACGATCAGACGCGAGCCGCTCTGGAACAATCGACGAGCCGATCACGGTCCTTTCGACATCATCGGCGACGTTCACGGGTGCGGCGACGAGCTCACCGCATTGCTCCATACGCTCGGCTACGCCGAAGACGCGGCCGGCGTCTGGTCGCATCCGCTGGAGCGCAAGCTCATTTTCCTCGGCGACCTCGTCGATCGTGGCCCGCGGATTGCCGACGTCCTCCGTCTCGTTATGCATACGGTCGCCGCGGGCCACGCCCTCGCGGTGCCGGGCAACCACGACGTCAAGCTGTTGCGAAAGCTGCGTGGGCGCGATGTCCGCATCACGCACGGCCTGCAGGATTCGCTCGCGCAGCTCGAGAACGAATCGGCGGAATTCCGAGATCAGGTGGCGAACTTCATCGACGATCTCGTGAGCCACTATGTACTCGACGACGGGAAGCTGGTTGTCGCGCACGCTGGATTGAAGGCGGAGATGCAGGGTCGTGGCTCGGGCAAGGTTCGCGAGTTCGCGCTCTACGGAGAGACGACGGGCGAGACCGACGAATTCGGTATGCCCATTCGCTACAACTGGGCGAGCGAGTATCGCGGGCCGGCGATGGTGGTGTACGGTCACACCCCGGTACCCGAGCCGGAATGGCTGAACCGAACGATCAACATCGACACCGGCTGTGTGTTCGGTGGCCGCCTAACGGCGCTCAGATATCCCGAGGAGGAGCTTGTCTCGGTGGCGGCGCGACGCGTCTACGCGGAGCCTTCGCGGCCCTTCGCGCCATCCGACACCGCCGCGGGAGCTGCGTTGACGGCGCAACAGCGCCTCGACGACGTGCTCGACATTGCCGACGTCACCGGCAAGCGCATCGTCAACACGCGGCTGCACCACAATGTCACGATCAGGGAGGAGAACGGCATTGCGGCGCTCGAGGTCATGAGTCGCTTTGCCGCCAATCCAAAGTGGCTCATCTATCTTCCGCCGACGATGTCCCCATGCGAGACGTCGCGTGAGGGTGGTTTTCTCGAGCACCCGAAGCAGGCATTCGACTACTTCCGCCACAACGGAGTGCCGAAAGTTGTCTGCGAAGAGAAGCACATGGGCTCGCGCGCCGTCGTCGTGCTCTGCCGGGACGAGGACGCGGCCCGGCGGCGCTTTGGCGTGGTCGGCGAAGGCAACGGCATCGTCTACACGCGTACCGGAAGGCGCTTCTTTGACGATACCGCGCTCGAACGCGAGCTTCTGAGCGTCGTTAGGCTCGCCTGCGACGAGGCCGATCTCTGGACGCGCCTCCGTACCGACTGGGTGTGCCTCGACTGTGAGCTCATGCCGTGGTCCGCGAAGGCGCAGCAGCTGATTCGGCAACAGTACGCCCCTGTCGGTGCCGCCGCCCGCGCCGCGCTCGGCGAGGCCAATCTCGTCCTCGCCGCCGCCGAAGGTCGCGGTGTTGTCGAGCATGCTCTGGTATCGCATTACAAGGAGCGGGAGGAGTTGGCGTCCCTCTACACGACGGCGTACACCCGGTACTCGTGGCCAGTGACGAGTGTGAACGACCTGCGGCTGGCGGCCTTTCACATTCTCGCGACCGAAGGCGCCGTTCACACCGACAAGGATCACGTATGGCACATGTCGACAATCGCCGACCTGGGCCGGTCCGAGATTCTCCTCGCGACGCGCTATCGCGTCGTCGATGTCACGGACCCGGAGAGTGAGGCGGCCGGAGTCGAATGGTGGCGGGAGCTCACGGAGCGAGGCGGGGAAGGGATGGTCGTCAAACCGCTGGGCTTCGTGGCGCGCGGACGCCGCGGCCTCGCGCAGCCGGCGGTGAAGTGCCGTGGTCGTGAGTATTTGCGAATCATCTATGGACCCGAATACACGCTGGCGGCGAATCTCGATCGCCTGCGCACTCGTGGTCTTTCCATCAAGCGGTCGCTAGCGTTGCGCGAGTTCGCACTCGGTATCGAGGCGCTCGAGCGATTCGTGCGCGGCGAGCCGCTGCGTCGCGTGCACGAGTGCGTGTTCGGCGTGCTGGCGTTGGAGAGTGAGCCGGTGGACCCGAGGCTCTGAACCGCGATTGTCGCCTTTCCCGAGCGGCCTCGTACAAGTACTTGCATACGTGCACCAGACCACTCCGTTCACAACGCTCGACGGGCCCTCTCCCATCAAGCCCTCCGTCGCGTCATGAGTGTTTCACTCGCATGAGCGCCTATGACGCGATCGTTGTCGGCTCCGGACCGAATGGCCTGGCCGCCGCCATCGTTCTCGCGCGCGCTGGTCTCTCGGTCCTCGTGCTGGAGGGCGCGACGACGATCGGCGGCGGCGCGCGCACCGAAGAGCTCACCCTGCCGGGCTTCGCGCACGATGTCTGTTCGGCGGTGCATCCGCTCGCCGCCGCGTCGCCGCTCTTCGCGGCGCTTCCGCTCGGCGATCACGGCCTCGAGTGGATCGAGCCGCCGATAGCGTTGGCGCATCCACTCGACCACGATCGACCGGCGCTGCTCATGCGCGACGTCGACACTACCGCGCGCGCTCTCGGCGAGGACGCGGCCGCCTACCGCTCGTTCGTGGCGCCATTCGTTCGACGCTGGCCCCAGCTGGCGATCGACGCGCTGGCGCCGCCGCACGTGCCGGCCCATCCGTTCCTGCTCGCCCGCTTTGGGCTCCGCGGTATGTGGTCGATGAGCAGCTTGGCGCGCCGTCGCTTTTCCGGAGCACATGGACGCGCGCTGCTCGGCGGAATCGCCGCCCACGCCATTCAGCCGCTCACACACGCGGGCACGTCGGCGTTCGCGCTCGTGCTCGCCGTGGCGGCGCATCGCGTCGGTTGGCCGATCCCGCTGGGCGGATCGCGCCGCATCACCGCTGCC